>CAIMTB010000553.1 GCA_903844265.1 uncultured Verrucomicrobiota bacterium
ATGGTGGCGGACGGCTTGATCCTGGCGATGGACGACAGCGCGAAGTTGACCGCGGCGGAACTCACCCCTGCCGGTTACAAGCCGATTGCGAGCGCGCAACTGTTCGAGGGCACCGATGCCTGGGCCCCGTTCGGGTTGGCGAGTGGCCGGTTATTGGCCCGGGACCTCACGCGGATGGTTTGTCTGCAGTTGGCAAAGTGATGGTCTGCATTCCCAATTCCGAACATTACGCCAAGAAAGGGTCAGTGTTTGACCATAAAGGACAAGCAGTTCGCTGGATCCCACCCGAGGGTTCAGGCAAGGAACAGACGTGAAGCAATCCTCCCCGAATCGGCGGGAATTTGTGCGGGGTTCGCTGCGATGGCTGGCCGCGGGAGTCGTGGTCGGGGTCGTCGCGACGGGTGCCACCCGGAACGCGCGGGCGAACTGCCGGCGTCCCACGATCTGTGGTGAGTGTCCTGTGTTTTCGGGTTGTGAGCTTCCGAAGGCGGCCGGTTTCCGACGTGAGGAAGGGCAGCCGGACTCTGGTAGGGGCGACGAAAAGTGAGATAAACCCCATGAAAGACACCCAAGGCAACGATCCTTCGACCTCCGTTTCGCGCCGGGCCTTTCTCGGTCGTGGAGCGTTGGGTGCGGCCGGTGCGGCCGCGGTTGGCATGGGCGCGCGCGTCCAGGCCGCTGGGAAGGCTGAAACGCCGGCCGAAGAAAACCCCTGGCGTTACGACATCGACAGCCTTCGCCGGGTCGACCCGGCGTTGATCCACTACGATCGTGTCGTCCTCTTTCCGGTGGGGGGGGCCACGGTCCGGCGGTTTGCGCTGGGACCGGATGGGCGGGTCTACGTTGCCTCGGGCAAGTCGGTGTTGGTCTTCACCCCCGAGGGTGCGCGTGCCGCGGAGATCGCGGTGGGAGATCTGGTCCGTGCGATCCATGTTTCGCGGGACGGCCGTGTCTATGTGGGCCTGCGGGATCGGGTGGAGATCTACGACGGGTCCGGTCGGAGGGCGGCGCGTTGGCCGGCGCATTCCGGCAAGCCGTTCATCACGGGCGTGGCGGCCACGGCCACGGATGTTTTCGTCGCGGACTCGGGCAATCGGGTGGTGTATCGGTTCGACCTCGACGGCGGGAGCCCGCTTCGGCTTGGCGAGAAGAACGCCGAGCGGCGGGTGCCGGGTTTGGTTCTTCCGAGTCCGTTTCTCGATGTCGAGCCGGGAGCGGATGGTTTGTTGCGTGTCAACAATCCGGGTCGTCACAAGGTGGAGTTGTACACCCGCGGCGGCGATCTTGAGCAGTCGTGGGGCAAGTCGGGTGTGTCCATTGAGGCTTTCTGCGGTTGCTGCAATCCGGTGGCGCTTGCGTTGTTGCCGGACGGTCGCTGTGTCACGGCGGAGAAGGGGTTGCCGCGCGTGAAGGTCTATGACGCCGAAGGACGGCTGGAATCGGTGGTCGCGGGACCGGACAGTTTTGCGGCTGTGGCTTCGGAGGATCGGGAGGCGGCGACGACGACGGACACCGTCCACGACGGGCTCGACGTCGCTGTGGATGCCCAGGGGAAGGTGTGGGTGCTGGACCTTGTGGGTGCCACGGTTCAGGCGTTTCAACGCAAGCCGGCCGGGGGTGGTGGTGGCAAGGGGGCGTGACCGGAACCCGGGGACTTCCAGAAGATGAACACCACGGGATCAGGTGACGACCACACGACGCGGCGGGAATTCTTGCGCAACGGTCTGCGTGTTGGTGGGCTCACGGGGGCGGGGGTGATGGCCGGGGTGATGAGCCACCGGAGTTCGGCGGACGACACCGTGTGGCAGATCGATCCGAGGAAGTGTCTGTGCTGCAGCCGGTGTGCGACGAGTTGCGTGCTCGAGATGTCGGCGGTGAAGTGCGTGAACTGGTTTCCGATCTGTGGCTACTGCGACATGTGCACGGGTTACTTCATGCCGCAGGTGGTGGACAAAGGTACCGGGGCTGATTTTCAGCTGTGCCCGACCGGGGCCATCCTCAGGAAGTTCGTGCAGGATCCGTACTACGAATACACGCTGGACGAGTCGCTCTGCATCGGTTGTTCGAAATGCGTCGATGGCTGTCGCGTGTTCGGGAATGGGTCGTTCCATCTCCAGGTCCGCCACGACCGCTGCCTGAACTGCAACGAGTGCGCGATCGCCAAGGCTTGTCCGGGAGATGCGTTCTACCGGGCGCCCGCCAAGGATCCGTACTTCCACTTCACGACCTGACGATGTCCTCCGAGATCACCAGTGGTTGCCGGGGTTTGAGGATGGGCAGATGTCTCACGTGGCTTTCGAGGCTGGCTCTCCTGACGCTCTCGCTGGGAGCGGCGGCGGGGGAGTTGCGGTTCCTTCCGCCGGACTTCGACAGCGGCTACAAGATGCCGTTGACCGAATACCCGGGGGCCCGTGCGCAGGGACTGGAGTATCTCGACGTCATCGTGCTTGCGGGGTGTCTGGGTTTGGCGAGTTGGCTGGTACATCGTGAGCGGTCGCGTCGGGGGATCGTCGCGTTGTCGATGTTCTCGATGGTCTACTTCGGGTTCTACCGTGAGGGTTGCATCTGTGCGATCGGCTCGGTCCAGAACGTCGCCCTGGCCCTGTTCGGGAGCGGTTATGCGTTGCCGGTCGGCGTGGCTGCGTTCTTCGCGGCGCCGTTGCTGGTGGCGCTTTTCTTCGGACGATCCTTCTGCGCGGCGGTATGCCCGCACGGGGCGCTTCAGGATTTGGTTCTGGTGAAACCGTTGAGCCTGCCGCGATGGCTCGAGAACGGGCTGGGAATCCTGCCCTTCATCTATCTCGGGGCGGGGATCACGTTCGCGGCCACGGGCGCGGCATTTGTCATCTGCCGGTTCGACCCGTTCATCCCGATTTTTCGTCTGAGCGGGAGCACGGGGATGGTCCTGACAGGCGCGGCGTTTCTGGGTGTGGGCATGTTCATCGGCCGGCCTTATTGCCGTTTCCTGTGTCCCTACGGCGCCCTGCTTCGCATCGCCTCCGCCCTGTCGCGGTGGAAGGTCCGCATCACGCCCGACACCTGCACCCAGTGCCGTCTCTGCACGGAGTCGTGCCCGTTTGGCGTGATTCGCGAACCCGATGCCGGTCTCTCGCGCCCTCGTGACGTGGCCACGGCCCGTCGCCGGGTCATCACGGTCCTCGTCCTCCTCCCGCTGATCGTCGCGGCCGGGGCGGGCGTCGGGTGGGTGTTCGGCGGTTCGGCCGCGCGGATGCATCCGACCGTGGAACTTGCCGAGACCTACGCCCAGCGCCTGTCGCCCGAGTCCATCGCGCGCCTCAACAATGCGCAGCGCCTCGCCCTGACCCGCGCGGAGAAGCAGGCCAAGGTGCTGCTTCCCCGGGCCCTCGACCTGCGCGAACGCTTCCGCACGGCCGGCCTGTGGTTCGGCGTCTGGAGCGGGATCGTGGTGGGGATCAAACTTGTAAGCCTTGGCATGGTCCGGCGTCGCGCCGATTACGAACCCGACCGGACCGGCTGTTATGCGTGTGCCCGCTGTTTCGCAAGCTGCCCGCAGGAACGGATCCGACTCGGCCTCACGCCGATACCCGAGGGGGTGATCGCGCCGGCGGTGGTCGTGCCGGCGGTGGCGGTTTCCGCCCCGAAATCCGGCGGCTGCGGCTGCGCTTCGGGAGGGCATGCATGAAGGAAGGTCCCGTGATCACGACGTCCACGGCTCCCGAGGCCCCTGCGGCGGCAGCAGCAGCGGCCAACCCATCGATCCCACCCATAGCCGGTGTCTGGTCGCGTGTGGGAGGCATGCCCCTCGCTCCCGCATTCGCATTGCTGGTGGTGACCGTGGGGCTCGTGATGACCGTCGGTCAGATGGGAAGGTCGAAGGAGGAACCCTGGCGTTCGAAGGAACTCGCCGCTGCCCGGGTACGGCTTGAGCATGAGCCGTCCAACGAGGAAGTGAAGAAGTTGATCCGTGATCAGGACCTGACGCTGCGCCGGTCCTATTTCCGCGCGCTGGAAAGGAACCGTCTCGGAGCCTGGCTGCTTCTGGGCGGTGGAGTGGCGCTGGTGTGGTTCTCTCGTCAATGGCCCGGCCTCCGGTCGCCGGCCCCGGTCCGGATGCCGACGGCGTCGCCTGACCGGGAGCCCGATGCGCGACGCGCGAGGATCACGGTTGTGGTCGCTGGAGGGGTGTTTGGGGCCACTTTCCTGGTCATGGGCCTGACGGAGCGCACGCATCTTCCACGAAACCTGGCTGCGCTTTCGGAGTCTCCCGCCGGGGGCGGATCCACCCACCCGGGCGCATCGTTGGTGCCGGGTGCTCCGGCGGTCGCGGTATCAGCGATGCCATCGGCGCAACAATGGGCCCGGAACTGGCCGGGGTTTCGGGGTCCGGATGGATCGGGCGTGAGTTCGAGCCAGACTGTTCCGACGTCGTGGGATGTGGCGACGGGTCAGGGCGTGGTGTGGAAGACGAACATCTCCCTGGCGGGGTACAACTCGCCGGTGGTGTGGGAGGACAGGGTTTTCCTGACGGGCGGTGACAAGAAGAGCCGGCTCGTCTTCTGCCTTGATGCCTCGAGCGGCGCCATTCGTTGGCAGCGGCCTGTGACCCCGCTGAATGCACCGGTGCCCGGCGTCGAGCCGCCCGAGCAGAGCGGCGCGGCGGCCAGCACGGTGGCCACCGACGGACATCGGGTATTCGCGGTGTTCGCCTCGGGCGAGCTTGGCGCGCTGGATTTTGAAGGTCACCTGGTGTGGAACAAACGCCTCGATTTCTCGGAGAACGGCTATGGTCATGCGTCCTCGCTGGTGGTCTGGCAGGATCGCCTCCTCGTGCAGGCCGACCAGGGGCGGGACGAGGACAACAAGTCGTCCCTGATGGCCCTTGATGTCCGGACCGGTGAACCGGTGTGGACGACCAAGCGGCCGGTGGGTGGGAGCTGGGCGACGCCGCTGGTCGTGGCTGCCGGCGGGAAGACCCAGGTCATCACCGCGGGCGATCCGCTGCTCATGGCGCATGACGTGACGTCGGGCGCTGAACTTTGGCGCGCGAAAGTCCTCGGGGGTGAACTCGCACCGTCGCCGGCGTTCGGGAACGGTCTGGTGATTGCGTCGAGCCCGGGCCGCCAATTCACGGCGTTGAAGGTCGATGGCTCGGGAGACGTGACGGAATCGCACATTGCCTGGAAGCTGGACAAGGAAATCCCCGATGTTCCCTCGCCGATCGTCTTCGGGGGGTTGATCTACACGGCCAGCACGGAGGGGATGGTGATCTGCCGCGAATTGGGGACCGGCGTGAAGGTGTGGGAGCACAATTTCGAGATGGAGATGCAGGCCTCTCCGATGATCGCGGGCGAGCGGCTGTACCTCTTCGCACAGCCCGGGGATGTTTTCGTCGTCGCGAGCGGCCGTGAGTTCCGCCAGTTGGCGGCGTTGAAGATGGGCGACGAAGTCTACGCGAGTCCCGCCGTCGCAGGGGATCGACTGTTCGTCCGAACGCGGAAGTTGTTGTACTGCCTTGGCGCGTCCGCCGGGCCAACCCAGGTCGCCGATGTCCGCTAAAACCTTGTCGTTCGTTGACGAAACCGTCGCCCGGATCGGCCGGTCGAAGGATGCCGTCATCCCGATCCTGCAGGCGTTGCAGGAGCATTACCGGTGGTTGCCCGAGGAGGCGCTTCGACGCGTGTGCGAGGTGAGCGAGATCACCCCTTCACAGATCTGGGGAATCGCGACGTTCTACGACCAGTTCCGGCACAAGCCGGTCGGCAAGCACATCGTCCACGTCTGCCACGGCACGGCCTGTCATGTGACCGGGGCCGACCGTGTCGAGGATGCGTTGCGACGGCACCTGGGGATCCGGCCGGGCGAGGACACGGACCCGGACGGCAAGTTCACCATCGAGCCGGTGGCGTGTCTGGGCTGTTGCACGCTGGCGCCGGTGGTGAAGCTGGACCAGTTCACCACGGGTCTTCTCGACACCGACAAGGTGCCGACGATGATCGGTGAGTTCCTTGATTCGCATGCGAACGGGGGGGCTCACGGCGCGAATCACGAGCAGGAGGCGGATGATACAGCAGAGGGGAAGCAGCCGGAGATTCGGGTCGGCCTGGGGTCGTGCTGCATAGCGAAAGGCAGCGACCGTCTGTTCGCGGAACTGGGCGAGGCTGCGAAGCTTGTCGGGGTCGGCGTCAGCGTGAAGCGGGTTGGCTGCGTAGGGATGTGTCATCAGACACCGATGATCGAGGTGTTTCGTCCGGATAAACCGTCGCGGTTCTACGCCGCGGTGAAGCCCAACGAGGCCCGGCAGCTTGTCCTCGACAATTTCCGGCCGCCGAGCCTCTGGAATCGTCTGGCCCGGACGGCTGCCCGGGCGGTGGATCGGGTCCTTCTCGAGCAGGACGACAGCCCCACCCAGCGGTGTGCCGTTGACATGGACGGAGGTCCGGCCCGGGCGTTCCTCGGGCGGCAGATCCACATCGCCTCGGAACATTTCGGCGATCTCGATCCGCTGAACCTCGAGGAGTACCTGAGGCACGACGGTTTTGCGGCGTTGCGGCGGTGCCTGGTCGAGCTCAAGCCCGACCAGATCGTGGATCACGTGACGCGCAGCGGGCTTCGAGGGCGTGGCGGCGCGGGTTATCCCACGGGATCGAAGTGGGCGGTGATGCGGAAGCAGGTGGCGGATACCAAGTACGTCATCTGCAATGGCGACGAGGGTGATCCCGGTGCGTTCATGGACCGGATGCTCCTGGAGTCCTTTCCGTTCCGGATCATCGAGGGTTTGGCGATCGCGGCGATCGCGACCGAATCTCACGAGGGAATCTTCTACGTCCGGCGCGAGTATCCGCTGGCCGTGCAACGGGTTCAGGCGGCCATTGATCTGCTGGAGAAGCGCGGATGGCTCGGGGAACGGTTGCTCGGGACGAAGTATCCGTTTCGCGTCTGCATCAAGGAGGGCGCGGGCGCATTCGTCTGCGGCGAGGAGACGGCGTTGATCGCATCGATCGAGGGACGACGCGGGATGCCCAGGCTTCGACCGCCGTTCCCCGCCGAGTCCGGCCTCTGGGACAAGCCGACGTTGATCAACAACGTCGAGACGCTGGCCTGCGTGCCGTGGATCCTGCGCAAGGGGGGGGATGCGTTTGCGGCCATTGGCACCAAGTCGAGCAAGGGCACGAAGGTCTTCGCGCTCGCGGGCAAGGTGCAGCGGGGCGGGCTCATCGAGGTCCCGATGGGCACGACGATCCGCGAGATCGTGGATGAGATCGGGGGCGGTGTCGTGCCGGGCCGGAGATTGAAGGCGGTCCAGATTGGCGGACCTTCCGGCGGTTGTGTTCCGGCGCGCTTGGCGGATACGCCGGTGGATTATGATTCGTTGCGCGAGGTGGGTGCGATCATGGGTTCGGGAGGGTTGGTGGTCCTCGATGACACCGACTGCATGGTGGACATCGCCCGGTATTTCCTGAAGTTCACCCAGGAGCAGTCCTGCGGGAAATGCACGTTCTGCCGCATTGGCACGCGGCGGATGCTGGACCTGCTGGAGTTGATCTGCACCGGCAAGGGCCGGATCGAACACATCGCCGAACTCGAGCGCCTCGCGCTGTCGGTGGGGCAGGGCAGCCTCTGTGGGCTGGGCAAGACGGCGCCGAACCCGGTCCTCACCACGCTCCGCTATTTCCGGGACGAATACGACGCCCACCTCGCGGGGCGTTGTCCCTCGGGCAAATGTCAGGCGCTGATCCACTACCAGATTTCCGATCGCTGCACCGGCTGCACGATCTGCTCGCAGCAATGCCCGGTCGCCGCGATCCCCTACACGCCGTACCAGCGGCACGCGATCCAGCAGGACCTGTGCACCAAGTGCGACACCTGCAAGCGGGTGTGCCCGTACGGCGCCGTCGAAATCCACTGAGGCCCATCCGCCATGGCTTTCATCACCATCGACGGAAGGAAGGTTGAGGTCGCCGAAGGCACGACGTTGCTGGAGGCAGCGCGGCGGCTTGGGATCGACATCCCGACACTGTGCTATCTCGAGCGCTGCGGTCCGATGACGTCGTGCCTGGTCTGTGTGGTGCGACTCAAGCTCAACGGACGCAGCAGCGTCGTGCCGTCCTGCGCGATGAAGGTCATGGACGGCATGGTGGTCGAGAGCGATACGCCGGAGGTCCACGAGCTTCGGCGTTCGGCCCTTGAGCTGCTGCTCAGCGATCACGTCGGCGACTGCCTGTCGCCCTGCGCGCGGATCTGTCCGCTGGGGATGAACATCCCGCAGATGCTGCGCCAGGTGCAGGAGCACAAGCCCGTCGAGGCCGTCGGGACTCTTCGCGCGGCGCTCGCGCTGCCGGCGGTGCTCGGTCGACTGTGCCATCGTCCGTGCGAGAACGGGTGCCGGCGCGGGAATTGCGACAGTGCCGCGGCGATCCGCGACGTGGAGCGCTACGTCGCCGACAACGACCAGTCGCGCGAGATCGGCTACCTTCCGCCGCGCAAGGCCGCGACAGGGCGGCGGGTCGCGGTGGTCGGGGCCGGACCCACCGGGTTGGCCGCGGCGTATGCCCTTTGTCGGGCCGGCCATGAAGTGGTGGTCTACGACCGTAATCCCAAGGCCGGCGGTTCGTTGTGGAAGGCGGTCGCGGATGAGTCGGTGCCCGCCGGGTTGGTGGAGCGGGAGTTGCAGGACCTTGAGCGGTTCGGTGTGGAATTCCGGACCGGTGTCGCGGTGGGCGGGGAGTCGGGCATGGCCGAACTCCGGGCCGGGCATGACGCGGTTCTGCTGGCGGTGGGTGAATTGGCGAAGGGCGAGGGGACGCCGCTCGGGGTGGAATTGACGGGAGCAGGTTTGAAGATCGTGCGGGCGGACGCGTATCTCACGAGTGTGGACGGCGTGTTCGCGGCGGGCAGCGCCATCCGGCCGTTGAAGCAGGTGGTCCGGGCGATGGCCGAGGGGCAGTCGGCGGCGGAGGCGATCGACAAGTTTCTCGCCGGCGCGACACCGGCCAAGGATGCCAAGCCGTTCTCGAGCCTGATGGGCCGGCTGGAACGTCCCGAATTGCTGACGTTCCAGCAGGGGGCCAGTTCAGCGCCGCGACTTGTGCCGACGGCGGGCGGGGCGTCGGGATATTCGGAACAGGAGGCCGCCGATGAATCCGCGCGATGTCTGCACTGCGATTGCCGGGCCGAGGGGAACTGCAGCCTGCAGCATTATTCCCAGGTCTATGGCGCGGAATTCGGCCGGTTCTCGAGACAACGCCGGGCCTTCGAACAGCAAGTCCATCCGGGACGAGTCCTGTTCGAGTCGGGGAAGTGCATCCTCTGCGGCATCTGCGTCAAGATCGCGTCCGACGCCGCGGAACCGCTCGGCCTGAGTTTCGTGGGGCGCGGGTTCGACGTGCGTGTCTCGGCACCGATGAATGCGGCCTTCGAGGAGGGATTGCAGCAGGTGGCCGTGGAATGTGCCGAGGCCTGTCCGACAGGAGCGATCGTCATCGCAAGCCCGACCGACGCGCACTGGGAGAAGGCCGAGGGCGGGGCCCACACGCACTCCCACGGGAGCGGAAATGGGCATTGCGGAGTGTGCGGCCACAGCTGCGGGCACGGACACTGAGGGGCGGGGAGAAGAGGGCGGCCTCTCCGAGGGCGCCGTGCCTGGGTGTGTGCGCGAGGACGGCGCGCAGCGGAGTGCGCGCCCTACCGTCTCACCCTTCCCCGAAAATCATCAGACTAGACATGGCACGCCGCCTGCCTCAGGCTGAAGGCTGTGATTGGGGCCGTCAAAGTCAGTGGACGCTGGATCGATCTGGCGCTTTTGGATCG
>CAIMTB010000554.1 GCA_903844265.1 uncultured Verrucomicrobiota bacterium
CGGACCACGCTGTTGCTGCCCGAGGTCTTCTGGAAGTGGCGCACGCCGGAGGAGCTCGCCCGCCTCCGCAAGGAATCGGGGCGGGAAGACCTGGCGCCTTGCGTCCCGTTTTCGGCGTCCGTCTTCAACCTCGACCAGGTCGAAGGGGTCGCCCGGCCGGGGGACGACGTCCCGAACCGGATGAACGACCGCTTCAGCGTCGCCGACCGGTTGCTCGACGGCATGCCCGACAAGCCTGAGATCGTCCACGCGGCCACCCGGGAGCCCTCGTACAGCCCGCGGTGGGACCGTGTGACCCTCCCGCACTTGAGCCAGTTCGAGAGCGCCCCGGAGTACTACGGCACCCTTTTCCACGAGGAGGTTCATGCCACCGGACATAGGAAGCGACTCGACCGGTTCGGGGAGGTCGAGGGGGATCGATTCACGCGGTACTCCTTCGAGGAGCTCGTGGCGGAATTCGGCGCCGCCTTCCTCTGCGCTTTCGCGGGGATCGAGACCCCGGGAACCGAGGCCCTTCAGGCCTCCTACATCAAGGGGTGGGCGGAAGCCCTCCGGAAGGATCAACGCCTGCTCGTTCGTGCCGCGTCGGCCGCCCAACGAGCCGCCGACTACATCCGGGGAACGCCGACCCCGGCACGGCGTCAGACCGACGATTGACCGAAGGCCCCCCCGCCGGAGGGATCCGGCGGGGGGGAGGGAAGTCGCTGCCATTCGAAACGGTTTCCCAGTCACCAAACCCGGCGGCAACACCGCCCCCCATCCCGACCTGACCGCATTGCAGCCGGCTCAATCCCCCAGTGCCTCGCTAGACTTTCCCCGCGGTTCGCGACGCCTCCCATACCCGGCCCGTACCGCCTCCCTCTGCCGGCATCATTCTCGATGCGCCCGCCCCCCCGCCCTTTTCCCCCCTCGCGAGCCCTCCCCATCCGCAAGCCTCCAGCTGCGCTCCCCCCCCGGTCCGACGAGCCTCCGCCGCATTCAAGCCTCCGTACACCCGTTCATCGAGAGGCCCACGAGTTGCCCACAGTCGGCGCTCACTCTGCGGGGCCCCTTGATCGGCCCACGCTCGCGCCGCCTATGGACAACTCTGCCCAGTGATTTCGCGCACTTACACCCCTCGGCCCACTCTTCCCGAACCCCCGGAATCCGCTACACACCGGATGCACCTTCGGTGCGAACGAACACGCGAATTTCAGTTCCAAGTACCAGTCCACAAGCATGTAAGCATGTATACAAACTGTAGACAAAGAGGGGGTGCCAAGCCCCCAAGCCCTTCAGTGGCAACCGGTTCTGATGCTTACAAGCCCGCTCGGTGACGAAACGCGACGGCCGACATGCCGGTATAGGGCTTGCCCGCCACCTCGGCTCGGGACCTGAATCAGCCCGAGTCCCATGAGGCCGCAGCGTCGCAAGTTCGAGTTGGCGTTGGTCGACATCCGCCGGTGCCTCGTCGATCCGCCCGTGGAGGATCGCGTCGATGCCCTGCCCTGGGCTGCATACCAGATTGGCCGCTTCGTGAAGGTCCTCGCGAGCGATCCCGAAAGGACCAGGGCGCTGATTGATACCGTCCGTGCCGTTCGGGAATCCCCGGGACCTGGGAGCACCGTCGCCGAGACGGACCTGATGAAGGCGCTCTCGTCGATTGCCTACTGGTGCGCCGATGAAATGGCCGAGGGTTCCCCACCTGACGCCGAACAGCGACAGGAGGTTCTGCGGGAACTGTCGAGGCACGCGACAGAATGCCTTGGCTTCCGACGGTCCCGCGATTCGTTCGGGGGCCGCCGCCGATCTATCGCCTTCGAGATTCTTGCCCGGGCGAGTCCCCACGTTGAGGTTCCGGAAGCCATCCAGGTCGCCCGTTCCATCGTCCAGTCCGGGAGCGGCAACGACTTCCACGGCGCCATCCAATTTCTGCTGGAGCGATTCCAAGACCGCGAGGATTCGCCGGGCGCCTCACTGGAGGAGGTAACGACCTGTCTTCAAGGTGCCCACGCGCTTCACCAGACCCGCCTGTATCAGCGGCCGTAGCAAGTCCAGTGCACCCTGCTTGGAAACTTTGAGCGCGCCGCGCAACTCCGCCGGGGTCAAACCACCGCTCTGACCCAGCAGCTTCAGCAACTGCTCCTGACGCGGGCGCAGTACCACCTTCTGCGCCGCCGACCGCACC
>CAIMTB010000555.1 GCA_903844265.1 uncultured Verrucomicrobiota bacterium
GGCATGGGAGTGGGCCTGCTCACCTTCCGAATGCTCTACCAGGCGCTCGACAAGGAGCAGTTCGGCTTCTGGTCGCTGCTCTGGAGCGTGTTCGGCTACGGCATCCTGCTCGATTTCGGATTCGGGTTCGCCGCCCAAAAACTCGTCGCCGAGCTCTCGGTGAAGCAGGACTGGAACAAGCTGGGCCGAGTGCTGAGCACGATCCTGGTGTTCTACGCGGGCATCGCGGCGTTGATCGCCTGCACCGTCCTGCTCGCCTCGGGACATCTCATCGGCTTGTTCGGGGTGTCACCCCGGAACACCGAGGAATTCCGCGGCATCCTGGTCGTCTTCTTCGTCGGGATCGGCCTCGCGTTTCCCATGGGGATCTTCCCGGAAATCCTGCGGGGCCAGCAGCGGATCCGGCTCGCCAACAACCTCGTCTCAGCCGCGTCGGTGCTCCGCCTGGTCTTCGTCGCCTGCGCCGTGAAATTCCACTGGGGCTTCCTGTCCGTGATGGTGGTCGCCCTGTTCTTCACGCTGGTGCCGGATTTCATCGCCGCATTCCTCGCCCTGCGACAGATGCCCGCGGTGCGGCTGAGCCCACGACTCTTCTCGCCAAGCCTGATGCGCGAGACGATGCAGTTCTCCCTGTTCGCCTACCTCGGCACAGCCACGAACATCGTGCTCGGCAAGACCGACCAGCTGGTGCTCGGCGCAACACTCTCGATCGGCGCAGTGGCAGTCTATCAGGCCGGCGCGAAGATCGCCGAAATCTTCAGCCAGTTCACCCGGCAGGTGCAGGAAACCCTCTCCCCCGCCGCCGCGCACCTGCACGCCACCGGCGACCGCACCGCGCTGCGCGACCTGCTCGTGAACAGCCTGCGCTGGAGCGTGCTCATGGCCACACCGCTCTACCTGCTGTGCGCGTTCTACCTCGATGAACTGCTCCAACTGCTCACCGGCGACCGCGCCATCGCCCGCGAAACATCCGTCGTCGGCCATGTGCTCCTGGCCTGGTTCTACACCACCCTCCTCACCCACGGCGTGTCCAAACGCATCTTCATGATGTGCGGCCACGAACGCCGCCTGATGTGGCTCGGACTCGCCGAAGCCGCAGCCAATCTCGTCCTGAGCATCGCCCTCGTCCTGTCCTTCCGCAGCGTCATCGCCGTCGCCGTCGGATCCCTCGTCCCAACGCTCTACTTCGGCTGGGCCCATCTCTGGCCCTGGATGGCCCGCGAAATCAACGTCAGCCGCTGGCAGCTGTTCCGTGTCGCGGTCCTGCCGTCCTGGGCCGCCAGCCTCCCCATGCTCGGGTTGCTAATGGCCTTGAAATGGGTCGTGCTCGCCCCCGGCGGCTCCGTCATCGGCGCGATGTTCGTCGAATCAACGCTGGCCGGATCCCTCGCCCTCATCTGCCTCTGGCGCATGGCCCTGACCAAGGAGGAAAAGGGGTCGCTCTCGAGAAAACTCCCGGCAGGATGGCCCCTTCTCCGAAGGCGCTGCGCATGAACACCCCCGCCGTCTCCATCATCATGCGGAGCTACAACGAGGCCTGGGCCCTGCGCGAAACCCTCCCCGCGTTGATCGCCCAGGATTTCACGGACTCGGAACTCATCGTCATCGACAGCGGCAGCACCGACGGATCCCAGGAACTGATCCGCGCCGCAAAACCCGCGCACTTCGTCCAGATCACGCCAGCGGAATACAACCCCAGCCGGGTGATGAACCACGGCATGCACCTCGCCCGCGCCAATTCCTGCGTCTTCCTCAACGCCGACGCCACACCCCAGGGCCGGAACTGGCTCCGCCCGCTCTTCGACGCGCTCCAGAACCCCGGCGTCGCCGCGTGCTTCGGCCGGCAAATCCCCCGGCCCGATTGCCACGCGGTCTTCGCCTGCGACTACGACCGATGCTTCGGCCCACGACGCGAGTCCGCCCGGTGGGACCACTTCTTCAGCATGGTCAGCAGCGGCCTGCGCAAGGACACCTGGACCCGACGCGGCTTCCGCGAGGACCTGCAATATGCCGAGGACGACGAATACACGCGCTGGTGCAAGGCGCAGGGCCTGGAGGTCCTCTACGTCCCCGACTCCGTCGCCATGCACTCCCACAACTACACGCCGGAACAGGCCCGGAAACGCAGCTTCGGCGACGCCCGCGCCATCGGCAAAGCCTGGCAGGGCTCCCCGCGTGACTTCCATTGGATCAAGACGGTGGCGCTCGGCTGGCTGAGCGACATCCGCCACGACGCCGCCTTCTGCGCACGCACACGGCGTCTCAGGGAATGGCCCCACGCAACACGCATCCGCTGGCACCAGCGCAGCGGCAAACTCGCGGGTTTCCGCCATGGCTGGGCCGAAGCACACGGAGGTGGATCATGAGAATCCTGATGCTCAGCAACCTGTATCCCCCGCACTACGTCGGCGGCTACGAACTGATCTGCGAACAGGT
Organism: uncultured Verrucomicrobiota bacterium; assembly: GCA_903844265.1. Taxonomy (GTDB): domain Bacteria; phylum Verrucomicrobiota; class Verrucomicrobiia; order Limisphaerales; family CAIMTB01; genus CAIMTB01. The sequence continues at coordinate 2,437 of CAIMTB010000555.1, forward strand.
CAACCGCGCCATGAACGCGCGCGGACACCAGACGCTCGTCCTCACTTCCAATCATCAGGTCCAGGGATCCGCAACCCGCCCCGATGAAACCGGCGTCGACCGTTCGCTCCGGATCCATGGGTTCTTCGGCCATCCCTGGCTCAGGATCCACAAGCTGCGCGAACTCGAGTTCCACAACAACGAGACCCTGCGCAGGTGCGTCGGCGAGTTCAGGCCGGACATCATCCACGTCTTCAATCTCGGAGGACTTTCCAAGTCACTCACGCTGACGCTCCAGCGCCTCGGCGTCCCCTTCGTCTATTTCGTCTCCGACCACTGGGTGGCACGCAGCCTCGTCGCCGATGTGTGGCTGGATTGGTGGAACCGCCCAAAACCCAACGGGGCCGTTCGCCTGATCCGCGCAGCTCTCGAAGCCTGCGGTTTCCGCCGCGCCTGGGACGCCATCGCCCCGACCGGCCCCATCGCGAAGATCCGGTTTCCACGCGTCTACTTCTGCAGCCGCTTCCTCCGCGAACTCACGCTCGACAGCGGTTACGATGTGCGCCACGGCCAGGTCATCCACAACGCCGTGGACACGTCCCGGTTCTCCGGCGAGATCGCCCCCGCAACGCGTCCCCTCACCAAGCTGCTCTATGTCGGCCGACTCGCCGAGGACAAGGGCGTGATGACCGCCCTCAAGGCCATGGCCGCCGTGCAAGGCCGCTTCGCCGGGGAACTCCACGTCTACGGCAAGGGCGACCCTGCCTATGTCGAACAACTCACCGCGTTCGTGAAGGATCACCGCCTGCCAGTCCTGTTCCACACCGCCGCCGCCGCCGAAATGCCCGCCGTGTACCGGTCCCACGACGCCCTGCTCTTCACCTCCGAGTGGGGGGAGCCGTTCGCCCTCACCCCCCTCGAGGCCATGGCCAGCGGCCTCCCCGTCATCGGTACCCTGACCGGTGGCAGCGCCGAATTGTTCCACCCCGGCGAAAATGCTCTGACCTACGAGGCCGGAAACCCAGCCGAACTCGCCAGTCGCATCCTCGAATTGGACGCCCATCCCGACCGCCGCGTCGCCATCGCCACCCAGGGACAGACCGACGTCCGCACCCGACACGCCGAACCCGTCATCATGGACGAGGTCGAGCGTTACCTCCTCGAAAGCCTCGAACAAACACCCGCCTGAGCACGCTGGATCCCCCTCTGGCACGTTCCCAGCATCACCCGGCGTCGTGGTGAACCCAACGGCATCAGAACCGACCGATAATCAAGGAATCGCGGCCCAATCCACCGCCCCGACTCCCCAGGCCCCCCACTTTGCAAAAGACAATGCAATTGCAACCGCAATGCGTGTGCAGCCTGTGCCTCGAGACCGTTTTACGATCGATGGCGATGCCGAACTCGAGCGCCACCTGGAATCCGTCTGCAGGGAGGTGAGGGCCGGCGTCGGCGCCCTGATCCCGCCGTCAAGACTCAGCGGGCTCCTTCTCGGTGGAGGCTATGGACGCGGCGAAGGCGGCGTGCTTCGCACGGGATCCGGGGACAGGCCGTACAACGACCTGGAATTCTATGTCCTGGTCCAGGGCAACGCGCTGCTCGCCGAGCGACGGTATGGTCCCGCGCTTCAGGCGCTCGGGCATCGCCTGTCGCCGACAGCCGGGCTCGAGGTCGAGTTCAAGGTGCTCACGCCCGCCAAGTTGCAGCGTGCGGCGACGTCGATGTTCTTCTACGACCTCCTCCTGGGGCATCGGTGGCTCCTCGGCGACGACACGTTGCTGGCGGGCTGCGGACATCACCGGGATGCCCGTGACATCCCCTGCCATGAGGCCACGCGGCTCCTGATGAACCGCTGTTCGGGCCTGCTGTTCAGCGCCGAACGCCTGCGCCGCAGCCGGCTCGACTCCGGGGATCTGGACTTCGTCGGACGCAATCTCGCCAAGGTGCAACTGGCCCTCGGCGACGTGGTCCTGGCCGAATCGGGCCGATATCACTGGAGCTGCCGCGAAAGGCACGTGCGCCTGGCGGACTGGCATCCCTTGGGAACACCACCGTGGAGGGAGGACATCCGCCGCCATCATGCCGAGGGCGTCGCGTTCAAGCTGCATCCGGTCTGCACGGTCGCCCGCCGCGAGGAGCTTGCCGAACGGCACGCCGAACTCAGCGCTCTCGCCCGCCGCGTCTGGCTGTGGCTCGAGAATCTCCGCCTCGGAACCCACTTCGAAACGACGCGGGACTACGCCCTGGGCACGGTCGACAAATGCCCGGAATCGTCGCCGCTTCGCAATCGGCTGATCCACGCCCGCACGTTCGGACCCGCGTCCGCGTTCCTCGCCAGCGGCGCGCGCTATCCGCGCCAGCGCTTGTTTCACGCGCTCTGCCTGCTCCTCTGGGAAGATGGGGTTCTCTCGGACACCGCGCTGTTGAAGCGCGCGCAGCGCGAACTCGGCACCCGCGCGGAGGACTTCGCCGGGTTGGTCGCCGCCTATGAACAACTCTGGCACCGCTTCAACTGACCATGCGCCTCCTCGTCGTCTATCCCTACATCCCGTTCCCCGTCGACCGCGGCACCTACCAGCGCACGTTTCATCTGCTCCGCTCCCTCGCCCGGTATCATGAGGTGGACTTGCTCGCGCTCAGCGAAGACGGCGAACGCCGCGAGCAGATGCCCGTGTTTGCCGAGTTCTGCCGCCGCGTGGAATTCGTCCCGTTCTCCCACCCACAGTGGCCGCGACTCTTCCCCGATCGCCTGCTGCATCCGCTCCCGACGACAGTCCGGCACTGGCGACTCCCCCACATCGCCGAATCCATCCACCGCTTCGCAGACGGCCATCGCTACGACCTGGCCCATGTCTGCGACATCGTGATGGCCCAGTATTTCCTGAAAGACTTCCCCCACGTGCCACTGGCCATCGACCGCAGCCGCGTCGACCTGCAGTTCCAGATCGCCCAGCGCGACGCCATGTCGCGCGGCCCCCGCCAGGCCCTGCTCGATTGGGAAAACCTCGCGAAACTCCGAATCTTCGAACGACGCATCGCCCGCCGCGCCGCCGTGGAAGTGGTCTGCGGACCCGACGACGAAACGTTCATCCGTGAACACATCAGCCGCGATGTGCCCGTCGAAGTCGTCACCAACGGCGTCGACCTGGATTACTTCACCCCCGGCGCCTGCACCGAACCGCGCGACACCCACCCCACCGTCCTGTTCTGCGGCGCCATGGACTACACGCCAAACGTGGACGCGCTGCGATGGTACTTCGCCGAGATACACCCGGCATTGCGCCAACGCGTGCCAGACCTCCGCGTCCTCATCGTCGGCAAATCCCCCGTCCCCGATGTCCAGGCCTACGCAACACTCCCCGGCGTCACGGTCACCGGCGGCGTCCCAGACGTGAGACCCTTCTACCGCCGCGCCTGGATCCAGATCGTCCCGCTCCGGATCGGCGGCGGCACCCGCCTCAAGATCCCCGAGAGCATGGCCATGGGAACACCGGTCGTCTCCACCACCATCGGAGCCCAAGGCCTCGGCCTCCGCCACGGGATCGACATCCTCCTCGCCGATTCGCCACACGCATTCGCCCACGAAACCGCACGCGCACTCGCCGATACCACGCTCCGCTCCCACATCGGCCAGGAAGGCTTCCATACGGTCCATGCCCGCCTCGCGTGGCCCATGCTCGGCAAACAACTCAGCGACTATTATGCGACCCACTTCCCGTCCTGACTGGTGGCGACTCCGCCGCGTCCAGTGGCCAGCCGCCACCGCCCTGCTCCTCGTCGCCGCAGCGTTCCTGGTCGTCGCGCGCTCCGACGCCTCACGCGTCGTCGTCTACAACGAAACCGGATCGAACATCACCGAACTGGTCGTCAGCGCCTGCGGCCAGTCACAGGTCTTCCACGATGTCGCCGAACATGAATCGGTCCGCATCAAGCTCGGAGACGGCCGCGGCGAAAGTGACATCGAAATCCTCACCAACGGCGTCGCACTCTGGCGCGGCGACTACATCGAATCGCACGGCGGCTACCGCACCGTCGTCCGCCTGTGCCGCGACGGCGAAATTGAGACCTCAACGTCCGTCTCCTGGTGGCAAAAACTGATCCACCCCAACAACGCTTCCGCACTTTGAATCCCATGACCGCTCGCGCGCGCCCCCCCGAATCCGCGCCTACCAACCCGGTAGAGGCCCCCCCCCAAGGCACCGGCGTCCCACCCGCCACCCCGTCCACCCGCCACCCGGCCGCCCCGATCGCCATCCTCGGCGTGCCCTTCGACAAGATCAGCACGTCCGAGTCGCTCAGCCTCATCGAACAGATGATCGCGTCGGGACGCCCCCACTACGCGGCAACGGCAAACGTCGACTTCGTCGTGCAAGCCTCCCATGACGTCGAACTCCGCCGCATCCTCGGCGACGCCGACCTCGTGCTCTGCGACGGGATGCCACTCCTCTGGGCATCCCGGCTCCTCGGCAATCCCCTCCCCGAACGCGTCGCCGGCTCCGACCTCGTCCCCCTGCTCCTCGCGGATGCCGAACTCAAGGGATGGCGCATCTTCTTCCTCGGAGGCTCGGAGGACAGCCTCGCGCGCGCCGCGGAAAATGTGCGGGCCCGCCATCCCCGGCTCCAGTTGGTGGGCGCCTATTCCCCACCGTTCAAGCCGCTGCTCGAGATGGACCATGCGGATATCGTCCGCCGCGTCCGCGACGCACGCCCTGACATCCTCCTCGTCGCCTTCGGCTGCCCGAAACAGGAGAAATGGATCAGCATGCAGTTCCGCAACACCGGCGTGCCCCTGAGCATCGGAGTCGGTGCCACGATCGATTTCCTCGCCGGCTCCGTCCGCCGCGCCCCAGTCTGGATGCAGCGCACCGGCTTGGAGTGGGTCTTCCGCCTGCTCCAGGAACCGCGACGTCTCTTCCGCCGCTACGTCACCGACTTCTGGGTGTTCGGCCGCGCCATCCTCCGCCAGGCATGGCAACTCCGCACCACCCGCCCTTGCCGCCAGACCCAACCCCCCAGCCAGGCGCCCTCGCAACCCAACGCCAGCGACAACAACGACAACGCCCATTTCGAAGAACTCAGCCTCGACGGATGTTTCGATGCCGCGACCGCCCGCCAGCATTCCGTCCTCTGGACACGCCTCACCGCAGGCAGGAAGCATGTCCTGCTCAACTTGTCCGGACTGAAATTCATCGACAGCACCGGCGTCGGGATGCTGGTGCGATTGCAGAAAAACCTCACCGCCGCAGGACGCCAGTTGGTGCTGGTCGCACCCGCCCTCTGCGTCACGCGCGCCCTGAACCTGATGCGCCTCAACGAATTCATACCCGCGGCTGACAGCCTCGATGCCGCCCGCGACTTGATCCGCAGACGCCTCACCGAAGAAAGCGTCGTCACCACCGACACCACCGACACGGTCACCACCGCCGGCCCCAACACCCAGCACCTCGCCTGGCAGGGTGACATCGTCGCCGCCAACGCCGAGGACGTGTGGCGCATGACCCAACCCCACATCGCCAACCCAGGCGGAATCCAGTCCGTGCTGAACATCGACCTGTCGGCCGTGCGCTTCATCGACAGCACCGGCGTGAGCCTGATGGTGCGTGTGCGCAAGGAGGCCCAAAAAAACGGAGTCCAGGCCCGCTTCAGCCAGCCCCGACCGGCCGTGCTGAACGTCCTCCGCATGCTCCGTATGGAAACCCACCTCCTGGGCTGATCATGCGCATCGCGATCTCCACCTCGGTCATCCAACGCGGAAAATCGGGCGTCGGCCAATACGTGCTCGCGCTCGTGCGCGCCCTGCTCACCCGGCCTGGCGACCACCAACTCGCGCTCTTCGTCCTGGAAGAAGACCTGCCGCTCTTCGATTTCGCCGCAGGCCGCGCCGAGATCATCACCGTCCCGGAACGCTTCCGCCCTGCCCTCAGGAACATCTTCTGGCACCAGACCGTCCTGCCATCCCTCCTGCGCCAACTGCACATCGACGTGCTGCACGTCCCGAGCTACCGCCGACTCCTGGGCCGCAGCCCATGTGCAACGGTGGGAACCATCCACGACCTCGCCCCGTTCCATGTGCGCGCCAAGTACGACGCCGCCCGCATGTTCTACGGCCGCGTCGTCGTCAAGCACCTCGCCCGTCGCCAGGACGAAATCATCGCCATCAGCACCAACACCGCCCGCGACATCGAGCGCTTCTTCGGCATCCCAACACACCGCCAGAACATCATCCCCAACGGCATCGACCACTCCCGCTTCCATCCAGGCCCCCGCGACACGGCAAAAACCGACGCAGCCAGACGCTGGAACCTCGATGCACCGTTCTTCCTCTTCATCTCACGCCTGGAACACCCCGCAAAAAACCACATCCGACTCATCGAGGCGTTCCATCGCTTCAAATCGCAAACCGGCTCGGACTGGCTCCTCGCCCTCGGCGGCAGCGACTGGCACGGCGCCGAGGTGATCCGTGACGCCGCCGCCCGATCGACCTTCGCCAAGGATATCCGCTTCCTCGGATTCGTTGACGATGCCTCGCTGCCCACCCTCTACCGGGCCGCCGACACCATGGTGTACCCCTCGCTCTTCGAAGGCTTCGGACTCCCCCCCATCGAGGCGATGGCCTGCGGATGCCCCGTCCTCAGCTCCACCCGCGGAGCCCTCGCAGAAGTCGTCGCAAACGCCGCCGATACCCTCGATCCCGAGGATGTCTCCGATATCGCATCCGGGCTCCACCGAATGGCGTCAAGCGAGTCGCAACGTGAAAGCTGGCGCCAGGTCGGTCTCAAAAACGCACAACGCTTCGACTGGTCCGCAAACGCCGATCAGGTCCTCGCCGTCTACCGCTCCGCGCTCGCCCGCAGGACAAAGGGCGGCTGATGCCACCTCCGTGGCGCAGGCTCCAGCCCGCCCGGGAGGCCAAACCACGGCCGGAACCGCCTGCCGCCAAGGCCGTCAGCGACACGCCTCCCACTCTGGCACGGTTCCCGCCTCCATTGAAACCGAAGCGACCCTCGCCGTGCCTCAAACCCCTGAAAATACAGCGCCTGCCCCAGGATCCGGGAATCTCCACCCCGAATCCGCCGGAAACACGCGCAATGCCTTTGCAATGTATAAGCAATGCGCCTTGCGAGGCTCTGGGCAAGGCAGGGCCGGGAGCCAGAAGTCGACCGCCGTCATCGCGTGAGCACCGCGACCGACCAACCCTCGCCCGCCGCCCCGCACGGGCCAGCGAGTCCCCGCTCGCAGGGAGCACCGTCCGAGCCGGCGTTGGCCAAGGCCGGGGCGTCGTTGCCATTCGACCCCTGGCGGCTTGTCCCTGCGCTGCTGCGTCGATGGCGCATGGTCCTGGCGGCCGGGGTGGCGCTGGCCGGGCTCGCAGGCCTGGGTGGATATTTGAAGTTCACGACGGTCTACAAGGCCGGCGCGCAGCTCATGCGCCAGGAGGCGTCCGCCACCTTCCGCGCCTCTGAACTCGGCGAGCCTTTCAAACCACGGCAGTTGTCCGTCGCCACGCTGGTGAGCCTCATGAAGTCTGCGGCCGTGCTCCAGCGCGTGGGGGAGCAGGCCCAGTTTCCAGCGCGCTCCATCCCCACCGGCCTCACGATCACGCCCGAGCGCAACACCGACCTCATCAACATCGCCTTCGTGTCGACCCGCAGCGCGCAGGTCGCGGTGCGGGTGTTGAACGCGTTCGGCAACGAAGTCGTGAAGCTCACCCGCGACATGCAGTCGCAGGAGGCCACCGACGTGAACCGCATGCTCAAGGGGCAGCTGACCAAGGCCGAGGAGGACCTCCGCAACGTGAACCGCGAGTTGCTCGATTTCTCCAAGGAAGCCGGCCTGATCAATGCCGACAAGGAGATCGACGCCTACCTGCGCAGCCTCGCCGACCTGAACATGCGCTTCGAGACGACCCGCATCGACTCCGAGACCCTCGACCTGAAGATCACCGCGCTCGAGCGCGAACTCGCCGCCAGCAACCCGCTCGCCGACCGGCTCCATGCCGCGCGCGAAAAACTGGCCGAGATGCTCCAGCAATACACCCCGGCCAACCCGCTCGTCGAAGATCAGAAAACCGCCATCGCCGATCTCGAGACGCGTCTCCAGAACACCGAGGTCCAACCCATCACCGCCCCCCGCCAGGGCGAAAGCGGCCTGGCCGCCACCTTCTACGCCGACCTGATCAACCTCAGGACCCAGAAGAAAGTCCTCGGCGTCCAGATCGAACGCCTCAAGACCGTGCGCGCCGACGTCGAGGAAAAGCTCCGCGGACTGCCCGAGAAGGGAATGCAACTGGCCCGCATCAAGGCACGCCAGCAGGCCCTCGAAACCGCCCACTCCCTCCTCGTCTCCCGCCAGCGCGAAGCCCAGGTCTACGAGGAAAATTCCCTCGGCTATTACCGCTTCTTCGAGTCCAAACTCGACGAGGTCGATGTCACCGGACGCACCAAGAAACTCCTGCTTGTCACCGTCGCCGGCGGCGTCTTCGGCATGCTCCTCGCCATGGCATTCGTGTGCCTCGTGGAATCCCTCGACGACCGCATCAAGACCGCCGCCGACCTCAAGCGCGTCACCCGCCTGCCGCTGCTGGCAACGCTGCCGGAATTGGATTCGCTCGATGCCGTCGCCCAGGCGAACTGGGCCTTCCGCACCTGGCTCGCGCTCCAGGCCAAACTGTCCACCGGCCCCAGCCGCGAGACGATCTGCGGCTTCGTTTCCACCGGCGGTCATGAGGGCCGCTCCACCTGGGTGGACCTCCTCGGCCGCGCCGCCAATCAACGCAAGGAGGCGGTCATCGTGGTGACCAACCGAACCCCCTCCAACGGCGATGCCACCCCCCTCGCCGAAGCCCTCGCCAACCCGTCCCGCCTCCCCGTCGCCCCCGGCCGCACCCAATGGCTCATCATCCCGTCCGATTGGCGCTGGGACCACGAACACCGCGTCCAGTGGGAATCCGCAACGAAATCCTGGAGCCACGCCGAGGGCCTGGTGGTGCTCGTCGAACTCACCGCCGCAGATCAACCCGAAACCCTCCTCTTCGCCGAGGAACTGCCCCAGCTGATCTGGCTCGCCGGCAGCGGCATCGCCCGCGGCCGCGACAGCCGTGAACGCCTCCAAACCTTCCAGGACTCCGGTTGCCGCTTCGCCGGCACCGTCCTCAACCGCGAAGTGAAATGGCTCCCCTGGCTATGAACCGCAAAGGTAGGGCGGGCAGTCCCTTGCCCGCCGCCCTGTCGAGGCTACGCGAAAGTGAACCTCCCAAGGCCGGCGCGCAGCGGAGTGCGCGCCCTACCACCTCCGGTTCATGGACCCAATGCGTGTCCAAACTTTGGAAAACCCGCCTCTCCATGAACGGAGTTGAACCACGAAGAGCACGAAGGACACGAAGAAACACAAATCCTCTGGCCTTCGTGCTCTTCGTGACCTTCGTGGTAGATCCCCGCGCAGTGATGGCCGTAGGCCGAGTGAGGGCGAGCGCCGCCGCACTCTTTCGCAACCCCCTCCACGCGTTCCGTCTGGCCTTGTCCCTTCTCGTCCTCGCCTTCGTCGTGTCCGCACACGCCGAACCGCCCCCCGCACCCCAGGCCACGATCCCCGTCGTCCCCGCGCCCGAAGCCCCACACGTCTTCGCCGGTTCCAACGCCAGGAAACGCGCTGCCTGGCAAACCCGCCTCACTCTCGGTCCCAATGACGTGGTGAGTTTCGCCCTCTATGGTCACCCTGAGCTGACACGCGCCAACGTCCTGATCGGCCCCGATGGCCGCGTCAGTTATCTCCAGGCCCAGGGCGTCCTGGCCACAGGCCTGACCCTCGACGAGTTACGCGAAGCGATGACCGTCGAACTCGCCAAGTACCACCGAAACCCGCGGGTCGTCGTCACACCCAGCGAATTCCGCAGCAAGAAATTCTATGTCCTCGGCACTGTCGCCAATAAAGGCGCCTATACCATGGACCGCCCCATCACCCTCATCGAGGCCATCGCCCAGGCCGGCGGACTGGAGACCGGCCAGTTCCAACTCAATACCGTCGAACTGGCCGACCTCCCGCGCAGCTTCCTCATCCGCAACCGCCAGCGCGTCTCGGTCGACTTCGAGAAACTGTTCCGCAACGGCGACCTGTCCCAGAACATACTCCTCGAACCCGATGACTATCTCTACTTCCCTTCCTCTGTCGCCAATGAGATCTACGTCCTCGGCGCCGTTAAATCCCCTGGACCGCAGGGACTCACCTCGGATGCCACCGTGCTCGGCGCCATCACGCTCGGCGGCGGATTGACGGTGCGCGCCTATGAGAAACGCGTCCTCGTCGTGCGCGGAGGCCTCGATAACCCCCAGCGCTTCGAGGTCAACATGACCGATATCCTCGCCGGCAAAGCCCCCGACTTCCGCCTCCTGCCCCGCGACCTGGTCTACGTCTCGGAAAACCCATGGTCCCGCGTCGAGGACCTCGGCGACCTCGCCGCCACAGCCTTCATCCAGACCATGGTCACCACCTGGACGAGTGGAAGCGTTGGGCCGGTGATCACGTCTCCCATCGTCCCGCTCCTCAAGTAACTCCCTCCGTGAAACTCATCCTCGCCACCGCTCTCTGCCTCGCCGTCCTGGTCACCGGCTGCAGGACCACCGGCCCGAAATTCGACGCCCACGCTCCCCAGCAACCTACCGCGGCCCCAAATACCCCCCAACTCTTCACCAACACCGTCGCCCAACCCCTCAGGCCGGAATGGCTGAAACCCTCGGAGGAACCCTTCCGCCTCGGCCCCGGCGATAAGTTGGAGCTCGAAATCCTCGGCCGCTCGGGCACCCGCCAACCCACGTTCGTGTGTCCCGATGGCAAGATCTATTACGACCTGCTGCCCGGCATGGAAGTATGGGGACTCACCCTGGCGGAAACCCGCCAGTTACTCGCGCTCGAGTTGTCCAAGTTCTACGCCCACCCGCAGGTGTCCGTGACGCTCGTCTCCGTGGAAAGCAAGCGGGTCTGGGTGCTCGGACGGCTCAACAAATCCGGGGTCTATCCCCTCAGCGGCCCCATGACGATCATCGAGGCGATCTCCCGTGCCGGCGGGTTATTCACCTCCCGAATGAGCGGCACCACCGAGGAACTCGCCGACCTCAATCACAGCTTCATCGTCCGAGGAGGGGAACTGTTGCCGGTGAATTTCCAAGGCCTCCTCCGCAACGGCGATACATCCCAGAATATCTATCTGGAAGCGGACGACTTCGTGTATCTCCCCTCTTCTCTTTCCTCCCAAGTCTATGTGCTCGGTGCCGTCAATGGCCCGCGGACAGTCGGTTACGCGAACAACCTGAGCCTGACCACCGTCATCGCCAAAGCCCAGGGAACCCAAGCCTCCGCACACCTGTCTCAAATAGCCATCGTCCGCGGATCCTTGTCCCAGCCCAGGATCGCCGTGGTGGATTTCAACGCCATCGTCACCGGCCGCGCCCCTGATGTCCGCCTCGAAGCCCGCGACATTGTCTATGTCCCGTTCAGTCCCTACCGCACCCTCGAACGCTACGCCAAACTGGTCACCGACACCTTCGTCCGCACCGTCGCCGCCAACGAGGGCGGACGTGCGGTCAACCCCGCCTTCGGCGGCGTGGGAGTGAGCAATCCCATCGGCCAGTAACCCTGCTCGCCGCCCGCGGAACACCCGTGGCAGTCGACGCAAGGAGACTCAAACTCCATCCGAACAGGTAACAGCACCGTTACCGAACTCCTTTTGCCGCAAGCTTCGGGAGCGTGGATTGTCATCCCACGCAAACAACGCGACCCAATCAAATCATGAAACACACCCAGACCAGCATCACTCGCTTCCTGACCCTTTGCATGGCCCTGATCGTGGCCTTCACAGTGAGTATGATGCCTACCCAGTCGTTGGCCGCCGGAGGCTCCAATGCAGGCGGCGGCGGTGGCGGCACCCCGAAGCCCCTTGAACTCCGCGTGATCGGCTATGTCACGTCCATCAACTACGTGAACTCGACCGTCACGATCGGAGCTTCCTACTACGGATCCAGCGGCCTCAAGGTCACTTCCTCCACTGGTATCTCGCTGAACAACATCAATTGCAGCCTTGGGTCGATCCTCCTCGGGGACTGGGCTGAAGCCCGCTACGAATACTTCACCAAGAACGCCACCAAGCTCACCGTCACCCGAATCTGACGAGCCTCCGCTTCAGGCCCTCTTCCCCACGGGGGAGAGGGCTTTTTCGTTTCCATCGCCTGCGAACGCTCCGCCAAGGCACCCCGTGGCGGGACATCCCCAGACTGACGGTGGGGCGCGCACTCCGCTGCGCGCCGTCCTTCGCGGACGCACCCAGGCAGGGCGCCCTCAAGCGAATTGCCAAGCGCTGCCATCCGGCCTCATTTTGGGGCATGGACAAGACTGAAGAGACCGTCCTGTGGAAAGGATGCCCGGCGGCAGCCTTGGATTTCTGGCTCAACCTCTCCTGCCTCCTGGTCGTCCCCATCCCCTGGGCCCTCGGCCGCTGGGTTCAACGGAGAAACCACCTCATCGAGATCACCAGCGAAAGACTCCGGGTCACCACCGGAGTCTTCTCGAAGCGCGTCGAGGAACTCGAACTCTACCGGGTCCGGGATTTCACCTTCGTCCAGCCGTTCGGACTCCGGATCTTCGGCTGCGGAACACTCGTCCTGACAACCGCCGACAGCTCGACACCGGAGGTGGTCCTTTCCGGCATCCCCGGGGACATCGGCCTGCGGGACGCCTTCCGCTCGGCCGTCGAACGATGCCGGGACCGCAAGCGGTCGCGCGTCACGGAGCTGGGCGGGCCGGTGGATCTCGACGACGGCCACCCCGCGACAGGAGGTTGAAGGGAGGCGCAATTCCGCCTTCCTTTGACCCGGACGGGCGAGTGCGTAGGATCGCGCTTCTATGTCGTGGAGCCAACGCATGCACAGGAGGGTCACTCTCGCCTTGGGAGGCCTTCTCATCCTCTTCCACGGAGCGAGCCCTGCGGCGAATCCTCCCAAGCCTTTCCTGCGCGCTCCCTACCTCCAGTTCGCCAGCCCGAAGCTCATCCACGTGGTCTGGCGCACGGACGGACCGATCCAACCCAACGTCCATTTCGGCGAGGATCCCATGCGACTGGCGGGAAGAACGCACCCCGAGGACATCGTCATCCGCGCCTCCCTCGGGACCAACGGGGCGGTCCTGCCCCCGAATCTCGCCGCTCTCCGAACCAAGGCCAGGCTCAGTCTTCCGAAGCTCCACTCAGCCCCTGTCGGCACCTTCCAGTACGAGGCACGTCTCACGGATCTCAAGCCCGAAACAACGTATTATTACGCGGTCTACGACGGAGATCGGCGACTGACGCCCGAGGATCCATCGTATCAATTCACAACCCATCCTCCCGAGGGATCCATCCGCCCCGTGCGCTTCTGGGTCCTGGGCGACGGCGGAACCGGCCGCGAACCACAGTCCGCCGTCCATCAGGCGATGCTTCGCACGGTGGAACGTGAACAACACCCGTTGGATTTCTTGATTCATGTCGGCGACATGGCCTACGGCACGGGTCGCGACATGGAATTCCAAAGCCGTTTCTTCGAATCCTACGACACCACCCTCCGCCGGAAAACATGCTGGCCGACCATGGGGAATCACGAGGGATTCACGTCGAGCGGCAGGACCGGGGTAGGTCCCTACTACGATGCCTACGTCGTTCCAACCCGCGGCGAAGCCGGCGGACTCGCCTCCGGCACCGAGGCGTATTATTCGTTCGACTACGCCAACATTCACTTCATCTGCCTCGATTCCCACGACCTCGACCGCCGGCCCAGCGAACCCATGGCCCGATGGCTGAAGGCGGACCTCGAAAAAACCCACGCCGACTGGCAGATCGCGTTCTGGCACCACCCGCCGTACACGAAAGGCAGCCACGACAGCGACAAGGAGAAAGACCTGACCGAGATGCGCCAACATCTCATGCCCCTCATCGAACAGGGCGGCGTCGACCTGGTCCTGACCGGCCACTCCCATTCCTACGAACGTTCCATGCTCATGGACGGCGCCTACGCCACCAACACGGTCGCCGAGAACGTCATCCTCGACGATGGCGACGGCGATCCCTCGGGTGACGGCGCCTACCACAAGAGCGCTGGAATCCACCCGCACGAAGGCACCGTCCAGGTCGTCACCGGAAACGCCGGCCAATCCATGGGCCGCGTCGGAACCATGCCCGTCATGCGGAAGATCATCGTCGAATTCGGCTCCGTCCTCATCGACGTGAACGGCGAAACCCTGGTCGCCCGCATGATCAATCGCGACGGCGTCGAGCGCGACCTCTTCAGCGTCGTGAAACACGGGCAGGTCTCGCCCAACCGCCTCGCCCTCCCCTGGCAGCCTGCCGCCTGGGTGAAACCCTCCAACACACCCTCGATCCCCGCCGCACCCGCCATCGATCACCAGATCCTGATCCCCCAGGGCGCGTCGTGGCAGTACGCCTACGATTCCTTGCCCAGCGGCCTGGACTGGACCCAACCCGGGTTCGACGCGGGCGAATGGAGATCCGGCGATGGCGGCTTCGGCTTCGGCAAAGGCCAACATCGGACCGACGTCCAGGCCATGCAGGGATGGTACTCGGTCCTCTATCTCCGCCGCGCATTCGAGATTGAGCACGCCGATCGGGTCACCGAACTCGGCCTTCAGATCGAGTTCGGCGACGCCTTCATCGCCTATCTCAACGGCCATGAAGTGGCCCGCGTTGGAGTCGGAAGGAGCAGCGGACGAAACGCCCAGAAGATCACCAGACGATCCGAGCGCCGCAGCCAGTACGTGGTCCTCAAGGACGCCTACAAGCACCTTCGCAACGGCACCAACCTCCTCGCCATCGAGGCGCACAACTCCAAGGCTGCCATCTCGTCGTTCCACCTCGATCCAAGTCTCCTCCTCGAAGACTAATAGACGCCAATGAACGGAGCCTCCTCACGTCGGCGGCGACGACGACTCCCGTAGCAGTCGACGTCAGGAGACTCCAACCCTATCCGAACGCCAATGAACGGAGCCTCCTCACGTCGGCTGCTACGAGGGATAGGGGCCCTCCTGATTGCCGCTCCCTGGCTTTCCCTGCTTTCTCCGGTACCCGCAGGGGCCCATGACGGCCCGGAACATGAGATCGAAGAAATCACCGTCCTCATCTCAGCCCGCGGGGAAACCTCCGAACTCCTCCTGCAACGCGCCATCGAGTACGGCGTCCTCGGGAAATACACCGAGGCCCAGCAAGATCTGGAGCACGCGCTCCGCCTCGACCCGGCCTCCCTCCACGCCCTCCGCGAACTGGCACGCGTCCAGTTCATCGCCGGAAGGACCAACGAGGCCATCGCCACGGTCACCCGCGCGCTGAACCTCAAGTCCGGCGAACCCATCGATCGCGGCGGACTCCACATCCTGCGGTCGGAGTTCCTCCGGTCCAGCGGTGATCTCCCGAAAGCCCTCGACGACTGTCAGGCCGGCCTCCGTCTTCATGGCTCCAACCCTGAATGGTACCTGCTCCGGAGCGAACTCCAGCGACGCCTGAACCTGACTCGCAAACGCCTTGCCGGGATAGAGAAAGGAATCGCCCGGACCGGCGCTGGGGTCCTCGAAATCGAACGCGTCGAGGCGCTCTTGGACGACGGCCAGTACCGCGCGGCGTTGAGGTGGATCGAACCGGAACTTGCGACCTCCCGCATCCAGTGCCGCTGGTGGGTCCGCCGGGGCCGAGCCCGCCTTGGACTCGGCCAGAAAGCCGCGGGCGAGGCGGATCTTCGCGCCGCGCTGGACCAGATCGAGGCACTCCTGAACCCGGCGCGTATCGACGCGTCGCTTCTTCTGGACCAGGCCACCGCCCTCGTCCTGCTCGGCGACCTCGAGGGCGCTCGCCGATGCCTCGGACTGGCCCGTGACCACGGCGTGGATGCCGCCGTCACGGCACGCATCCAGGCCCTCCTCGATCCGCCCGCCAGAGCGTCCGCTCGAAGGTAGTCCCGTCATTCCAGCGGTGAACCTCCCGTCCACCCCTGATTCAATGGACTGCGACCATGACAACCCACCCGAACCCAGGAATCGGGAGCCCCGGTGAACCTCGCCGGACCCTCACCCGGATCTGGCTGCTTGCGTTCGCCGGCCTCCTTGCCGCGCAAACTCTGATCCGGGCCCACGCCGACGCGGTGGATGACCTGGTCTCCGACGAGATCCAGAAGCGCCATCTCCCCGGGCTCTCGCTTGCCGTGGTGCGCGATGGCCAGATCATCAAGACCGCCGCCTACGGTCTGGCGGATCTCGAACTCGGCGTCCCCGCCACGCCCAGGACCATGTTCCAGATCCAGTCGATCACGAAAACCTTCACCTCGGGCGCGATCCTTCTCCTGGCCGACGACGGAAACCTCTCCTTGCAGGATCCCGTCGCGAAACACCTGGGAGGCACACCGGATTCCTGGAAGGACATCACCCTGCGGCACCTGCTGAGCCACACCTCGGGGATCAAGGACTTCATCAACGAGCCTACGGCCAGTCTTCGCCTCGACGTCACGGAAGAGGAGGTCCTGCGCTCCCTGGCGGACCGGCCCCTGAATTTTCAGCCGGGCGAGCGGTGGGGATACAGCAACTCGAACTACCACCTCCTCGCCATGATTATCCGGAAGCTCACCGGGAAGGGGTACGGAGAGTTCCTCCGCGAGCGGATCTTCATTCCCCTCGGAATGCGGGAGACCCGCATTCTCAGTCTCTCGGAGATCATCCCGAACCGGGCATCGGGCTATTCCTGGAACGGCAACGCCTATGAAAAGGGTACGTTCATTGCGGGGTCGATCCTCTCCTACGGCGGCGGCGGGATTCTCTCCACCGCACCGGACTTGGCGCTGTGGGCCCAGGCGATGATGTCCGCGAAACTCCTCAAGCCCGAAGCGATCGCGCAGGCCTGGACCCCGGTTCGACTCAACAACGGGAAGAACGCCGACTACGGGCTGGGCTGGGGCATCGGACGTGTTGGGGGCCACCGGATGGTCCACCACGATGGCGCCCACTCCAGTGGTTTCAGCAGTTGTCTTGCCCTCTACCCGGAGGACCACTTCGCCGTGGTGGTGTTCGTGAACCGCGTTGGCGCAAGCCCGGACAGCATTGCCCGGCGTGTGGCGGCGGCTTACTTCCCCGAGTTGGCGCCTCAGCAGAATTCCTCACCGCCTCCGTGACCCCTGCGGGGGCTGCGGATGGCGTTGGTTGAGAAGGGGTTGATTAAGGGGAGCGCCTGAGCTTCCTCACATTCGCCCCAATCCTCTTCCACAGGAGTGAGCCTTCTGCATTGTGCTACCCCATGCGGGGAGCCTTCGGGTTTTCCCGGTATTCGATTTGGCGACAGGTGTCGACCCTCACGGGACTGTGCGCCAACGACGGGTCAGGGCCATGAAATCGATGATCCTTCATCAGGGTTTGATCTGGGCGACGCTCCTTCTGAGCCTGTGCCCAACTCTGCCAGCCGCGAGCATCCTGGATTTCTCCTCGACCACCTACACGGTGATTGAGGGCAACCGCGCCGTGGAGATCGCGGTCCAGCGCACGAACGACCTCTCAAGCGCGGTGGCCGTGCAGGTCGCCACCACGAATCTGACGGCCAAGGCTGGCCTGGACTATGTCGAGACCTTCGCCCAGGTGACGTTTCTCCCCAATGAGACCCGGAAGTCCGTCATCGTGCCCATCCTCAACGATGGCCTCGTGGAATCGGTCGAGACCTTTCGAGTGACGCTGAACAACCCGGAGGGCGGCGCATCGCTCGGATCCCGGGCCGCCGCGACCGTGCGCATCACGGACAACGACCTGGGTTTGCAGGTGGAACTGGCGTCCTACTCCGTCAAGGAGGACGCCGGATCCGCCCTCCTTCGCGTCGCTCGGCGCGACGATGGGAATTATCCGGTGTCGGTGGACTACACCACTGCCGATGGGACCGCCCTGGCAGGCAAGGATTACGTGGGCGCGAGCGGCAGGCTCACCTTCGCGCCCGGGGAAACCTTGAAGCAAGTGAGCGTGGATCTCGTCAATGA
>CAIMTB010000556.1 GCA_903844265.1 uncultured Verrucomicrobiota bacterium
CCGGACAGCCACCGTGACCACGCGCGCTGCCACCCCCTTCACCACCTCCTCGACAGTCACCCACGCCCCACCCGCCGCGATATCCCGCTCCTCCACCACATACCCGCGCCCGGCCGTCGCCGTGAACGAAAACTCCAAAGTGCCGGCCACGCCCAGTCGAATTCCCGCCAGATGCAACACACTCCGGGAATCCCGCGGGTCCGTGCCAGCGAGATACTCCTGCAGATTGGTCAACCCATCCACATCGGCATCGAGCAACGCATCCGAGGAATCCCGCGTCGAAAATCCGTACTGGATCTCCCATAGGTCGGGCATCCCGTCAGCGTCGGTGTCCGTGTCGGGATTGCTCTCCACAGGCGGCAGTCCCGGGGTCGGCACAGCCGCGATCCAGTGGGCTGGATCGCTCCCGGGCACGGTCGCCGAACGTCGTTGATAGCTCCTTCCAACCCCGTCCGCGCCGCCCGCCCAGGGGCTGCGGTCAAAGTAATAGACCTCGTCCACCAGCACCCACGATATGGGATCTCCCGGCAGGTCCGGAGCCTGCGCCTTCTCGATTGCGACGCGGTCGACGTCGTTCCCCAGCCGTCCGGAGTACGGACCGAACACCCTCACGCCGGCGGGGACCTGGAGTGTCGCCCTGAATCCGGCGAGTATCTCCGGGTGCAGCCCCGGATCGAATGAGACGATCAACACCCGCTCACCGGCGGACAAGCCCGTGAACAAGGGGAAATCGAAGGACACCCCGCCGCTGATTCTCCAGACGGCGTTGGTATTGTAGAGATCCGTCGCCCGCCCGGCCGCGTTGTGCACTTCAAGGAACTCAAGATGCTCCGCGGCGACGCGGTTCGTCGGCAGGCCGCCCTCGTGATAGAGGATCTCGCTGATCACCACCCGCGGCGGGATCGCCGCATTCGCCGAACCCCGCGTCCGGGGAGTCACCTGGTCCCAGTAATCCCCGCCGTCAGGCACCCGCGCCAGCGACCACTCGTTCTCCTGCCCCTTGAAACTGACCGCGTCCACCACGCGACCTCTCCGTCCCGGGGGAAAGCAACTCAGGAACACTTCCTCCCCCGCCTTGTTCAGGCTGAACCCCACTCCCCTCGGACTGTTGAAACCCGTGACCTCGTCGAACACGACCCATCCACGAGCCGGGATGATGGTATTTGTAGGCAACTGCCACTTCGCGAGATTCACCGGGTCATCACTGAGATACCATCCCGGCCCGAGTGTCACGGCGGTCGATCCGCGATTGTACAACTCCACCCAGTCGTTCGAATCGAACTCACTGAGATAGTCTGTATGGGCGGCAATCTCGTTGAGCACGACGGTCGTATCCGGCTCCGTCTCTGCGCGACCCGGTGATCCCACCAGCTCCGTGCTGGCCCGCCAATTCCCCCCGAAATCCAGCGCCCCGCTCGACGCCGGTCCAAAGTCCGCCCTGGGCACGATGGAATGACCCGCCCCGTCCGCCGCCACCGGCCATCCACGCCCGTCCCCATAGGTGAACGAAATGATCTCCGTGCCACCCGCCGCGTCCCGCAACACGACCTTCTCACCGGAATCACTGAGATTTCCGGAATAGGGACCGAACACCGGGACGTCGGCGGCGAGACCATGATGGAACCGGAACCAGGCGAAGTTGCCGGTCGCGGAGGCCTTCACCACCAGGGCATGGGTCTTCGGCGCCAGTCGCGTGCCTGTCGGGAAGACATAGTCGATGCCCTGGGTGAACCTGACCCCGCCCAGGTCCAGGGAAACATCCCCGGAGTTATACAGCTCCAGGAAATCGTTCGTGCTCACCCCCGAGGCGTTGAACATGACCTCGGTCAGCCTCAGCGATGCCAGAAGCACCCCAGCCGTGCCGGGCGCCCCAGCCGCGAACTCAACCGGTTCCGACCATCGACTGGTCCGCCCATCGACATCCTCGTATTGCACCCGGGCACGATAAATCCCGCCCACCCTCAGGACGCCTGTCGGGACCTCTATCTCCACCGACCGCCCTGCGATCCGGCCGCTTTCCCACACGCTCTCCAGCTCGTATCTCCAGGGCTCGCTTGCAACCCAGGATGGCCCCGCGTCCGCCGGTCGCGTGATCTCGCCGATCCTCCACCGGGTGGCGCCCACCGCCGCCGCCCCCGAATAGTCCGAGGAAGCGAATCGCAGGGCATTCACCGGATGACCACCGGCACCGGAATAGGTAATGACGGGCCGGGAAGGGACGGAGGAATCCGCGGCGAGGAGGTCCAACGCCCTGGCACGCGCCGCGGCATTGGTCGAACGGTAGCCGACATACCGCTTCATGAGCTGCACGCAGCCGTTGAAGTCACGACTCACCTGCGCCGCGCTGTAATTCGGCCACTGATAGTATCTCCCCTGCCCCGCCTTGGATCCCGGCGACGTCGAGTAGGCATTGTCCACCATCTTCGGGTTGTAATCCCACTGCGCGCGGTCGGCGTCCAGGATCGTCGGTCCGACCGCAGGCCCGCGCAGTCGACCGGCCTGCTCGTCGATCAGGCGCGCGGCCTCGTCGTCGTTCCAGAAGAGATCGCGGAACTCGCGGATCCTGTTCTGCCAGGATCGCCAGGCCACGGGAAGCTTCGCCGGCCCCGAAATAAGCCGCTGCTTGATCCGGTCCACACCCCCGCACCCGGCGTCGAACATGTTCTCCGCCCACGTGAGATCCAGATCCCACGGTACTATCTGCCATCGGGCCGTCTCCGGGTTCAGGTAATAGAAATAATTTTTGTCGTAACAGATGTCGTAGTGGTGGATGGCCTGGACGACGGTCTGATAACTCAGGAAGTGCGGGACATTGAAGTGATTACTCCACCAGGCCTGGTCGGCGTTGGTGTAATTCCCCAGAAACGCATTGAGATCGGACTTGTCGAGCGGCCCCTCCGGGCCGGTGTTGTTAAGCTCCCCCGTCCCGCCTTCCATCTTGTAGAGATTCCCGTCGGGCAGGTCATGCTCCGAGAGAAACCGGCCATCCGGCTGCTCGAGCATGAGATAGAGCCCCCAGAAATCACCCTCGTATTGGTTGGCAGGCGCCTCGGCGGCCTGGTCGATGACCCGGAGCTGTGCAAACGCAGACCGCATGGCCTGCACCCCTGCGAGCTGGAATATCCGGAAGCCGGTCGACTCGAACATGCCCTGCTCGCCGCGATGATTGTAGTCACCCTGCTGGATGGCGGCGCCAAGGTTCAGCTTGGACCACGGCACCGCGAGCTTCCGACCCCAGTCGTCCCGCACCGCGAGGGCATGACCGGGGTTCATGTCAAATTTCCACATGTTCTTGGTCATGGCGTATCGCCAGACCCCGCCCCGCGCCCGGTAATGGATGTGGTCGTAGACCGTGCCGTCGTAGACCAGGGTCCCGCTCCAGGGATAGTCGTCGCCCTGGTAACGACTCCTCCATGTCGCCTGTTCCACCGAATCCTTCCTGGCGATCAGGTGTATCACCGGTAGCCGGTTCATCTCCGCCGCACCCACCGTGAACGACGCGCCCAGGGCACCCGCGCCTCCGGGCTTCACCGCCCCCGTCCACGGAGGAACACCATCATAGACGAAGTACGCAAAATTGGGCTGGGTGTCGTCCGGGTAGGGAACCCGGACCGAGTCCCCCAGCGTGTCCGTCGCCGAGATCCGGTAACGAACCAGGGTCCTGTGTGCCTGAACCGCGGCCGGGATCCTGGCCGTGAACACACCGTCACCCTTCACGAAATCCCCACCCAGACCGTCGTCAAGCATCGGGAGACCCACCCACGAGATCTCATAATCGGGGTCGGCCAACTCGAGATACGCGCCGGGCCTGACAACCTGATAGCTGAGTGTCACGCGCGCCACACCCTCCGGATCCGTGACCCGGGCCGTCACCAGAACGTCCTCCCCCGATCGCGGTGTTGCCGGACGATGCCCGACCTGCCCTATCGCAGGCGGTGCGTTGGTCGGGAGAATCTCATCCACCACCGGTTGGGCGGAGGCGTTCAGGCAGCCGGCAACGCCAAGATGGCGGAGAAGGAGACCAAGCCGACGGAAAAAGAGCCGCAGGGAAATCAGGGTCATGGCGAAGCGACCTCACGCTAAGCGCATGACCCCGGTCCGGCAAGGAACCGGGGTCCGCAGTTCCAACGCGGCTCAATGGCCTGCGACGCGGATATGCGTCAACGCATGGATCATCGCCCCCGCCACGGCGATGGCCCCCCCGGCAAGCGACCGTCGCGAGGGCCTCTCGCCCTCCAACCACATCGCGAGCGGAATGATGGTCAGCGGGGTCAGGGCGACAATGGGAAGCACGACCCCGGTTCCGCGCTGGGTCAGGGCCCATTGGAAGCAACTCACGCCCAGCGCCGGTCCGGCGATTGCGTTCACCACCAGCCATGGCACGGCCTTCCCACGGCGGCCCGTGAACCCATCCGGAACCTCCTCCGACGTCGTCAGACCCAGCCACCGGACCAGGGTGCGCCGCCGGATCCAGGCCACCGAAAGGGCACTCAACGCGAGGCCCGCCAGGATGCGCTGATAGGCCGCCGAAATGCCGTCGATCGACTGCCCCGCTTCCAACGCAGTCTCGTGCGCCCGGCGGCTGAGGACCGCCCCGACCCCTTGTCCGGTCGCCGCGATGAGGGAGCACACAAGGCCGACGGTCCGTGCCGACAGGCCCCGCGAAGTGACGGGAGGGATCGCGACACCTTTGCGGTCCGGATAGAGAGCCGCCGCCACGCCCATCAGGATCAAGGAGCTCGCGAGCATTTCACCGGCGGTCAGGGGGACTCCGAGCCACAGCCATTCGATGCCCGCGGCGAGGGGCGAGGCGACGCAATGGACGATGAGGATCACCAGGCGCGAGCCCAGGCGGGGATAGGCCTGGTACAGGGCGATGTCGCCCACGCCGAACCCGACCAGGCCGCTCACGAGGAACCACCCGAACCCCGCCCCGCCCACACCCGCGCCCCAGCCATGCGCGTAGATCGCCAGCATCACGGTCGCGAGGAGCAGTCGCCAAAAATTGGCCTCCAGCCCCGGCAGATATCGTGTCGTGCGCGTCGCCGTCACGCCCGACACCGAGAAGAACAGGGTTGTGAGGAATGCAGGAATCATTGAAGAGCGGAAGACCGGGTAACCGGACACGCGTCCGCAATCCGGCCCCCGACTGCTTGCCGAACGTTTGTTTGTGGATTCCTGTGGGGTGTCATTCTATGCGGACGCCGGTCACGCCATCGCCATGAAAAGCAGGCCCATTGTCTCTCTGATTCTCTTCATGCTCCAACCGATTTTCCTGTTTGCCGCGGAAACAGGCCCTCGTGCCGCCGCCTGGAAAGCGGTCGAGGAAGCGGTCAACGAGGGCTTGCCCAAGACCGCCATCGAACGTCTCCAACCGATCGCCGACGCCGCCCTCGCGGATAAAGCCTGGGCCGAAGCCACAAAGGCGATCGCCCGCCGCATCACGCTCGAGACCGTGGTCCAGTCGCGCGCCGAGGAAAAGGTCAGGGGTTACACCGAAGCCCTCCGCACCGCCCCGGTCCAGATCCAGCCGATTCTCCAGACCCTCCTCGGCCATGCCTACTGGGACTATTTCCGCCAGAACAACTGGCGCATCCGCCAGCGCACCGCGTCTGCCGGGAGCACCTCGACCGATTTCCAGACCTGGGACCTGAAGCGGTTGTTCGCCGAGATCGACAGCCACTTCCAGGCGGCCCTCACGAATGACGAGGTGCTCAAGCGGACCGCGATCGCCGAGTTCAAAGACCTCCTCCAACCCGGCAATGTCCCGGATTCCCATCGCCCGACGCTCTACGATTTCCTCGCGCACGAGGCGCTCGGCTTCTATGCCGCCGGCGAACAGGCGGGCGCCAAGCCGGAGGATGCGTTCGAGATCGACGCCGAAAGCCCGATATTCGCAGGCCTCGATACGTTCCTGGCCTGGAGACCCGCCACGACCGACACTCAGAGCGTCGCCTTCAAAGCCGTGGCACTGCTCCAGGCGGTGGCACGATTCCATGCGCGGGACACCGGCAGCACGGCCCGTCTGGAGGCCGACCTGGGACGCCTGCGCTACGCCGGCAATGTCGCCACCGGCGCGACCAAGGACGCCCGCCACATCGCCGCTCTCCGCGCGTTCATCCGATCAGCCGACACCCACGAACTTGCGGCCTGGGGTTACCACGATCTCGCCAGAATCCTCCAGCGGCAGGAACAACTGGCCGAGGCTCACCTAACCGCGGCCGAAGGCGCCCGCCGTTTCCCAACCACCCCAGGAGGCGATGCCTGCAGCAACAGCGTCCTCCAGATCGAGCAGCCCACCGTCCAACTCTCCGCCGACCACGTCTGGTCCAGCCCCAATCCCGAGATCCAGGTGCGCTACCGGAACGTGACACACGTCTGGTTCCGCGCCGTGTCGGTGAACTGGGAGGACTTCCTCGATCGCCGGAAACCGCGCCCTGAGAACTTCAATCGCGCCCAAAGTCGCGAATATCTCAAGCGTCCCGCCGCCCGCCAGTGGGACGCCGCACTTCCGCCCACCACCGATTTCCGCGAATGGCGACAGTTCGTACCCGCCCCCGTCGACCTCACTCCGGGGTATTACTTCATCCTCGCCAGCCACCGGGCCGATTTCGCCGACGACGAGAACTCCCTCACCATGACCCCGGTCTGGGTGAGCCGGCTCGGCCTCGTGATCCGCCCACGCGCAGGACAACTCGAGGGCTTCGTCCTCGACGCGCAATCAGGCGAACCCGTCGCCGGCGCCCGCGTCGACGCCTGGTATCTCGGGAACAACGGCGAGCGCGTCGGACTCGGCGGGGAGACCACCGATGATCTCGGCTTCTTCGCATTCCGAGACCGGAAGTCTGACCGGGGCTGCCTCCTCCGCGCCAAGGCCGGCAACGACACCGTCGCCACCGCGGGCGAGGTCTACTCACCGGGCCAGTTCATCTCCCCCGGCCCCGCCCAGATGACGTTCTTCTTCACCGACCGCGCCCTCTACCGCCCCGGCCAACTGATCCAGTACAAGGGCCTCTGCGTTCAACGCACGGATACGAACGCCAACTACCGGGTCCTTGCCGGCCGCCAGGTCGCCGTCGTTCTCCGCGACCCGAACGGGAAGGAAATCGCCCGCCAGTCCCACCGGGCCAACGATTACGGATCCTTTGCCGGCACCTTCAACGCGCCCCGCAACGGCCTCACCGGCCCAGCCACCATCGCCGTCGAGGGACAACCCATCGGATCGACTACAGTCGTGGTCGAGGAATACAAGCGGCCGAAATTCCAGGCCTCGCTCGACGCCCCGAAGACCGCGCCGCGGATCGGCGACGCCGTGCGCGTCGAAGGCCGGGCCCTCGCCTACACCGGCGCCGCGATCGATGGCGCAAACGTCAGCTGGCGGGTCACACGCGAAGTCCGATTCCCCCCGTGGTGGGGTTGGTTCCGCTTCGGACCCGTCCGATCCGAGGGCGCCCAGGAGATCGCGCACGGCACGACCTCCTCCTCCTCCGACGGTTCGTTCACCCTCGATTTCAAGGCCCTGCCGGACGCCAGCGTGCCCGAGAAGGACGAGCCCGTGTTCCATTTCTCAGTGCACGCCGACGTCACGGATTCAGCCGGCGAAACCCGCTCCGCGACGCGCAGCGTGAAGGTGGGCTACACCGCCATCGAACCCGCCCTGGTCGTCGACGAATGGCAGGTCCGGGATCGACCGGTGGAGATCCGGTCCGCGACACGGACACTCGACGGCGAGCCGCTGGCCGCTGAAGGAACGCTTCGAATCCTCCGCGTCACCCAGCCCGCACCCGCGCCACGCAATGGCCCGATCCTGCGCGATCAGCCGGACAAACCCGACGGCCCGAATCGCTGGCCAGCCGGGGAACTCGTCAAGGAGCTGAACGCGACCCATGGCGCCGCCGGCACAGCGACCAACCGGATGGACCTGGGCGCGGGACTCTACCGGATCGAATTCGCAACCCGCGATCGTTTCGGCAAGACCGCAACCGCGAAACTCACCGTGCGCGTGCTGGATCCCGCGGCCGACAAGCTCGGTCCCGACGAACCGCAGGTCATCGCCGCGCCCGCGTGGGAGATCGAACCCGGCGGTGAATTCACCGCGCTCTGGGGCACCGGCTCCGGGCCGGGCCGCGCCTTCATCGAATTCGAACACCGCGACACGCTGGTGCAGCGGTTCTGGACCGGACCCGGCCGCACCCAGCAGCAGTTGAAGCTCGCCGTGACCGAGGCCATGCGCGGCGGCTTCACGCTTCATGTCACCCAGGTTCGCGACAACCACGGTTACCTCCACTCACGCGCCATCGGCGTCCCGTGGTCCAACAAGGAGCTCGACGTGAAATGGGAGACGTTCCGCTCCCGACTCGAGCCCGGCTCCAGGGAGACCTGGACCGCCGTGATCAAACCGAAACTCGCGTCCGGCGAATCCGCACCGGCCGAACTCGTGGCCGCGCTGTACGACGCATCCCTCGACCAGTTCCGCGCCCACAGCTGGATGCAACAGCTGCCGATCTGGCCCGCCTACCCCTCCTCCGCCAGCGCGACGTTCGCCAACCACGAACGCTGGTTCACCTGGATCTCGGAAGGCTGGAAGAACCGGTGGGGGTTCACGGCCCAGACATACCGGCACTTCCCGCAGGATCTCATCGGCGGGATGCCGGGCGGACGCATGTTCGGCCGCGGCCTGTCGGCAATGTCCGCAATGTCCGCGAAGGCCATCGCCCTCTCCGACTCCGCCGCTCCGGCCATGGCCATGGCCGCCGCACCCGCATCCGGCGCGGGAGGCATGGAGGCCAGACTCATGAGTCGACGCGAGAGCGCCGCCGCACCCATGGAAAAAGACGCGGCACTCGCCGACGGTTCCGGTGCGCCTCCATCTCCCAGCACGGGCCAGGTCACGGCTCGAAAAAATCTCCAGGAAACCGCCTATTTCCTCCCCCAGCTGACCTCCGACTCGAACGGCGTGGTCCGGCTCACCTTCACGATGCCCGAAGCGCTCACCGAGTGGCGCTTCCTCGGGTTCGCCCACGACCGCCTGCTCCGCTCGGGTTCACTCGAGGGCCGCACCGTCACCGCCAAGGAAATCATGGTGCAACCCAACCCGCCACGCTTCCTGCGGGAAGGCGATCAACTGGAATTCTCGGTGAAGGTCTCCAACCAGTCCACGAACCGCCAGTCCGGCAACGTCCGCCTCGACCTCGCCTTCGCCCGGGACGACAGTTCCGCCAACGGCGCTCTCGGCCTTCGAAAACCCGAGCTTTCCTTCGACATCCCCGCCAAGGAATCACGCGCCTTCAGTTGGCGCCTCACGATCCCGGACGGCTGCGGCTTCCTCCGCTTCAAGTCGGTGGCCGCCACCGATCGACTGAGCGATGGCGAAGAAGGTTACGTGCCGGTGCTTTCGCGCCGCATCTTCGTCACCGAGGCGCTCCCCCTGCCAATTCGGGGACCAGCCACGAAGAAGTTCGACTTCGCCGCGCTTCGTGAGTCCTCGAAGTCGAAATCCCTGCGTCACGACGCCCTCACCTTCCAGGTGGTCTCGCAGCCCGCCTGGTACGCGGTGCTCGCGTTGCCCTACCTGATGGAGTACCCGCACGAGTGCGCGGAGCAGATCTTCAACCGCCTCTACGCCAACGCACTCGCCCGCCACATCGCCACCACGGATCCCAAGATCCGCCGCGTGTTCGACCAGTGGCGCGGCACCCCTGCCCTCGACAGCCCCCTCGAGAAGAACGCCGACCTCAAATCCATCGCGCTGGAGGAGACCCCGTGGGTCCGCAACGCCGCCGATGAGAGCCAGTCCCGACGCAACATCGGCCTCCTCTTCGAGGAGACCCGACTCAACACCGAGACCGCCGAAGCCCTCCGAAAACTAACGGAACGCCAACTGCCGGAGGGGGGCGGCTGGTCCTGGTTTCCAGGCGGCAGCCGCGACGATTACATCACGCTCTACATCGTCACCGGCTTCGGGCGACTCCGACATCTCGGAGTCGCCATCGACACCCAACTCGCCCTCCGCAATCTCGAGACGCTCGACGCATGGATGAACGCCCGCTACGAGCGATTGCGTGAGAGGAAACTCCTCGGGGAGGCCCACCTCGACCCAACGGTCGCGCTCTATCTCTACGGCCGCAGCTTCTTCATCGGCGATCGCCCCATCCACCCGGCCCACATCGAGGCGGTGAATTTCTGGATCGGACAGGCCCGTCAACATTGGCTGAAACTCGCGCGCCAATCCCAGGCCCACATCGCGCTGGCCTTCACGCGCCTCGGCAACCTCGTCCCACAGAGCGACGCCGAGCTAGCCCGTCAAATCGTCCGTTCCATCAAGGAACACAGCGTCCGCGATGAGGAACTCGGCCGCTTCTGGCGCGACCAGGAGTTCAGCACCTCATGGTCCCGCGCCCCGATCGAAACCCAGGCACTGATGATCGAGGCGTTCAACGAAATCACACAGGACTCCGAAGCCGTCGACGATTGCCAGACCTGGCTCCTGAAACAGAAACAAACCCAATCCTGGAACTCCACCAAGGGCACCGCCGACGCCGTCTACGCCCTCCTCCTCCGCGGCCGCAACCTCCTCGCCAGCGACGCCCTCGTCGAAGTCGCAGCCGGAGGCCGAAATCTCACGCCAACAAGAAACCGCCCGCGAACAGAAGCGAAACCCACGCCCACCCCGGAACCCGAACCAGGCACGGGCTTCTACCAGGTCCGGATTCCCGGCAACGAGGTGACGCCCGGGATGTCGGAGATCGTTCTCCGCAAGACCGACACCGGTGTGTCCTGGGGCTCCGCCCATTGGCAGTACTTCGAGGACATCGACCGCGTGAAGGCCTTCACCGCCACGCCACTCAAACTCACCAAGTCCGCATTCATCCGCGAAAACACGAAGTCCGGAAAATCGCTCAGGCCGGTGAACGGTCCGGTCAAGGTGGGAGACGAACTCGTCGTCCGCATCGAACTCCGCGTCGATCGCGACGTTGAGTACATTCACCTGAAGGACCAGCGCGGAAGCGGCACCGAACCGGTGAACGTGATGTCGGGCTACCGGTTCCAGGACGGGCTCGGCTACTACGAAAGCACCCGCGACACCGCGAGCCACTTCTTCATCGGCTACCTTGCAAAGGGCACGTACGTGTTCGAATACCCGGTCCGCGTCCAGCACCGCGGAGCCTACGCCACCGGCGTGGCGTCCGTGGAATGCATGTACGCACCCGAATTCAACAGCCATTCGGCAAGCATCCCGCTCGAGGTGAAGTAACCCCGCTGGAGGGTAGCGCCCCGTCGCCACCCCCGGAAAACCAACCTACCAGCCCGGCCGACGCCCCACACAAGACCTGTCCCTTGATTTGCGCTTCCGTTCCCTCCCGGGGTCGGCGGATCCCCAAATCCAAGACCTGTCCCCTTGTTGGACTCGGGTTGATTCCCAGGAACGTCGACCCGTCACACCAAGGACTCGCACCCGCCTCAAGCGCGGGACAGGCTTCGCGCGTGAACCGTTCCGATGCCGTTCTCGGATTCCAGCAAACATTTGGCCGCGCCCCCACGGTCGTCACGCGCGCTCCGGGCCGCGTCAACCTCATCGGCGAACACACCGACTACAACGACGGCTTCGTCATGCCCGCCGCGATCGGGTTCGCCACCTGGACCGCGATGGGCCCGCTCGCGGACGTCGATTCGCGCCGCCTGCTCCGCGTCTTCGCCGGGAACAAATCCGAGCAGGTCGAGATCGACCTCGACCACCCGGGCCCGCCGCTTCAACGGCACTGGAGCGACTACGTGCGCGGCATCGCCGTGGAACTTGAGCGCGACGGCCATCGGCTCGCACCGGGCAATGCCTGGTTCGCGGGCGACGTCCCCGACGGCGCCGGCGTGAGTTCGTCAGCCGCCCTCGAAATGAGCGTCGGCCTCGCCCTCCTCACACATTCCGGGATCGCGGTGGATCCCGTGAAACTCGCGCTCGCGGGCCAGAGAGCGGAGCACCATTTCGCCGGGACGAAATGCGGCATCATGGACGAGTTCATTTCGTCGAATGGCAGAGCCGGCCACGCGCTCCTCCTCGATTGCCGTTCGCTGGAATTCCGGCTCCTGCCGATCCCGGATTCACTCCGGTTGGTGATCTGCGACACAGGCGTGAAGCACGAACTTGCCGGTGGCGAATACAACGCACGCCGCGCCCAGTGCGAGGAAGGCGTTGAGTTCCTCCGGACCTACGTTCCCGGAATCCGCGCCCTCCGCGACGTTTCGCCTGCCCAGTTCGCCCATTCCTGCGGCGGCCTCTCGGACGTCGTGCGCCGCCGCTGCCGCCACGTCGTCTCCGAAATCGCGCGGGTCGCGGACTTCGCGGACGCACTCGAGAGCCGCGACCTCGCCCGGCTCGGCCCGCTGATGCACGCCAGCCACGTCAGCCTGCGGGACGATTACGAGGTGAGCTGCGAGGAACTCGACACGCTCGTGGAACTTGCAGGCAACGCCCCCGGAACAGTCGGCGCCCGCATGACCGGCGGCGGCTTCGGCGGCTGCACGGTGAACCTTGTCGAAGCCTCGAAGACGGCGGCATTCCAGGCCGTGATCGAGGCGGGTTACGCCCAAGCCACCGGACACAGGCCCCGCGTGTTCGTGACCGAAGCCGCCGCCGGCGCGTCCGTGGCCTGAGCGCCTCGCACGAGCGGCCTTGGATCCGGGTTCAACCGATTCCGAGCACGCGACACACGGCATCGCGGGTGGCCTCGACCACGGTCGGCTTGTACTCCGACTGGCTCAGCGCCGTATCAGGATCCTTGAGGCCGTGCCCGGTCATGGTGGCCGTGATCACGCTACCCGTGGGGATCATGCCCTGCTTGACGCAACGAATCAGGCCGGCCAGCGGCGCGGCGCAGGCGGGCTCCACGAAGATGCCCTCGGTCCGCGCGATCAGGCGGTAGGCCGCGAGAATCTCCTCATCGGTCACCTTGTCGATGCGGCCACTCGACTCATGCACCGCATCCATCGCCCCCTTCCAGCTCGCGGGGTTGCCAATGCGAATCGCCGTCGCGACCGTCTGCGGATGCTCCACGGGCTGGCCGTCCACCAGCGGAGCAGCACCCGCGGCCTGCCAACCAAACATGCGCGGCAGCCGATTCGAAAGACCCGCGGCGTGATACTCCCGAAACCCACGCCAATAGGCCGTGATGTTCCCGGCGTTGCCCACCGGCAGAA
Source organism: uncultured Verrucomicrobiota bacterium (assembly GCA_903844265.1). Lineage (GTDB taxonomy): Bacteria > Verrucomicrobiota > Verrucomicrobiia > Limisphaerales > CAIMTB01 > CAIMTB01. The sequence goes on from CAIMTB010000556.1 coordinate 13,192, forward strand.
AATGGAAGTCCGGCGCCCGGCCAAGCTGATCCACGATCTCAAACGCAGCCGTCTTCTGTCCTTCAATGCGCACCGGATTGACGCTGTTGACCACCTCGGCGACGCCGATCTCGCCCAACTCACGCACGATGCGCAACGCGACGTCGAAGTTGCCGTCGATGGAGATCGTCGTGGCGCCGTACATCAGCGCCTGTGCGAGCTTGCCCAACGCGATCTTGCCATGGGGCAGCACCACCACGCACTGCAACCCGGCACGCGCGGCATAGGCTGCGGCGCTCGCCGACGTGTTGCCAGTGCTGGCGCAGATCACCACCTTCGCCCCGCGCTCCTTCGCCTTCGATACCGCCAGCGTCATGCCGCGATCCTTGAACGACGCCGTGGGATTCGCCGCCTCGTACTTCAGGTACAACGCGAATTCCCCGCCAATCGCGCGGACGAAATTGTCGACACGCAGCAAGGGCGTATTCCCCTCCTGCAGCGTGACCACAGGCGTGGCATCGCCCACGGGCAAGCGCAGTCGATAACGATGAATCACGCCCTGCCAGGCGGTGGAAGGCGTCAGGATGGATGGTGCAGCACTCAAGACTTGAAGAATTTGAGGATCGGAATGGATTGAAAACGATTCGGTGGCGACCCGCCCGCGCACGCAAGGCCCGGGCAATCCCCACCCACCGCGTCAGTCGAATGTCTCCACCCGGAACAACGCAGGCTCTCCCGCCACGACCGGCAACCGGCGAATGCCCGCCAGCGCCCGATCCACCGCGGATCGCGGGGCATCATGCAACATCAGGATCAACGGCACCGACCCGCCCTCATGGCCTTCCGGTTGGATCACGGACGAAATCCCAATCTGGTTCCGGGCCAGGATCGTCGCGACGCGGGCAAGCACGCCCGGCCTGTCGGTCACACTCAGTCGAAGATAATGGGCCGAAACCACTTCGCCCGCAGGGATCAACGCACCGTCCTCCTCGTGCGACGCGAACGGAGGGACGCGCAGGTGGGGCCCGCTCTTGAGATCGTGGGCGGCATCCGCAAGGTCGCTCAGCACGGCGCTCGCCGTCGCGCTTCGCCCCGCCCCGCGGCCGTAATAGAGCGTGTCCCCGACGACATCGCCGCGGACATAGACGGCGTTGAACACGCCCGCGACGCTGGCCATGACGTGGCGATTGGGGACGAGCGTGGGGCAGACCACCATGCTGACCCGCATGCCACCACGGACCTTGCCCTTCCTGGGGGAGGACTTCGCCTTGTCCGGCGCCGATGCGTCCATGGTCTTGATCACGCCCAGCAGCTTGATGGTGTAGCCGAGCCGCCCCGCGAACTCCATGTCGAGCGGGGTCACCTGGCGGATGCCCTCCACCGAGGCATCGTCGACATCCACCCAGAACCCGTGGGCGAGCGACGCGAGGATTCCGGTCTTGTGGAGCGCGTCATGACCGTCCACATCGAGAGCCGGGTCCGCCTCCGCGTAGCCCAGCTTCTGGGCGTCGGCGAGGATCTCGGCGAATTCGGCGCGTTCGGACTGCATCCGCGTGAGGATGTAATTGCAGGTCCCGTTGAGGATTCCGTAGAGGCGGGTGATGCGATTCCCGACAAGCGCCTCGCGGAGCACCTTGATGATCGGGATGCCGCCGGCAACGCTCGCCTCATAATACAGGCACGTGCCTCGTTCGCGGGCTGCGGCGAAAAGTTCCTCGCCGTGCGCTGACAGGAGCGCCTTGTTGGCGGTGACCACCGGCTTGCCCGCTCGCAACGCGGCCAGGACCAGCTCGCGGGCGGTGGTCATCCCGCCCACCAGTTCGACCACGATGTGCGTCTCGGGATCGGACACGGCACGGCGCCAATCGGTGGAAACCAGCCGTGGATCAACCTCGAAATCGCGGACCTTCTTCGGGTCGCGGACGACGACATGGTTGACGCGGAACTGGACGCCGAGGCGGGAGGCCATGAGCGCGCCGTTGCGACCCAAGCCTTCCACCACGCCGCCGCCGACGGTTCCGCCACCCAGGATCGCCACGTTGACCTGACGCATAAAGGACGGGGAGGTTGCCGTGGCGGGGAGGTTGGCGACAAACGGAAAAACAGGGTTCGGCAAGGTCAATGCAGGAAGTTGCACGACCGAATGGCCCCGGCCACTTCCCACGGACCCCCAGTTCGGCCCCGACCTCACCGGCTCAATACCCGCCGCGTCCCAACTCGCCGCCGCCCTTTCCATCCGGGCCCGAACCCGCGTCCGCTGCTGCCGCCTCGCGCCGGCGAAATTCATCCAGCATCGCGGCGGTCGCCGTCGCACCACACCGGGTCGCGCCCAGTTCGCGGACGCGAATGAGGCCGTCGAGGTCGCGCACACCACCGGCCGCCTTGACCTGCACGCGGGCCGAGCATGAGGCCCGCATCAGCGCCAGGTCATGCTCGGTGGCCCCGAGGTAGTTGTAGCTGCCATCTGGCTGCTTCACGAAACCGTAGCCCGTTGAGGTCTTCACCCAGTCGGCCCCGGCCCGCTCGCAGATCTCGCACAACCGGCGTTTGAAGTCGTCGGATGTCAGCCCCGCCCCGCCCTTCACGAGATAGTCGTTTTCGAAGATCACCTTCACCCGCGCTCCATGACGATGCGCCTCGTCGCAGACGGCCCGGACATCCGCCTCGACATAACTCCAGTCGCCCGACAGCGCCTTGCCGAGGTTCACGACCATGTCGATCTCCACGGCCCCGTCCCGACAGGCCAGCTCGGTTTCATAGCGCTTGCTCTCGCTGGAACCGTTGCCGTGCGGAAATCCAATCACGCAGCCGACAGCCACCCCGCTGCCCGTGAGAATCTCGACGGCGCGGCGCACCGCATACGGCTTGATGCAAACCGAGGCCACGCCGTACTTCGCCGCCAACCGGCAACCCGCCTCGAGCTCCGCGTCGGTCATGGTCGGATGCAGCAGCGAATGATCGATCATCTTCGCCAGCTCTTCGTAGGTATGCTTCATCGGGATCTGGATGTGTCTCGGGCCCAAGGTCTAGGAGGTCTGGTCACTGCGACGGCCGCGCACCCGCTCAGCCAAAAAACGGCCGCAACACATTCCCGGCCACCCGCAGCGCCGATTGCCGGCCCTCGAGCGTCTTGCCAAAGGTGTCGTCCTCGACCTCGATGCAGACAGGCCCACGGTACTTCGTCTCCATGAGCGCACCCAGGAACCGACCCCAGTCCATCTCGCCGTAACCCGGGATCCGCGGTTGATGCCACTCGAGCGGATGCGCAAACACACCGACCTCATTGATCCGATCGCGGCGGATCTTCACGTCCTTGGCGTGGAGGTGGAAAATCTTGTCCTGGAATTCCCTGAGCGGACTCGCCGGGTCCATGTGCTGCAGCACGAAATGGGACGGGTCATAGTTGAGGCCGAAGCTGTCCGACGGGATGTCGCTGAACATGCGCCGCCAGATCACGGGCGATGTCGCCAGGTTTTTTCCGCCCGGCCACTCATCCTTCGTGAACGACATCGGGCAGTTCTCGATGCCGATCTTCACGCCATGATCCTCCGCGAGCTTGATCAACGGCTTCCACGTCTTCAAAAACCGCGGCCAATTGTCGTCGATGCTCTTCGTCCAGTCCCGCCCGATGAAGGTGTTGACGTTCTTCAATCCCAGCTTCGGCGCGGCACAGATGACCTTCTTCAGATGCTCCACGCACCGCCTCGAGACCACCGGGTCCGGGTCGAGCGGGTTCGGATAATACCCCAGCCCGCTCAACTCGACCCCGTGCCGCGCGCAAAGGCCAAGAATGTCGTCCGCCTTGCAGCCTCCGAGCGCGTCCACGTCCACATGCGTGACCCCCGCGTACCGGCGCTCGGCCTTGCCGACGGGCCAGCACATGGCTTCAAGACACCCGAATCCCTCCGCAGCCCCAAACGCAAGGACCTGGTCGAGGTTGAATTCAGGAAGGATGGCTGAGACGAATCCGAGTTTCATCATGGCATGTCGAGTGACCCCAGCATGAGGCGCGGCACGGACGGTGGGAAACCTGAAACCGGGGGACGTGGGCGGGCCGACTCGGCACCGGCTCACATCACCGCCAGCCGTCCCCCACCTCGACATCCTTCTGCCGCGACGCGGGCGTGGTCTTGAACGAAACGAGCCGGCCATCGCGGACGGATCCCTCCACCACCGTCTGGTGCGGCGCGTGCAACCTGAACTCGACGTTCCATTCCTTCGGCCACGCGGGCAGCAACCGGATGTGATCGCCTTCGTGCTGGAGCACCATCGTCTGCAACGCCATGAGCGTGTTGCCCCCATGGTCCTGGTCCGGGATCCAGTCGAAGTTCGGCCCCCAGAACGCAGGGAACCGGCTCTCCGGATGCTTCCGGGAAACGCGGTCCGCAAGCATCGTACGCGCTTCGGTTGCGAGCCCGAGAAACGCGGCCTGTGTCTCGTCCTGCTGCCAACCCACGTTCCCCTTCACCCCGCGCCGCCGGAACGTCTCCACGCCCACCGCGAGTTCCGGACGTCCCACGCCGAACACGCGGAACGGGAACACGGCATAGAGCTCAGGATTCTCCGAGTTCTGCTTGGTCCGAAACGCCTCGGCCGGCAGCACGAAAGTCCGGCCCTCCTCGGTCCGCCGCGGAATCGGCGGCAGCTCACGCTTCAACAACTGCCACGCCTTCCGATGCGCGGCGTCAACCCCGTCGCCGTTCATCGCCAGCAACTGGTCCAGGACGAAATGCAGCCCGGCCACTTCAGGCGTCGGGTTCTCCGTTTCCCACCAGGTCTCGAGCGCTTGCGCAGGCGCGAACAGGATCCGGCCGTTGGGTTGGCGCGGATAGTGCCGCGCGTAGAACTCAAGCACCGCGTCGGCATGCGGCATCAGCGTCTCGCGCAGGAAACCGGGGTCGGGCTGGAATGAGTACCGATCCAGCATCATCGCCAGCAACTCGATCCCGCCGGACCAATGGAACCGGATGTACTGGTTCAGCGACCGGTTCGGCGGCTCCTTCTCCCGGTCCCAGCCCCAGCCAAGATCACCGTTGTGCCACGCACCCCAGAAATGCCCGGTCTCCGAAAAATAGGCTCCGTCATGGTCGAACAGGATCCGCGTCCGCGCCTTGGCCAGCGGCAACGCAGCCTGATACATCCGGAACAGCGGCTCCATCAGGTCAAGGTCACCGCTCGCCAGCATGGGCCAGTACGGCAACCGCGTGTTCTGAAACCAATAGCAGCCACCCCATTGCCGGTAATCCGCGTCGAAAGCGCCCGGAGGTGGCACGGTGAAAAGCGAGCCGTTGAACTTGATCGGGAAATCGCCACGGCTCGCGCAGGCATTCAGAAAGCGCTGCAGCACATACCCGCGGTTCACCCGCTCCACCTGCTCCGCGTCCTTCGCGTCCGGAGCTGACAGCCGCACCCAGCTGCGCTCCCAGAACGACCCCCACCAGTTCCGATGCGCTGCACGCGCCTCGTCCCACTTCACCGCCCCCAGCTGCGCCACGTGCTGGCGCATCCGCACCAGCCAGACCAACGGGTCCGGCACCTGCGCGGTGTAGGCGTGCAGGAGCAGTTGGAAACGCTGGCGCGGCTCGGAATTCGTCAGCTGCCGCAGCCCATCCCGACGAAACCCATCGCCTTCAATCCACCCCCCGAAGGTGCGGTTCAACAACGGATCGTGCCCCTCCCGAATCCACCGCTCGAGCCCCTGGTGCCGCAGCGTCGACTCCCAGATCGACTTCGGATTCCGATGGTACCATGCCAACGCCGAGACCCCGACGTCCGCGACGACGTCCGGATACGAGATCACCGGACCGCCCTTCTCGAAGGTGTCGGCGCCACTGGCCTCCGCCGCAGACAAGGCCCTCTCCGCCGTGCGCCAAGGCTCGATGGAACACTGCACGGACAGCGCCGTGCCGCTCTCGCCTTCAATCCGCACCAGCGGCGCGTTCGCATCCGCCCAGATCCGCAGCGTGGTCGCCCGATCCCCGGCCCCGGCGCGGATCTCGATCTCGCCCTCGCGCAACCGCAGTTCCTGCCGAAATGGCGCGCCCGCCTCGAACGGGTTCGGCGTGAGATGCAGTCGGACGAGGCCCAGCTTGAGCAGGCGCGCGTGCGAATCCCAGGCGTCGGACTTCGCCAGGTAGAACCGCAGATCTCCGCCGGGCTCGACCCATGCATTCAACGCGAGGTCCCCATTGCCGATCGGCATGGTGCCCCAAAGATTCGTGCTCGGGCTGGTCCACACCACGTTGAACGGGTCCGGCGTGGCCGGCCCGGCACCACGCGCGGTCACGCCAAGCAGCAGGATGACATGCGAGATCCAGCCGGTGTTCGGGAATCGGTTCTTCATTTTCCTCCAAGTCGCAGTCGGTACATGTGTTCCCCCACGGCGCGGACGGCATCGACCGTTTCGCGGTAGGGAGTGTCGGCGATGTCGACCAGGCCGATCTGGTAATTCTCCTCGTCCCAGGCGCGGCCGGTGGTCGGCTCGTCCTGCCATTGAAACCAGTGCGTGCCGACGAACTGCGGATGACGCAGCGCGCCTTCGACGTAGTCGCGGTAGGCCTGGGCCCGGTCGTCCTGGCTCGGCACAGGCACGAGCCCGGTGTGGAACATCCCGCGATCAAGCGCCCCAAAGTGGAACTCGCCGATGATCAACGGGACATCCGCCCCGCCGTTGAAGGCGAACTCGGCCACGCTGCGCTGGTAGAGGTTGTAGCTCACCACGTCGCAGTAACGCGCGGCCGCCGCCGCCGCCCGCGCGTTGACCCAGGCAAACCGGCAACCCAGGTACAACTGCTTCGGTGCCACCTCACGGATCGCCTCGCGCACCGCCTTGAAATAGGTCTCCGCGACCCGCGTGTAGAACGCCTTCAGATCCGCCGCGGCCCGCGCGGCATCGGGTTTTTCCCGGAAATCACGCAGGGCGTCCCAGGAGGCGTGGCTGGTGCCCCAGGCTTCATTGAGTTTCGCGATGTCGTGGTACGTCGATTGCAGGTCCGCCAGAAACGCGAGCTTCGCCGGTTGGTCCGCCGGTGAACGCAGCGCCGCCACCGCCAGCGAGGTCTCGTCGCCCCAGGACATCTCGTTGTCAGAGAAGAAACCCAGGCACCAGGGATCGCCCGCGGAACCTCCCTTCTTGGCCTCCATCTGCCGTACCAACCCCGGCGCGAAGGCGGGCTCGAACACGTCCGGGAACTTGCCCCAGTACCCCTCGCTGCCCTCGATCATGCGCGTCGATTCCGAGTGGACGCTGTCCGTGTACGGCGTGCGGCGCATCTGGGCGACGGCGAGGTTCGACCAGTTCGCGATGGTGTTCATGCCCCAGCTGCGCAGGCGCCGGTGGATCACATCGGCATACACGGGACGCCAGTCGACACCGTATTTGCGGATGAAATTGGCCCCCGCGAAATTGAAGCAGCGCGTGTTGCGACCCGCGTAATGCCCCTTCAGGACCCGGGCCGTCTGCATGAGCTTGCCGTCGAACTCGGACGACCACTCGGCGAAACCATCAAACCACGCCTCGCGCCCCTCCACCGGCGTGACATCGAGCGACTCCACGCAATCCACGCCATGGGACCAGAACAACCGCCCCTCCGGATCGACCAGCCACCACTTGCCATCGTGCTTCTGCACCCGGAAAAATCCGCTCGCCTCCAGCTTCGGCCCGCCCGCCCAACCTCCGAACCGGTCCCAGTCCCCGGGCCCCGGCCGCGCCGCGAGTTCCTTCGCCTCGACCTCACGCTGGGCTGAGAGCGCCGCAACATCCGCGATTTTCCCGGGCCACGCCTTATGTCGGTACTGACCAAAACGATCGATCAACGGCAGGTACGGCTTCGCGTCGGTAACCCACGCCGTCGGCGGAACATAGGTGCCGACCGCCGAGATGCCCTCGACCGTGAACGCATGCCTCGCGCCCGGCTGATGCACGAAGATCAGGACCTGGCTGATCTTGGACGGATCCACGGTCCCGTCGCCGCCAGGCGCGACCGGGTAGCCGCGCATTCCGAACAACTGGCCGTCGAGCGTGCTGGAGGAAGTCCGGCGCAGTTCAACCCGCAGCGACCCCACCGCGCCAGGGTTCAACGAAAGCTCGCCCGTCACGCAATGCTTCGTCCCGTCCGCCCCCGGGTTGTCGATGCGCGCGAAAACCTTCACCGCGTTCGTCCCCGCATTGCGCAGGCGCACGACGACCGCGGCATTCGAGGACAGATCCCAGCCCGTGGCCGGCGCCGTGTAGGTCACCCCCGGCCACGGTGCATTGGTGCCGGTGAGAAGACTCATCACCTTGCGATCCCGCCGGCCCACCGGAGACGCCATGGCATCCGTGGTCTTCCACCGCGCCACGGCCATGTCGGCATCCACCTTCGGCTCGAACAGCGCCACATCCGCCAGGGACGAAAGAGCAGCCACGAACAAAGGCACGCAAAACACCCAACGACAGCGGGCGGGAATCTTCATAGGACGCCCGACAGCCTAGTGCCGGGTCTCGACGCTGCCCACCGGGAGTTGGCTTTCGCACAACGAATCTTGCCGGGTGATGGAGGCCACTCTGTTCCTCTTGGACTCCACAACGGATTCCGAAGGGGTTGCAACCCCACCCATGCCCTCAACGCACAGCGCTGGCGCGCGGCCCCGATGCCACGACAAACTCGCGGATCACGGCCAATTCCTCCTCCCCGGCGATGGTGTGATCCTTCGCGAACTCACGCCACGTGATCTTCAGCCCCGCAGCACCCAGCTTTTCCATCTGCCCACGAACCGCGCCGATCGGGATCAGCGGATCGGCATCCCCATGCGTGATGAGGAAACGCTGCTGCGCAGCGACCGGCGAAAGTCTCGACAGGAGCCGATCGGGTTCGTGGACATACCCGCTGATACCCACGCAGCCCGCGAGCTTTCGCGGGTATTGACAGGCCACCTCGATCGTCATCAGGCAGCCCTGCGAAAAGCCCAGCAGGAAGGTCTGCTCCGTCGGCCAGCCTTTCGCCTGGAGATCGTCCAGGAACTCGAACACCAGCCCGCGACTGCGCTCGATGCCAGGCCCGGGCGTCTCCGCGATGTCGTACCAGGAGTAGCCGCCGAAATAGTGGTCCGGCGCATTGACCATGTGGAAATTCAACCACGGCAGATCGAGGGCCGGAGGCAACCAACGGTAGCCGGCGATGCTGTCCCCAAGCCCGTGCATCACCACCATTGTCCACCGCGAATCCTTCTCCGACGACTGGACCATCAATGAATCTAACATGCGGTCGAGCGTGACAAATCACCGGGGACCACCGCAACCGCCAGCCGTCCTGGACTGCGGCGGCTCGTCCTCACCGCCATCCGCCGCCGCCACGCCTACGGCACCAGGATCCTGAACAAGGGCGCGAACACCAGCGCCGGGAGATAATCCGCCAACCGTACCTTCTTCACCTCGAGAATCAGCAGCGACGTCATCGCCACCAGCAAACCGCCCGTCACCCCGATCCCGTCCACCATCCCCGGATTCTTCGTCGCCATCCCAAGCCAGGCCGACAGCAGCGCGATCGTTCCCTGGTACGCGAGCACCGGCAACGCGGCCAGGATCGACCCCGGCCCGAACACCTTCACGAACGCAACCATCGCCAACCCATCCATCATCGCCTTGATCATCAGGGTCCGCGGATCGCCCTGAAGCCCATCCTGCAAGGCTCCCAGGATCGCCATCGGCCCGACGCAGAACAGGATGCTGCAGGTGACGAATCCCTCGCCGAAGTTCCGCCGCCCCGACGCGCTCGCCGCGGCAAACTTCTCGCGCGCTCCACGTCCGAGCTCGTTCACCCGCCGCTGGAGACCCAGCGATTTCCCGACCAGATTGCCCAACACCAACGCCACCAGCGCAAGCAGTCCCTGCAGGATCATCCTCGGCACGCTGCCGCCCATGCTGATCCACACCATGCGGAACCCCGCGTAGAGCGCCAGCACGCCCAGGATCGTCTTGATGAAGAGTTGATGCCGGGGTGCGAGTTCCCGCTTCACGGAAAGCCCGACCACGCCACCCGCCACGATCGCCGCCACGTTCACCAAGGTCCCGACCACAACCCGAGAGAACCCCGCCGCACCGCGTGCGCCAAGGCAAAAGCCCATCGCACCCGCAGGCTCAGCGCCACCAACCGTCGTAGAACAACCTGCTCGTCGCCACCACCGCAACCGCGAGAAACACCGGGCGGATCAACCTCGAACCCCCGCGCATCGCCACGCGCGCCCCCAACCGCGCCCCAAGCCACTGCCCCACCCCCATCAACATTCCCGCCACCCAGTCGAAACGCGCCGCAAACGCAAACGCGGCCAACGACACCACGTTGCTCGTGAAATTCATCCACTTCGTCCACGCCGTCGCCCTCAACAACTCAAACCCCAGCAGCAGCACGATCGACAAAGTCCAGAATGTCCCCGTCCCCGGCCCGAAAAAACCATCGTAAAACCCGAGCAAAACCCCGAACCCCAGAAGGAACGGCACGCGCGCCCATCGCGCCGGACGCTGCACGGTCCCGAGGTTGGGCCGAAGCCACACGATCAGCACCGCGATGGACAGCAGGACAGGTATGATCTTCCGCAGGATCGACGGATCGAGACGACTCACCGCCAGCACCCCAACCGCCGCGCCAACGGCCGTCGCCACCACCCCCGGCCAGGCTTCCTTCCACGACACCAGGTTCGCCCCGCGATAGTGCCACGCCGCACTCCCCGACCCGAACGTCGACTGGAGCTTGTTCGTGGCCAGCGCCTCCGACGGCGACAACCCCGTCGCCAACAACACCGGCACCGTGATCAAACCACCCCCGCCCGCGATGGAATCCACGAAACCCGCCGCCAGCCCCGCCAGAAACAGCAACGGCCAGACGACCACGCGATCCATCGGGAAACTCATCCCTTCGCCCCAAGATCAAGACAGGTCACAAGCCCCTCGCTGTTGCGGATGTAAAGCCGCCCATTGGCGAGCACCGGTGCAGTCCAGAACTTCCCGCCCGAAACCTGCGCCCGCGAAACCGGCTGGAATCCGTCCGCCTTCGCCACCCCGATGATCAGCTCGCCCTTCTCGCTGATGACGATGAGCTTCCCGTCCGCCATCGTGATCGCCCCGTGGTTCGGATCCTTGAAGGTCCACAACACCTTCCCGGTCCCGATCTCAAGACAGCGGAGCTGGGCTTTCCCCGTGTTACCATCAATGACGTACAGATGGCTCCCGAGGACCACCCCCGCGTTGAGCATGCTGCGCACGTTCTTGTTCTCCCACACCACGGTCGGCTTGCCACCCTTCACGTCCAGCAACGCACCACCGCGGTCGTACCCCGACGCCACCAGGATGCGGTCCGGCCCGACGATGACCGGATCCGCCGCGTTCACGTCGTAACTCGTCTCCCACTTGTGGGACCACGCCTTCTGGCCGTCGGCCGCGCGAACCGCCACGACCTCCTTCGCCGCGAACAGAAGGTAGAGCTTCTGGCCGTCCTGCTCGAACGGCAGCGGCGTCGAATAGCCGGACTCGCCTGTCCCCGTCTTCCAGACGACATCGCCCGTGGCCTTGCTGAGCGCGACTCCGTGGGTGCCGATGTTCAGGATCAGGCGGTCGCCATCGACCAGCACCGAGCTCGCAAATCCCCAGGTCGGCATCTTCGCACCCACTTCCTGCGCAATCTGCCTCTTCCACTTCACCTCGCCGGTCGCGGCATCGAGACAGTGCAGATGCCCCCGCTTGCTCATCGTGTACACCCGATCGCCATCCACCGTCGCCGACGCGCTCGTCCCACCCTCGTAATACTTGGCGTCCAGCGGATGATCATAGGCGTGCTGCCAGACCGGCTTGCCACTGACCGCATCAAAGCAGAAGACCGTGTCCTTGTTGTCCTTGTTCCCCGTGCTGTACGCGCGACCGCCCGCCACCGTCACCGACGCAAACCCCATCCCCACCTTCCCCTGCCACAACACCTTCGGGCCGTCCGCGGGGAATTCCGCCTTCCATCCGGTCTCGGCCGAAATGCCATTGTGCTGCGGCCCGCGGAAATTCGGCCAGTCAAGGGCAGCTGCGGAGGTCGACAGCATCAACGAACAGCCTGCCGCACAAACGATGGAAAAGGAGGGGATGGATTTCATGGCGCACCTTGAATTCAAACGGTGCGCGAAACTAGTCGGGCGAGAGGCGATGTCAATCGGCCCCACAGGACCGCCACCCCACCCTGCACCTGAACCCTTCCCCACCCCGACGCAACCGCGGTAGCCTCCGCCACACACCCCACATCCACACCACCGTGCGCGAGCCCACCGAATCCCTCGTTCTCAGCGCCTGCCTCGGAGCCCTCATCGGACTCATCCGCCAATGGGAGGTCCAGCAGGAGTCCGCGCAGGATCATGAATTCGCGGGCCTCCGAACCTTCACGCTGGTCGCCATGCTCGGGTGCGCCTCCGCATTCATCGCCGAGAAGCACGCCCCGGGCACCTTCGCGGTCGCGCTCGCCGCGGTCGGACTCGCCATCGGCGCCGCACAATGGCTCCGCCCCGGGGATCGCCCCACCGGCTCCACGACACCCGCCGCGGCCATCGCCACCTTCTTCCTCGGCGCCCTCGTGTACTGGCAGGAACGACAGGCCGCCGCCCTCCTCGCCGCGTTCACCATGCTGCTCCTGGGACTCAAGCAGCCGATCCACCAATGGACCCGGCACTTCACCGTCCAGGACATCCGCAGCACCCTCCAATTCGTGGCGATCACAGGCGTGATCCTGCCGCTGGTGCCCAACCACAACTTCGGCCCGTTCGATGCCTTCAACCCCTGGTCGACCTGGCTCATGGTCGTGCTCATCTCGGGCATAGGGTTCCTCGGCTACATCCTCATGCGGCTCCTCGGACCCAAGGCCGGCATCACCCTCACCGGCCTCGTCGGCGGACTCGCCTCCAGCACCGCCACCACGCTCGCCTTCAGCCGCCGCAGCCGCGCGGAACCGGATTCCTCCGACAATTGCACCCTCGCCATCGTCCTCGCCTGCAATGTCATGCTCGCCCGCGTCCTCGTCGTCGGCGCCGTCATCAGCACCCCGCTCGCCCTCTCCCTCGCCCCACCCCTCGCCATCATGGCCATCCCCGGCTTCGGATTCGCAGCCTGGATGTGGCTGGGACACCGCCAGTCCAGCGGCCCCGTCGATACCCCCGCCGTCGCAAACCCCCTCGGGTTCACCACCTCCGTGAAATTCGCCCTCCTCTACGCCGGCGTGAAATTCCTGCTCCGCGCCGCCCGTGAACTCGGCGTGACCCAGGGCGTGGTCGGCATCAGCGCCATCGGCGGACTCACCGACGTCGACGCCATCGCGGTGTCCCTTTCCGAATCCGCCCGCGACCACACGGTCGCGCTGCCCCTCGCGGTCACCGCCATCGTCACCGGCTGCATCAGCAACACGCTCGTCAAAGCCGGCATCGCCGCATCCCTCGGCTCTCCCGCCCTCCGCCGCCGGATCCTCGCCGCCCTCGGCGCCACCGCCGCCGCCGGCGGACTCGGCATCCTGCTGTTCCGGTAGGACCCTGTAAGAACCGGACTTGACTCTAAAACTACCGCGGTCCGCAACCTCGTGTCCTCCAACCTCGGCGGACCAAGCGAACGAAGATCCGTCGCCGTCCACATCGGTTCCAGGCTCGAACCTGTACCCGCCGAAGCGGACGCCGCGACCCAGGCGGAGCACCCGACAACCCTCCTCGCGTCCCGCTCCTGGTGGCCGGGATGGCTCTGGCTGGGAGGCACCACGCTCTGCATTTCCTGGGGACTCACCCGGAACGCGATCATCGCCCGCCGACACCGGAAAGCCGCTCCCGTGCACCCCGGGGTCCTCGATCCCGCCTTGTGCCTGGCCCGGAAACTCGGACTCGGCGGCCTCGAGATACGAACCTGGGAAAACCTCCGCGGACCGATCGCCTTCGGGATCGCGCGCCCGCGCATCGGCCTCCCGCCGGATTGGTCTTCGCGGTTCACCCCGACTTCCCGCGACGCCATGCTCGCCCACGAACTCGCCCACCTGGCCGCGCGGGATCCACTGCTTCTCCTTCTCGCCGACTGGGTCTGCGCCCTCGCCTGGTGGCATCCCATGGTCTGGTGGGCCCGCCGCCAACTCCAGGCCGCCATGGAACTGTCGGCGGACGAGGCCAGTTCCCTCGTCCCGGACGGGCCTTCAGCCCTCGCCGAAACGCTGGTTCGGCTCGGACGGGATCTGGTGAACTCGGAATCCTGCCGCGGCCTCGGGGTCGCGGGAACCGGGTTCAAGTCCGAGCTCGCCGGCCGCGTCGTCACGCTGCTCGGGCCCTCACGCGCCTGGCAAAAACCCTCACGCCTGGCCACCCTCGCCTCCGCCGCCCTGACGTTCACAACTTGCGCGACGACGCTGCTCATCGCACAGCCGGGCGCCGCGCTGGACCCCCTGACGTCGTTCGTCCTCAACCCGACGGCCGCACCCGCAAAGCCCGACACAAACCCAACCCCCGCGGCCGCG
>CAIMTB010000557.1 GCA_903844265.1 uncultured Verrucomicrobiota bacterium
ATGCCCGCGACGATGATGATCATAAACTCGACCGCGATTCGGAACGACTTGTTCCAGGTCGCCCCAATGAACAATTGCAGCAGCAGCAGCGAGGAGAGGAAATTGAGGAGAAGGGCCAATTTCATCAGGCGCGACGGGCCGAAGAACAGCGATCGAAGGAACTGCCTCGACACGAGGAACTGCGCGAGCACCCCGGAGATCGCCAGGTAGAACGTGGTGAGCGCGGCCTGGGCGAACCAGCTCTTGCCGGTGACGCGCTCGAAGATTTCGAGTACGGCCCAAAGGAAGAAGAAGCTCAGGACGATGTAGCCCCACTGGACGAAGCGCCGCATGGTGTTGCGGCGACGGACGTCGCTGCCGGCCCACTGGCGGCGCGGTTCCTCCAGGGCATCCTCGACCGCCGTACGGATGGTGATGCGCGTCCCGCAGTGACCACAGGCGCGCGCCGGAATCGGCACCGCGCACTGACACTTCGGACAGCGCAGGGAGAAGACGCCCTGGAAGCGGTCTCGGTAATGATCCCAAATCGATCCCAGGGTCAGGCTGAACCCACAGTGTGAACACGCGGATAATCCGCACGGCTGGTCACACTTGGGGCACCTGATGTTCATGGGCCGGATTGCGAGTGGGAATCGGAATGCGACTGGCGGTCTTGTTCCTTGGACGTGGTCCTTGTGTGGTTTTCCTGTGATTTGGACGACTGCTGGGAACGGCGAGACTCTGATCGACCGAGGGTGAATCGGAAAGCCCGAAGCGTTCGGCCATGCAAAAGACTCCACCAGGGGGCTTTCGGGAAGAGGACACGATCCTGGATCCGGAGTTCGCCGATCCACAGATCCTTCTTCCAGTGGATGCGTCGCCATCGGGCCGGGAAGGGCCGCGGGGCACCCAGCTTGAGGCACGGGAGTTCAAGAGCCGCCGACGGGATGCTCACCTCCCGCAGCCACTTCGACGGCGAGTGCTTGAAAGGCTGCTTCCATCGCACATGCGCGAATCGGCCCCGCTCCTCGACCCAACCGGGCTTCTTGTAGAGCGCCTTCCAACCGGAGCGGATCATCCGGTGGCGCCAGGAGTCGAACTGGCGACGCACGGAGTCGGCCGCCTCGCGAAAGGCGGAGCGCTGGTCGGATTGCTTGCGGCCCCCGGGGCGTTCGAGCACGGGTTGAGCCGACAGCGGTCCCGGATCAGGTCCCGGCGGTGGAGTTGCCGCGGCTTCCTCGAAGGATTGTCTGGGGCCAGCTTCGGCCGACTGCCGGTTCTGCTCAGAGGCCCAGCCCGTGGATCCACCCGGCTCACGTCCGGGCGACTTTGCGTTCGAGGGTGCCACGGTCTCGTCGGTCACGGGTTCCTGGGACTGCACCTTGGGCTGAGGATTCTCGTGGGCTGGTTGCGGGAGTTCGGCCTTCGGGTTGGGGGTGGGCTCAGGTCCTGGGTCGTGAGGGGCTGGGGCTGGAGTCGTGGGCTGGGAGATCTCCTCGGACGAGCCCGGTTGCTCCGGTCTCGGGCTCTCCTGCCTGCCCGCGGACTCCGCAGGGAGCCCCTGCAGGATCGGGAACAATTCCGAGGCTCCCGCACCCAATTCCACGGCGCAGCGCAAGGCTGCCTTCCGCAATCCTTTCGGAGTTCGCTGATCCGCGGGCATCTCCGCGGTCACTTCCTGGAAGCGCTTCGCCAAAGAGGCGCCGGGGGACTGGGCGGCCTTCTCGCGCGGATGCATCGGGACCTTGTCGATCGACCATCCGAACACTTCGGCGACCGCATGCCACGCCGCGAACAATTGGTCGGCTGGCACTGCCGTTTTGTTGGGCCGCGTCTCGACCGCAGCCTTGCGGGATGCGATTGGGCCCGATTCGCCCCGAGTCGCGAGGCGGGTCTCGATTTCCCGCCGTCTCTTCGACATCTCCCGGCAAAGGTCCTTGGGCACGTCCGACAACCTGAATCCGACCCGGTCGGCTTCGACTGCGAATCCCATCTGGCGGATCTCCTTCGCCAACTCGGCGAAGTAGTGGGCGCCGAGATTCATCTTGGCGCGGAACAGGTACGGCGTGTGCAGGGCGCCCAGGGTCCCGTCGCGGCGAAGGCTCAGGTTGGCCAGAACCCCGTGCGTGTGCAGGTGGGGGTCATTGGCGCGGGAAGTTCCCTCCCGGAAGGCGGCGAACAGCAATGCCGCCTTCTCGTGGATCCGTCCACCCTTGCCACGGCGGCTGATACCCGCGACCGATTCCGTGATCCCGAGCGCCTTGGCGACGGCACGATCATGAGCCTGTTCCAATTCGCGTCGCAGCTTTGCAGGTGCCTGGGACCAGAGGACCGACACGGACTTCGGTGCGTTGAAGGTCAGGTCCCAGTAGGCGACTCGGTCCGGAGATCCGGCATTCTGGACCAAAGGACGGCTCCCGTCCGGGGAGAAGCCCTGCAGGATGTTCCTGAACTCGGCCTTCTCGACGGTCCGTCCGTACAGACCGAGCCGGGTCGCAGCCCTTCCCATCCATTGGCCGGGAGCATCGATCCCGTTGAGGTAGTAGGCTTCCTTGCCGTCGGGAAGGTAGTACTCCGCGGCCACGTCGGCGCTCTTCGTGGGTTCGGAAATGGAGAGCATGATCAGGGGAAGTTTTCTTTGACCCAGGCGTTGGCCTGCTCGCGGTTGACCTTGCCTGCGGAGGTGAGGAGCGCCGCGGCGGTCAGCCCGAGATCTGCGTGGATTCGGTCCAAGGCGGCGCGGATGGCCATGCGTTCGTCCACCTCCATGAGGACCTCCATGACGTATTCCCTGGCGAGGGCGTGAACACTCACCTCCAGCCGGATGGCCCGTTCCTGGAGCACGGCTGCCGCCTCCGGGTCCAGCCGGAAGGTGATCAGGCTCCGAGGTTCGACCTGTTCCTCCGCCATCAGTCCCTTTTTCACGCGCGTCCCTTTCCGCCGTTGTTCGTGGTGGTGGTACCAGGATGCACGGCGCCTGAGTCATCCGGGCAATGCTGGCCCCGGTTGGAATTCTTGGTCCTCCAGTGCTGGTGGATGGTGTTGGTCATTCGAGCCAGCCAGGCGGTGTTGCCGGTGAGTTCGAG
>CAIMTB010000558.1 GCA_903844265.1 uncultured Verrucomicrobiota bacterium
CGCCCACAGGTAATTCTGCTGCTCGAGCGTCATCGCGTAGAGATCCACCGCCAGTTCTGACATGTCGGCCGTCATCGAGGGCGTGTTACCCCGGTTGAAGACGCGCTTGCCTTGAAAGAAGCCGACCGTCCACCCGATGAACTTCACCGCTTCCGAATAGACCCGCCAGTTGGCCGCGAAGAGTAGGTACAGACTCAACCGGACCTCGGGTTGGACCATGGTGACCCGCCCACCGTTGCGATTCGGAATCAAGCCGGGGGACTTCATGATCCGCTCCTCGTCGATGTTGAAGAGGCACATGCCGACGGTATCGGCCGGGATGGCCAACTGGTCCCGCCCCGAGGCGAAATTAACCAGCTGAACCACGTCCCTGGACGGCCCCAACGCCGCCTTCCGGCGGAGGAATTGCTCCAGATCGACGCGCAGCACCTCCAAGACTTCCGCGAGCATCGGGATCGCACGCTATTAGAAACGTACCGAATGTCAATCATTAACAAACGCAACCGTTGTTTGTCGGTTGGTGTTTGGTGGCCAGCAGCGGTTCTCACTTTGAGAGAGTGGCCTGAGGGCGAGGCTGGGTGAGGGGAAGAAGCGAACGGGGCGTGACCGACGAGGCGGGGCCCGGAGGCGGTTGGAGGCAAGATCAGGGCACGCCGAGAAGCCGCGGACCGATGGGTCGCGGTGGGGGTGGAAGACGATCTCAGGTCATTTTCGCGTACGGCCCCAGTTCGAGACCGGGCTCGTCCCATTCGCCCCAATCCGCTTTCCCCGGAGCGGGCCTTCTGCATGGTGCTCATCACACAGAAAGGTCCGGGTCCGCGTCAGGTGGCATCAGCTTCAATGCCGCACGTTACCTTTGCTGGCGATTGCTTCTGCTTCCGAGAGAACACGCGTGAGAACTGCCCCTGCCTTCCTCCGTGGGGCCGCCTCACCTTCGCCCCCGTCATCGTCCATCCTGGCCGGCGCGCTTGATCACCCCGATCCGGGGTCGGCCGTTACCACCAACCGCCGACACGCGGGCTCCAGGCTGCGCCCCGACTCGGAGGCATTTGCGTGGGCTGCGAAGCTGGCGCTGGTGATCCTGCTCCTGCCCCTGCCCCTGCCCCTGCCCGCCGCCGTGCAGGGGCAGTTCACCACCGCGGTCAATCCTGACGGCACGATCACGATCACGAAATACGCCTGCACCGCGAGTGTGGTGACCATTCCAGACTCGATCGACGGCAGGCGGGTCACCGACATCGGCGACTCCGCGTTCTCTGGCGGAAGCGATGGGGTCAAACATTGACTGTTGACACTTTCGCATTTCCGTATTGAGCCGAGGTACCACCTCCACCAAGCGCGAAGCCAGGAAACGCCGTGCCATCCGAAGTTGTCTCAGCGTCGCGGCATGCATCGGGACAGTTGCGGCATGACTCAAATGTCGACTGTCAATGTTTGACCCTAATCGCCGCACCGCCATGAGCCCGCCCGTCCTTCTACTCGGAGGACGAAAGCCGTGTCAGGGAAAGCCTTCCCCGCGCGTCGCGAGACCGACTTTGGTGATGTCGAGTTGGCGGAGAACGTCGAGGACGCCCACGATGTTCTGGTAGTCGACTTCATCGGCGCCCTGGACCACGACCGCAAGATCGGGATTGTCGGATTTCAGTCGTTCCAGCGTGGATTTCAGGACCGGGACGGTCACTGGCTGTTCGTTGAGGCGGACCTGGCCGGAAGCTTCGACGCCGATGCGCTGGATTTCGGGCTTGGGCGTGTCGGGTGCCGCCGGAGGGGGCTGGCCTGAGGGCAGGACCATCTCCAGGTTGTTGACGAGCTGAGGCGTGGTGATGATGAAGATCACCAGCAGCACGAACGCGAGATCGAGCAACGGGGTGATGTTCAACTCGTTGAGCGTGCCGTGGTGGGAACGGGAGGTTTTCTTCATTTTCTGCGGAGCAGGTGCAAGGCGCGGACGAGCGCGTCGATCTCCTCGCGGGTGTTGTAGAAGGCGAGGGAGGGGCGGACGGTCGCCCGATTACTCGAAAGTAGAGTCATCGAGGGGAGGAAAGGGTGAGTTCATCCGACGACGCATCCACGATCTCCTGAACGTCGAAGCGCACGAGAACCCGCGGTGGGAAGTTGGTCGGCGGCGGTCGCGTCAGGGTGGTCGGACTGGCGAGCACCCGTTTGACGGCGGCGTCCCAACGATCGTTTCCGGAACCCTTCTTCCAGACGGGATCACTGACCCGACCGGTGCGGTCGACGGCGACCTCGGCTTCGGCCACGAAGAGATTGTCCGCGAGGTCGGTGGGGCGATCCCACTTCGACCGCAACGCGAACTCAATGAGGCTGCGGTAGACTTGAACGGGATCAGTGCTGCTCTGGACTGCCCGGCCGCCGCCGAAGACGAAAGCGGGCATGGCCGTGGCGGGCGGTGCCACCGAGGGAGGGGTGGCGAAAGCTCCGGGCGGCGGTGCGGTGGCCGCGGACGAGGCGGCAGGTGGAGGGCTGGCCGCCGGCTTCGGTGGCGGCGCGGGTTCGACGGTCTTTTCGGGCTTCGGCGCTTCGTCCCTGGGCTCTTCGGGGTCCTTGGGCTTCGCCGGTTCCGGGGGCTTCTCCTTCACCATCTGGACGGCGATTTTCTTGAGTTCCTGCCCCAGCAGGCCTTCGCGGGCGGCGAAGTACGTCAGCGCCACGACGATCGTGGTGTGGAACGCCAGGGAGATCAGCAGGTTCACCCGCGAGGAATTGCTGCGCCGCCGAGGCTGGGATTGGGGTGTCATGAAGCGCGGGACAATGTCCTTCAGGGTTGATCCGCAGGCTCGGTGGCGAGGTCGACTTTAACGACATTCGCCTGCTGGCAGAGATCGAGGACGGCGCGGATCTGTCGGTACTTCGTGTGCCCGTCACCGCGGACGATCACGCTGAGGTCGGGGTCCTCGACGCGGAGGGCGATCAGGCCTTGGAGCAGGCGATCGCGGTCCACGCTGAGTTTGTTGAGATACAGGGCGCCGCCGGCGTCGACGGTGATGAAGTTGGGTTTGCGCGGTGGGTCCTTCTCGTGTTTGGAGGCCTTGGGCAGGGTGAGCTCGAGGTCGTTGACGATCGGTGTGGTGGTGATGATGAAAATGACGAGCAGCACGAACGCGAGGTCGAGCAGCGGAGTGATGTTGATCTCCGTGAGGGTGTGATGGGCGCTGTGGCTGCACTTCTTCATCGCGGGGGTGGGGACGGTCTAAGGTCTAAGGCAGCCCGACGAAACAGAGCCATTTCCTGGTAGCAGTCGACGTAAGGAGACTCCATTCACTGGCATTTGGATCGAGTTTGAGTCTCCTGACGTCGACTGCTACGGGTTCTTGGCGGGCTGCTAGAACTTAGACGTTAGACTCGGAAACAAGTCATCAGATTTGAGACCTGGGCTCGGGCGGTTCCGGCGGGAGATGACGGCCGAAGGCGGTGAGGATGCGGTGGGAGAGGGCCTCGTTGACGCTCTTGATCTCCTCGGAGAGGGGGCGGTTGTCGACGTAGTTATGTTCGATCTGGTTCGCGAATCGGGAAGCGAAGCCGTCGAGTTCCTGGGTGATGCCGCGGATGGTGGTGACCATGAAGTTGTAGCCGAACATGGCGGGGATCGCGACGAGGAGGCCGATGACCGTGGCGATGAGCGCACCGGCGACGCCGGGGGCCATGGCCGTCAGGGAGGCGGAGTTGGCGCGGGCGATGCCCGCGAAGGTTTCCATCACCCCCCAGACCGTGCCGAGGAGGCCGATGAACGGCCCACCCGCGACCGCGGTGGAGAGGACGATCATCCCCTTCTCGAGCGCGATGGCTTCGGCGGCGGCAGCTTCTTCGAGCACCAGCTTCACCGCTTCGAACGAGGCGGTGCTGATGCGGGACTTACCGCGGATGGGGACGGGATTTTCCTTGAGGTGATACTCCAGTTCATCGGCCCCGCGGACATAGAGCTGGAACGCCGGCGCGCCTTCGTAATCGCCATTCTGGCGCTTGATCTCGAGGGGATCGCGGCTGGCGGCGTAGGCGGTGAAGAACCGTTTGGCCCATTTCCGCGCGATGTACAGCTGGCGGATCTTGGTGATGATGATCGTCCAACTGAACAGGGAGAGGATGAGGAGGGCTCCAATGGTGAGTTTCCCTTCGAGCGTGGCTTTCTCGAAGGCGAACTGGAGGGCGCCGGCGGCTAGTAGCATTGTAAGTAGGGAGTCTGGAGTGAGGAGTGACAGGAATCAGGGGTCAGGAATCAATCGTCAGTTCATCAACCCGGAAGGAAAGGTCGGCGAGGGCGCCAAGCGCGGCCCCCGGGGCGGGCGCGCTCCCCACTGCTGACGACTGACCACTGACGACTGGCCAGTGATTACTCGTCACTTCTGCCCCCCTTCCGCCGGCGGCAGGATAACAGTGACCCTTCCCACGGTGCGGGTGAGTCTTGGCGCCGCGGCTTTCTTCTTCAGTTCGGGATCGTCCGTGTTTTCCGACTTCGCGGAGGCAACGGCCTTGGCGGGCTCTTCGGACTGGACGCTTTGGGAGGTGGCATTGGCGGTGGTGCCCTGGGAGAAGCCGACCTGGCCGGAAGTGACGTTGCCGCTGGTGCTGATGTTCTGGGAGAGCAGGGCGGCGTCGACGTTGCCGACCCCGGAGGCGGTGACGGAACCCACGCCGATGATGGTGCCGGAAATATTCCCGCCCGAACTTACATTGACGCTGCCTTGGGCGAGGGCGGTCACATTCACGTTTCGCAGGGCGGAGACGTCGATGCTCTCGCGGGCGAAGACAAGACCCTTGATGTCGCCGCTGGCCTCGAGTTTCACGGTGCTGCC
>CAIMTB010000559.1 GCA_903844265.1 uncultured Verrucomicrobiota bacterium
AAATTTGGACACGCATTGGGACCATGAACCGCCGGCCAAATCCCTCACCCGGCCTATGGCCACCCTCTCCCGCTGTGGGCGGGCGAGGGACCTGGGTCGAGTGCGGTTCATGGAGAGACGAGCAGGTTCGCCGTCGGGGAGCTGATTCACTTGAGCGAAAGGAGATAGGCCATCGCATCGCGTATCTCGAACAAGGTCAGGACCTCTCCCATCGGGGGCATGGCGGAAACCGCGCTGGTGGATTGCCGGAGAATGTCCTTTCGCGGGATGCGGCGCACCACCCCGTTCACCAGACGGAGCGTGAGTTGGTCGCTGGTCTCGGACAACCGCACGCCGTCGAGTTCATCGCTGTTCCCGAGTTGGACGGAGGTGGTGGCGAAGCCATCCGCGATCCGGGCACTTGGGACGATCAATGACTCCAGCAGATACTCGGGTGTCACGCGCGAGGCGACGCCCTTGAGGACCGGCCCCACCTGCTGTCCTTCGCCGCCCGCATCGTGGCAACGCACGCATTGGGCGTTGGCGTGGCTGCGGAAAAGGTCCGCGCCCCGCTCGGGATCGCCGCCGCGCAGAGCCACCCTGAACCGCGCCAAAGGATCCGCCGCGGGAAATGCTCGCTCGTACGCCGCGAGCTTCGTCCCCAGCGACACCTCGTCGCGGTGGCGGGCCGCGTCGAGGACGTCGAGCGCGAGTTCCGGCGGCAGTTGATTCGAGATCAACTGGTCCAGGTTTCCTTCGATCCAGGCGCGCGCGCGGTCGTCCTTCGACAGACCCGCGAGCCTCAGCGCCGCTTGCTTCTCGGCCGTGGTCCAGGCCGCCGCCTTGCCGACGACCGCGGAAAGAAAAGCCTCCGGTTGATGCTCCGCCTGCAAGCCCAACGCGGTGATCCGAAGATCCTGATGCTTCGAGGCCAGGCCGAGAGCCAGCGCCTCAGGAAAACGGCGGGCGTTCTTGCGACCCAGGATTTCCAAGGACCTGGAACGAACCTCGACCGGCTGCGCCTCCGAGACGGCCCAGTCCGCGAAGACGCCATCATCCACATCCAACCGATGCTCCAACACGATCCGCACCAACGCCGGCAAGAGCCTCTGGCCCGCCGACCGCGTGAGTTTGTCGAACCGCGATTGGATCAACTCATGGCCGAGAGACGGCGTTCGCGGCCCCAGCGGGCGGACGAATCCCTGCACGCGATCGAGCGCGGGCACGTGCGACCAGTCGGCGAGGCACTCCACCGCCTCGAGCCGCAACGCCTCGGGCCGGGCGCTGTCGGCGGCAAAATCCGCCAGGCGCCGGGCGCACATCTCGGTTCCGAGGATGAGGTTGGCATTCAACACCCGTCGCATCATCCCCGGCTCGTCCTTCCATTCAGCCTTGTCCACCAGCGCGGCCAGGGACGGGAGGGCTTCGGGAATGGAACGATCGTCATGGATGGCCCGCGCGGCCTCCCGGCTCACCGCCGGATCCGAGTCGGACAGAAAGACGCTCACGTTCGGTGAACCGAGCCGCCGCAAAGCAACCACCGCCCCGAGCCGCACGGCGGCACTTTCGTGGCGGGCGAGGCCGGCCAACGACTCGGAAGTTGCGACACCGGACAGTCCGATGACCGCACCGTGTCTGAGGAAAGCGTCGCGGTTCCCGTTGTCGGCGAGGAGTCCGACGAGGCCGTTGAATGCCTTCGGGTCGCCCATTTTCCCCAGCGCCAACGCGGCCTGCAAACGGACGGCATCGTCGGAGTCACTCAGGGCATGGACGAGCTGCGGGACGGCGTCGCGCAAGCGAATGTTCCCGGCCACCTTCGCCGCCTGCGTCCGGATCCGGGGATCGCCGTCGTCGAAAGGAAGTTCGCCTGCAGTGGCCAGGGCGTTGCCTTGCCCCAGGCCCCAGAGCGCATGAAGGCGCGCGAGCAGCGGGGCCGAGGTCGAACCCGCCGCCTGCCGCAGTGCCGCGAAATTCCTCCGTCGCACGAGTTCGAATTGGGCGCGTTGCCGGATCCGCTGATCGGCGTGCCCGAGCAGCCTCGCCAACTCGGCATCGGGCGTGGCCTTGAAGCCCTGCTTCAGCAAGTCGCGAACTTCACGGCGAACCGCCGAATGCGCGGCGCTGGGACTGTCGACCGTCCAGATCGATCCCTTGCCGCTCGGCGACCACATGCCGTCCCAATCGCCGATGGCGAGCGCGCCGTCGGGACTGAAGTTCAGCGCCGTGGCCATCATGCCCGAGACGAAGGTGTGCTCGTTGAGCA
Organism: uncultured Verrucomicrobiota bacterium; assembly: GCA_903844265.1. Classification (GTDB taxonomy): domain Bacteria; phylum Verrucomicrobiota; class Verrucomicrobiia; order Limisphaerales; family CAIMTB01; genus CAIMTB01. The sequence continues at coordinate 2,243 of CAIMTB010000559.1, forward strand.
TTTCGAAGCCCGCACCCTTCGGCCGGACCTGGAACGCCGTGACCTTTGCCACCGGGAATTGGATGAGGAAAAAGTAACCGCGGTACTCCTCGGTCAGGGCGGTGCCCGGGTTGAATTTGAAGGAGCCCGGCCCGATCGAGTAGTTCGACAAAGCGGGCGTGATGTGGGCGGGCTGGCCCTGGAAATGCGGCACCCACATGCGCTCGTCGATCCAGGGATTGTAGTTCGGCATGCGCGTGTAGCGGGCCCAACCGGACTCCCGGAACTGCCAGTGCAGCCGCCATCCGGAGTCGCTCCCTTCCGCGATGAACACAAACCGCTCACGCTCGTCCGCGAGGTCGCCGTCGTTGTCCACCGTGAACAAATTCCCGAAGTCATCGAAGGCGATCTCCTGCGGGTTGCGCAGCCCGCTGGCGAAGACCTCGAGATCCGAGCCGTCAGGGTTCATCCGCAGCACGCCGCCGGTGTTCGGATAATGCAGCTTCCGACCCTCCCGATTGGTGACTGAAAAACCGTTGTCCCCGATGGAGAAATAAATCTTCCCCTCGGGTCCCACGGTGAGCCCGTGCAGATCGTGCCCGTCGAACGCGGCATGAACCCCGAAGCCGCGAAACACCGACTCCCTCCGGTCGGCAACCCCGTCACCATCGGTATCCTGGAGCCGCCAGAGATCCGGGTAGATGGTCACAAACACGTCGTCTCCCCAGGGCAACACCCCGGCCATCACCCCGCTGATCTCCTCGTTGAATCCGTCCGCGAAGACGTGCGCGCGATCGGCCTTGCCCTTCCCCTCGGAATCCTCGAGCAGGTGCACCTTCTCCTTCACCTCCATCAGATCGCGCCAATCATGGAGCCCGTCCTGGTTGTAGTCCCGCAGCCAGGAGGCGTTGAGGTTGCTGTTCTCCGTCGACATCATCGATCGGAAGAACGCGCGGAGGTCGTCCACCGACTGGTTCGCCAGGTCGTCCACGACCCAGGACGCGTGGCTCCGGATGTCGATGTCGACGGTGCTGCGGCGTGCCGTCTCGACCACGTACAACCGGCCCTGGTCGTCGAAGGAGAGCGCGACCGGGCTGCGCAGCATGGGTTCGCGCGCCCATCGGTTGAGTTCGAAACCCGGAGGCGCTTTCGGGGTCACCCCCTCCGGGACCTGGGCGTGGAGGAACAGGCCCTGAAACAGGGACGCCAGAACCAGCGCGGTCGACGCAGAGAAACCCGGACGCAGAGGGAGGAACATCGTTGGATCTTCCAAGGGTTACAGCGCCAGGGACGCCTCGACGCGCACGCTCAGCTCACGAGGCTTCCCGCTCGTCCGTTCGAGGATGACCAAACGGCCCGCTTCCAGCGCGACCCGTTCAACCCCGGCGAAGCCTTCGGGCGCCTCCAGCAGAAACGCGAGGTAGCGCTTCCGCACCGACTCCCCGGCGTCGAGATACTCAAAGAGCGGCCGGTCCCATAACCGCCCTTTCTTCACCAGCACGGGATAGGGCTGGTGCAAACCGGTGGTGCCGAATTCCAACCCGCGCGCCACGGGCCGTCCCTCGCGCACATCGCGCCAGACACTGACCCAGGGATAATCCGAGGTTTTCCAGAGATACCCCAGCAGCAGCCGGCTGGAGGGACTGACCGCCGTCACCCAGCCGTGGGAATCGTCGATGGCGAAGGTCGCGACATTGGGATTCGGATCGTTCGTCAACCGACGCAAGTCCACCGACTGACCGTCGCGGTTGTACGCCCGGGGCCAATAGGAGGACGGTTCCTCGGGGTTCGGCAAGCTCCCGCCCTGGGCGAAGCCACGCCGGCCGTTGCAATCCACCACGGTTTCCGAATCGAGGAAGGGCGGCCCGACGGTGGGATGCTGGACGGCGTTGTACAGGCGGCCGAGGGCGTTCTCGTTGGTGATCTCCTCCTCCACGAGGAACACCGGCTCCGCCGCCGAGAGACGGATCCGCCGGTGGACGGACAGTCCGGCCTTCGGCAGAACGGCCTTCATCGCGCCCTCGGCGATGCCTTCCTTGCGGACAACCTCCTCCGTCACGGACCACTGAACGTTCGCCGCTTCCCCGTGGTACGGCATGCCCTTCGTCCCTTCCGCATCCGAAGGAGGACCCCAGCGATCCAGGCAGAGGAAATGACCGAAGCCGTGAATCGACGTGTCGCCGGGATCGGGCGTCCCCCAGTGCAGCGGGTTGAGGTCGGTCGCCGCCCTGCGAAAATCGCCGATCGCGCCCCCCGCGAGATCCACGACCAACCGGGCCTTGGCATTGGCGAACACCAGCGAGTCCCGCCCCTGGACTCTTTCGGCGGCGCCGGCGCCGGCACCGGCACCGACCGTGATGAACCCTGCCGAGAGGACGAGTGCGAGAGCGATGGAAGGAGTCGACAACGGGCGCATGGGTCACACCGTCTAGGCCTTCCCGGACCCGGAGACAAGTTCCGGAGAAGCGATCTTGCGGGTCGTCGATCCACCGCCCGCTCATAGCCCAACGCGGCTTGTTCCTGCCGCTCGCCGTGAGAAAGAGATGGGGTCAAACATTGACAGTTGACATTTGCGTCGAATTGACTCAATGACGATTCTCTCAGAACTGCCGCTGCCGAGGTGACGGTGCTCCACCGCCGCTGGAGTCCGACAGTGGAGCCTGCGTTGGTCCAAGGCCAAAATGTCAATAGTCCATGTTTGACCCCATTCTTCATTTTGATTCTCAACGACAAAGCCTCACCATCAGGCACCCCAGATGAAACGACGTACCTTCCTCAAGACCACCGCCATCGTCGCGGCAGGCTTCCAAATCGTTCCGCGCCATGTCCTCGGTCAGGGTCAGACGCCTCCGAGTGAAAAGCTCAACATCGCCGGCGTTGGCATCGGCGGACAGGGAGGAGGCGTCCTCGGCGAGATGAAGACTGAGAATATTGTGGCGCTCTGCGACGTGGACTGGGTGAAGGCGGCAGGGACGTTCAACGCGTTTCCGCGAGCGGAACGTTTCAAGGATTACCGCGTGATGCTGGAGAAGCGGAAGGACATCGACGCGGTCATGGTCGCCACGCCCGACCACATGCACGCGCCCATCGCGCTGGCGGCGATGCGTGCCGGCAAGCACGTGTATGTCGAGAAGCCTATGGCACATTCGATCGAGGAGGCCCGCGTCATGGCCGCGATCGCCAAGGAGACCGGCCTGGTCACGCAGATGGGCAACAACGGTCATGCCGGCGAAGGCCTGCGTCTGACGCGTGAATGGATCCAGGCCGGCGCCATCGGGACGGTGCGGGAGGTCCACGGTTGGAGCGACCGCCCCGGGAAGTGGTGGAGGCAGCCAGTGGATCGTCCGGCCGAGACGTTGTCAGTTCCCGCCGACCTGGACTGGGATCTGTGGCTGGGTTGCGCGCCGCAGCGTCCCTATCACAAGGCCTATCACCCGTTCGCGTGGCGGGGTTGGTTTGATTTCGGCACCGGCGCGCTCGGGGACATGGCGGTGCACAATCTGGATCCCGCCTTCTACGCCCTCGACCTCGGGGCGCCCTCTGCCGCCGAGGCCCAGAGCTCCGGCCTGGGCCGGGAGACCTATGCGGCCTGGCAGGTCATCACGTTCGAATTTGACGCGCGCGGGGCGCAGCCAGCGTTGAAGATGCTCTGGTATGACGGGGGGAAGTTGCCGGCGAAGCCCGCCGACCTTGGCGACGAAATCGACCTTCCGGACAACGGCATCCTGTTCCTCGGGGACAAGGGAACGATGTTGTGCGGAGGTTGGTCGGGCGCGCCGAAGCTCTTCCCGGCGACGCGGCGTGAAGCCTACCAACTGCCGCCCAAGACGATCCCGCGCTCGATCGGGCATCGCCAGGAGTGGATCAAGGCGTGCAAGGATCGGAAGCCCGAGGATGCCAAGGCTGGCTTTGCGTACTCGGGGCCCTTTACCGAGGCCCTGCTGGTGGGCAATCTCGCGGCTCGTTTGCGCGGGCGCGTGGAGTGGGATTCCGTCAACCTTCGAGCCCGCAACGCGCCCGACGCCGAGGCGCTGGTCCGGAAGACCTATCGCGCTGGCTTCGGCATCCGGGGTTGAGTGCGATGGGGTCAAACATTGACAGTCGACATTTGGATCGAAGCGACTCGGGGACGGTTCTCTCCGAAAAGCCGCTGCCCAGGTGGCGGTGATTCACCGCCGCTGGCACCCGGCGGTGGGCGCTTGCATTGGCCCACGGTCAGAATGTCAATAGTCAATGTTTGACCCCATTTCCCACCGGGATTTGGTATCGGGGGGATCGCCCGGCTCCAGAAGGGTTCGTTTCAGTCGTAGTACGGCAGAGACGGCAGGCGCAGCCTGGCCAGGAGTCCCTGCAGCTCGGCGTCGGCGGTGCGCGCCTCCGCGTCCTCGCCCTCCTCGGTCAGGAGATCCCTCAGGTTGCGAAGTTCGCGGGCGAGCACGATCGCGCCGACGTGGGACTCGAGCTGCGGGGCGACGGCTACGATCCGGGCGCGTCCCGCGGCAAAGCGCTGCCATTTGCTGGCCTGACTCCTCTCGCCGCGCGCGCGGTGGATCCTCGCCTTCGTGTGGTAATAGTTCGCAAGGCCGGCCTGGGCACCGCTCATGACCGCGCTCTCTGCCCTCCGTTCCAGAGGTTCCAGGGCATCGGCCAGTTCTGCTTCTGCCCGGGTGAGGTCCCCTTGGGCCACGTAGGCGCGGGCGCAGAGGACCCTGGCCTTCGCGCATGCGGTCTCGGCGAGGGCCTCGGGGCCGAAGAGGGCGATCGCCTCTTCTGCGAGGCGGAGGGCTTCGTCAGGATTGCCGATCGCGAGCGCGCAGATCGCCTCGTTCTCGAGGGCCATGGCGACGAGGATGTCTATTCTGGGATCCTGACGAGCCCACCCGGTGGCGGCACGTGCCGCCTCGCGGGCGGCTGCCGGTTCGCCGAGCACGAGCAGGATGCTGCTGACACGCTGGTGGTGCCGGAAGAGTTGGGGGTAATCCTTTCGCCCGCGGTATGATGTAATCAGGCGTTCTCCCAGGGCCAACGCCTCGCGCCACTCCCCGGCTTCGAGGTGACTGGAAAACTCCCCGGAGAGTGCCTCGTCGGGGGAGGGGTGAGCGGCCGCGTACTTCATCGCCAACTCCATCATACGGGCCGCGACTGCCTCCATCTGCTCGGGGTTTCGTGCGACTGCCGGATTCCCCATCGCCTCGACGAGTTCGAGCTCTTCCGGCGTGGGATTGTGTTCCGGCGCTGGCTGGGATTCAGGGTTCATCAGTGGCCTGCCTTGGTGCTGGGCGTTCGCATGCCGCCGGCGTCCGTCCTCAAAGACAGGCCCGAACCCATCGGCGCAAGCGTGGGAAGATGACATGAGCCTGCAGGTGTAGTCACGGCCGAACCATCTCCCGGGATCCGCGACATAAGAGAGTGCGATGGGGTCAAACATTGACATTGGACATTTTCATCCAAGTGCCTCGTGGACGCTGCTGCCGCCGAGGTGGCGGTGGTGTACTGCCGCAGGCTCCCGGCGGTGGGCTCCAAGCGATGACCTAAGGTTGCAATGTCAACAGTCAATGTTTGACCCCACTCCCCCTCCCACTCCCCCTCTCAGGCTGAGGACGATTGGATTTCGCTGTAGAGCCATGCGCGTCCGTAAGTCCACCACCGTTTGGCCGTGGCTTCCGAAATGCCCAGAACGTCTGCAGCTTCCCCGATCTTCAGGCCGACGAAGTAGCGGAGCTTGATGAGTTCGGCCTGGCGCGGTTCCAGGGTGGCGAAGCGATCGAGGGCGTCGTTGAGCGCAAGCAACTGATCGTCGGGCCCGGGGCTGGCGATGTCCCAATCGTCCAGATCGAGGTGTTCGGCGCCGGAACCGCGGCGCTGTCGGCTCTTGCGGCGGGCGCGGTCGATGAGGATGCGGCGCATCGCCTCGGCAGCGGCCCCGAAGAAGTGCGCGCGGTTCTGCCAGGATTGGGCGGGCGAGTCGACCAGCTTGAGCCAGGCTTCGTGAACGAGCGCGGTGGGTTGGAGCGTGTGGCCGGCAGGCTCGGTGGACATCTTGTGGGCGGCCAGGCGGCGCAATTCCTGGTAAACGAGCGGGAGCAGTTCGTCCGACGCACCGGCGTTGCCCTGCTCGATGGCACTGAGGATGCGGGTGACGTCGCTCATGGTTGGCGGCGGGTTGGGGAAATGGCGGGTTCAGTCGCCTCGATTTCCTTCCAGGAAGGCGCCCGCCAGACCCATAACTTGCCCTCCGAGTTCATCGCGGCCAGGACGTTGCCGCTCGAATCGAAGGCGGGGGAAAACCCAACCCCCTCCGCCCTCAAGGTGATCATCGGCTGCTGTCGTTCCTGGTCAAAAAGCCGGATGGCCTCCTCCCCGCTGCTGCCCGCGGCGATCCTCTGCCCGTCCGGGCTGAAGGAAAGGCCGGCCACTCCGTGGAGAAACCCGCCGAGCGTGCCCGCCTCCCGCCACGACCCCGGCTCCCACAAGCGCACAAATCCCTGTTCGGTCGAGATTCCCACCTGGTTCCCGGAGGGGGAGAAAGCAACGCCCCCAATCCTCGGCAGGTCCTCCACGAAGCTGGATTCCTCCCCGGTCACCAGGTTCCGGGCCAGCACCCGACCCCGGTAACCGCCCATGACGCAGAAGCGCCCGTCACCGCTGAAGTCCAGGGCACAAAGCGGCGCCGGCGCGCGCCAGGATCCCTCGAGTTTCCCGGTCTCCACGTTGTAGTCGTAGATGACCTGTTGATCGAAGCGGCCGACCGCCAGCCGGTTTCCGTGGCGGCGCAGGGTCCATTTCCAGTTGGTGGGAAAGGTCTTGGCGGGGAAGGGGTCGAGCACGCGCGGCGATCCTGGGTGGGTCCACTGGAACAGTCGCAGAACATCATCCCGACCGGCGATGACCACTCCCTGCTGGTCGGGTAGGAAGCACGCCTTGCTCGCCTCCCGGCCGGTCTCGGCCAGCAGGGTCTTCGTTTGCCACCCGTCCCCGCTCCAGCGGGTGAGTCTTCCCTGTTCATCGCAGGTCAGTAAGTCCGGTTGGTTTTCGGCAAAACTCCAACCCACGAAGGGACCGGCCGCCAGGGCCACGGACCCGCGTTGACGCGAGGGCCGGGTGAGATCCCAGAACCGCACGGAGCCATCCTTGCCGCCGCTGACGAGGGTCTTTCCATCGGGCATCACGGCCAGCCGCCAGACCTCAAGCGGGTGACCGATCAGGATTCGCGGTGGCGGGACTGAATTCGGATTCGAGGAGTCCCAGACCCGGATGGTCTGGTCGGTGTGCGCCGAAATGAGCGTGCGATGATCGGGGCCGAACAGCAGTTGCATCACGCCGCCGGGAGAGGGGGCAAAGCTGGCGATGGCCCGTCCGTCGAGCGCATCCCAGATCCGGATGACGGACTGGTCACTGGCGTCGGCCGTGGCGAGGAGTCGGCCGTCACCAGAGAGAGCCACCGCCTCGATCATGGCCGTCGCGGCGTTGGTGTTCCATCGCTCTCGTCCCTGCGCGAGGTCGAACACACGGACCCGCCCGGTGGAGTAGGACTGCGCCACGAGCCGGAAATCGGGGGTGACGGACACGGGAGTTCCGATCGAATGCTGGGAACCGAACGGGTACGCCTTCAGTTTCGCTCCCGTCCGCGCGTCCCAGAGTGTCAGGAAATTGAGGGTCGAGGTCACCAACTGCGCACCGTCGGGAGAGAACGCGAGTCCGGTGCAGAGAAACTCAAGCGGTAGCTCGGCCACGCGCCGTTGCGTTTTGAGGTTCCAGATGCGAACCCGGCTCACGAAGTTGGTGGGGGGAAAGCCGGAGCTCGATCCGTAGGCCAGCAGGGGTTCGGTCGGGGAAAAGGCCGCGCGCATGTAGAACACGTCGGGATGCTCCCCTTCGGGCAGCCGCAAAATTTCCTTCCGCGACGGGAGGTCCCAAACGGTCAGGTGGCCATTGTTCTCCTCGCCCACCGCCATCCAACGGGCGTCGGGCGAGACCGCGAGCGAGAAAATGCCGACGGGCCGCTGGCAGAGGGTGAACAGTTCCTCGCCCTGCGTCTGTTGCCAGAGATAGCGCCATTCCCAACCGCGCAGGTCGGTCGAGGGTCCAGCGTCGAGCGTCGAGGGTCGGCCACCGTTGGGAGTCCCCGGCAGGGGATTTGCAAGCTCGCGCCCTAGCCCGGGCCGGTGCCGGTTCAGCAACTCCGCTGCCCGGCCGAGGTTGTTCACGGCGAGGGCCTGCTGGGCCAGGTTCATGTCGGAGGCATAAGCCTGCGCTTCGGCGCGCGCGCTCTGGCTCTCGGCCTTGCGCCGCTGCCCGGCTTCGCTCGCCCGCGCGGTGTCCGCTTCGGCGTGCAGCCGGGTCTGTTCGCGTTCGGCCTGGGTGGCGCGAATGGCCAACCACGTGCTCACCACGATCCCTAGCATCAACACGACCGAGACGGCGGCGCCGGCACCGAACAGCAACCGGTTCCGGCGAAACGCCTTCTGGAACTTGTAGGCCGCGCTCGGCGGGCGGGCGACTACGGGCTCGTTGTTGAGGTGCCTCTGGATGTCGGCCGCCAGGCCATTGGCGGTGTCATACCGGCGTCGGCGGTCCTTCTCCAGACACTTCATCACGATCCAATCCAGATCGCCCCGCACGGCGCTGATGAGTTCCTTCGTTGGAGGCGCCTGACGCAGGGAGTCGTCGCCGGCGTGCGACTGGGCCCGGCTCTTCCTCACGTCGTCCGTGGCAAGGCGAGTGAGGCGCGTGGAGGGTCGCGGGGGTTCGGTCTCGCGGATGATGCGCCGCATCTCGTCCAGACCCGCGCTCAGGAGTTGCTCCCCGTCGAACGGTGTCCGGCCCGTCAGCAGTTCGTAGAGTAGCACCCCGAGGCTGTAGACGTCGGTGCGCGTGTCGATGTCCACGCTGCTCATCTCGGCCTGCTCCGGGCTCATGTAGGCCGGCGTCCCGATGAAGGAATGGAAACGGGTGAAGAGCGTCTTGTCGGTCAGCCGCTGGCCCGTGGCCTTGGCGATCCCGAAATCGATCACCTTGGGCACGGGCGCGCCGTCGTTGACCGTGACGAGAATGTTCGAGGGCTTGAGGTCGCGGTGGATGATCCCCTTCTGGTGCGCGTGTTGAACGGCCTGGCAGACCTGCACGAACAACCGGAGCCGCGCCCCGGTCGGCAGCCGCGCCTGCTCGCAGAACTCGGTCATGCGCACGCCGCGGACCAGTTCCATGACAAAGTACGGCCGGCCGGTCTCCGTCGCGCCGCCATCGAGCACCTTGGCGATGTTCGGATGGTCCATCAGCGCCAGGGCCTGCCGCTCCGCCTCGAACCGCGCCACGACCTGCCGGGTATCCATTCCCAGCTTGATGACCTTGAGCGCCACCCGCCGGCGCACCGGTTCCTCCTGCTCGGCCATATAAACCACGCCACAGCCACCCTCGCCGATTCGTTCCAACAGCCGGTACCGGCCAATCCGGTCGCCGGGTTGTTCGCTGGGATCGATCGCGCGCGAGGTGGACTCGGTGTCCGGGCCCCGTCCGCTCACCGGAAATTCCAGAAAATCCCCAGCGATTTCGGCAGCACGAAGCAGGTTCTCGACGCGGCGCCGCAACGCCTGGTCCGCCCCACAGGCGGCGGTGAGGTAGCTCGCGCGGGCCTCATGCGTGGCCTGCAGGAGCGCCTCGGCGAACACGGTCTGTTCGCGGGAGGCGGGCTTCATGGGACTCGGTTCATCGCCCATACATGCGCCATTTGAGGAGGAAAAGGCTCATCACACACGAAAAGAGCGGGCGCAAATATTCGGTGAGCCGTTCCGCCCGCTTTCGGCGCATGACGGGGTGAACACGCTGATCGGGTTGCGGGCCGGAGTCCGTCCTGACCGGCCGACGCAACAACAGAACCGAAATCCCATGAAATCAAACCCTCTTCCAGGTTCCTGGTCGCCATCCGCACAAGCCTGTGCTCTCGCACTGGGCCTCGTCTGCACCGGGGCGGCCGGCGCGTCCGCAGCGCAGGCACCGTGTCCCGCGGTCGAACCCCTGGCGACCGGGTTGCTCGCGCCGGGCAAGTTCATCCAGACGCCACGCGGCAACTTCATCGTCGCCGAGGGCGGACCCCAGGTGCCGAACAGCGGTCGGGTCTCCATTGTCGATCGTCAGGGCCACCGCCGAACCCTGCTGGACGGATTACCGTCGGCTCGGACCTATGTCGGGGACTTCAACGGGACCACCGGCGTCTATCTCGAAGGGCGAACGCTATTTCTCCTGAACGGTCAGGGCGATGTCACCGTGCCCGGTCCGGTTCAAGGCACCGAGCAGGCCAATCCCACGCCCGCTTCGCCCCTGTTCAGCTCCGTTCTGGCGCTTGATTTACCGGAGTCACTCGAGACCGACACTGCCGGTTTCTCGCTCACCCTGGCTGACCACCATGCCCTGAAGAGCCGGACATCCCTCGCGGTCACCAACAACTTCGGCGAAACCATGACACTCCGACTCGTCGTGGATTTCGTCGATTACCTCCCGGATCCACGACCCAACTTTGCGGATAACGTCCGGCACTCCCACCCCTACGGCATCGTCGCGGACGACACCCACCTCTATGTCGTCGATGCGGGTCTCAACAGCGTGCGGAAGGTGGTAATCGCGACCGGCAAGGAACAGACACTCGCGAGCTTTCCGCCCACACCCAGCCCGCTCCCCAGCGGTCCGCCGGTCCTCGAGAACGTTCCCACCAGTATTCATTGGGCGGGCGCCGAGTTGTTGGTGACGACGTTCGGGGGCGCCCCATTTCTTCCGGGTTACTCGAAAGTCCGGCGGGTTGATGCGCAGACGGGGGCCTCGGTTTCGGTGATCGAGGGATTGACCACGGCGATTGATTCGACGCCGCTGGCGCCCTCGGACCTCCTGTCCGGAATCCTGACCCTTGAGTACAACCTGCAGTTTCCGCTGGAGGGATTGGGACAACTGAGGTTCTACGCGACTCCAAAGTCCACGCCCGCCACGAACTCCGTCTGTCTGAACACGCCCTCCAGCATACTCTACGACGCTAAGTCTGACCGCCTGGTTGTCTCGGAACTCAGCGCGGGCCGATTGGTGACACTCCCCGTGCCAAGGAGTCTGGCGGTGGGAGATCGATGGACCATGAAAGCCAACCTCCCGACCTCGCGGCTCGGCCTGTCCTGTTGCGTCTTGAACGGGAAGATCTATGCCATCGGCGGTGCTTCGGATCTCGTCACGCGCCAGGGGCTTCCCCTGGTGCTCGAATACACCCCACCGATCATCACCCCCACCTTGCAGGTGAAGCCCGTGATAAGGGCCGAACCGGGCGTTCTTCGGCTCGAATGGCCGAGCCGCACGGATGGCCGCGATCTCCTCCAAACGCAGAATCAGCTTCAGCCGGATGGTTGGATCGACGTGGAGAGGTTTTCGGGATCCGGCGCGACGCTGACCAGGGACGTTCCCGCGATCGGACCGGCTGCGTTCTATCGGCTCGGACGCGAACTGAGGTGAATCCCATTGACCCCCAGTTGACTCGACTGATGTCCCGCACCCCCGCCGTGGGAGACGGGCGATATCACCTCCCCCCCC
>CAIMTB010000560.1 GCA_903844265.1 uncultured Verrucomicrobiota bacterium
CCCGCAAGGGCGGCTTTTTTCTTTCCCGCGACCGCTTCCACCGCCTTCTCCTCTTCGCTTCCAGTCCCCGTCTCTTCCTTCCTCCCCACCCCCCCCGACTCACTCAGCCCGAGATAGAGGTCAGCGCCTCGTCCAGGATGGCGAGCCCCCTCTTGAGTTCTTCCTTCGTGATGGTGAGTGCCGGTGTCATCGTAAGGATGTTTCCCATCGTGGTCTTGAAACTGAGTCCGCGCTCCAGACACGCGTAGAGGACAGCATCGGCCTCATCGGTCGCCTTGTGCGCCACTCCATCGCGCCGGCGAACCAACTCAACACCCAGGATCAATCCGATCCCACGGATCTCCCCGATGATCGAGTGGCGCGTCGCCATTTCCCTGAGAATCCCAAGGGCGAATTGCCCTAGTTCGGCCGCCCGGCCCGGGAGGTCTTCCTGCTCGATGATTTCGAGGGCTGCGAGAGCCGCCGCGCAGGCGACGGGATTTTTCTCGTGGGTGTAGTGTCCGAGAGCCCCGTGCGCGTAGGCGTCGTTGAGATCGTCACGTGCCAACATTGCGGCCAGGGGAAAGATTCCGCCTCCGAGCCCTTTTCCGAGGACGAGGATGTCGGGCTCGATGCCGTAGTGTTCAAAGGCGAACATTTTTCCGGTCCGCCCGAGGCCGATAGGGACTTCATCCAGGATGAGCAGGGCGCCGTGGCGTTCGCAGGAGGCTTTGATTCGCTGCCAATATTCCGGGGGTGGAACGAACGGGGTGCATCGGATCGTCTCAGAGATGACAGCGGCGACATCGCCTTCTCGTTCGAGCACGTACTCGATGTAGTCGGCGCAATTGAGATTGCACCTCTCTCCGCACTTGAACGGGCACTGTTTCGGATCGGGAGGAGGAACGTGTTCACATCCTGGGAGCAGTGGGCCGATTCCACGTCTGAAGATGGCCTCGCCACCGATCGAGATGCAGTCGAGCGACGCTCCGTGGAACGATTCCCACATCGATATCGTCTTGAATCGGCCTGTGGCAACTCGAGCCAGCTTGATGGCCATGCCCATGGCGGTTGTTCCGCCCGGGGCGAAGAGGACTCTTTTGAGTCGGCCTGGGGTCAGGGAGGTGAGCTTTCGGGCAAGGTCGACGGCTGGCACGCAGGTGTATCGCCGAGGGCAGAAGCTGAGCTGCTGCATCTGGCGCGTGATGGCCTCGATCACCTTCGGATGGCTGAAGCCGACCTGGTGGACGTTATTGCCGTGGAAATCGAGGATTTCACGACCTTGCAGGTCGGTCAGGGTGGCCCCGGAGCATTCCGAAAGCGCGTTGAGGCAGGGCGTTGACAGGGATTGGTGGAGGAAGAGGCGGGCGTCTTCTGCGAGAAGCTTTCGCGTTGCGTCGTCGAGGTGGGATTCGGCCCAGGCTCGCCGCCGCGGTGAGAGATTCAGGTCCCCCTCGGAACGCAGCGATTCGATGTCGGGATTCTGTTCCGGGGTGGGGGGTGTGGGCATGGGATCAGTGGACAAGGATGTGGCGGAGGTAGAGGTACATCAGGGGTGCGCTGAAGAGGAGGCTGTCGAGCAGGTCGAGGATGCCGCCAATCCCGGGGAAGATTTGCCCTGAATCCTTCACGCCGGCCTCACGCTTGAAGAGGGACTCGATGAGATCCCCGATCACCGCGGCGATGCTGAGGACGATTCCAAGGATGAGCGCGTGGGTCAGCGTCATCCCTTGGAGTTTCGGTCCGAGAAAGTGGGCGAGCAGCACGCTGGAGCAGGTGGAGATGGCGATGGCGCCTGCGAAGCCTTCCCAGGTTTTTCCGGGGCTGATGCGCGGGATCATCTTGTGTCGGCCGATGAGGGAGCCGGTCACATAGGCACCGAGGTCGCTGAACTTGGTGACCACGATGAAATAGAGGACATAGAAGCGGCCGTCTATTCCCGGGAGGAACGTGATTTTAGCGATGAAATTCAGGAGCCAGGGAACATAGAACAGGCCGAACAGCGTGGTGGAGATGGCCGCGATGCCATCGTGGATTTTAGTGTCGAAGAAGCGGCGCAGACAGAGCCCTAGGACAAACACCACAATGACCGTGACCTCGAAATCATTGGCTTTTGCGGGCAGATCCCCGTGGGCATGCGGTATGATGCCGGTAAAGTAGAGAAATGTGGACAGCATCAGGGTGAGCCCCGAGGCGATGCCCCAGGTTCTGAAGCAGACCAGCCCGCGTTTTTCGACGAGGTCGTAGAATTCGCGCAACCCTTGCCAGGCCAGCCCCAGCATGAGCGCGAGGAACACCCAGTCGGTGATGCGATGATTTGGCGAGAAGATCGTCCAAAGCACCACGGACCAGAGGATGATGGTGCTGAACAGGCGGCGGAAAAAGACGGCGGCCTTGGACTCGGCTTTGGCTGGGCCTGCGGTGGCCCCGGGGGGGATGGCGGGAGTCGTGCTCACGTCGGGACCCACTTCGGAGGATCTGGGCTCGGAGTTCAACCCCGATTCCGACGTTCCGCTTTCACGCCGGCTGAGGATGCCGTAGGATGGGTTTATGTCCTGGCGATTCTCCCCGTGGCTTGGCTGCCTTGCCTGCCTCCTGTGTTGGCTGCCCGTGCCTCGAGTCGGGGCTGAGGATGCTGCGGATGTTGTCCCGACGCCGAGGGTTCGTCTTGGGATTTTTGACCTGGATGTCACGCCGCCGGTGGGGAGTCGGATGGCGTACGATCCGGTGACCAACACGTGGGATCTTGGCCTGAGGGCGCGGGGTGTGGTGGTGTTGTCCGGCCAACAGCCGATCGTCCTCTGCGCGGTGGATTGGATTGGCATTGGAAATGAAGGTTATGAGGCCTTTCGAAGGGTGTTGGCCGGTGCTGCTGGCACCGAACCTTCCCGGGTGGCGGTGCATACGCTGCATCAGCATGACGCGCCGGATTGTGACTTTGGGGCCGAGAAGATCCTGAAGGAAGCCGGTGTGGAGCCGCTGAGTTATGAGGGCAGGTTTGCCAGGGAGGTGCTCGGGCGGTTGGAGACGGCGGTTCGCGGTGCAGTGGCGCGAGCGGTGGATGTCGACCAGGTCGGGTTGGGCCAGGCGGAGGTTCGCGAGGTGGCGTCGAACCGGCGGATTTTTGGACCGGACGGCAAGGTGCGGGCGGTTCGCTACACTTCGTGTCCGGATCCGGCGTTGCGAGCCGAGCCGGAGGGAACGATAGATCCGGCGGTATCCCTGGTGAGTTTCTGGAGCAGCAACCGGCCCATTGCCGTGCTGAGTTACTACGCTGTCCACCCGCAGAGCTATTACAGGACCGGAATACCCAACCCTGATTTCCCCGGGGTCGCGCGGTTCCTCCGGCAGCTTGATGTTCCTGATGCCTTGCACATTCATTTCAATGGCGCCGGGGGTAACCTGGGTGCGGGTAAGTACAACGATGGATCGAAGGAGAACCGGCGCATTCTCGCCGAGCGCCTGGCCGACGGCATGCGTCGGGCGTGGGCAGCCACCCAACGTGAGTCTCTCAGTCCGTCGGACGTCGGATGGAGGGTTGTGCCGGTGCAGCTTCCGCCCGCGAAGCATCTGACCGAGGCGGCGCTGGTGGCTCAGCTGAAGGGCAAGGATGCGGCCTTCTTTCTCTCTGGCGGCGCGGCACGGCTCGCCTGGCTGAGGCGCTGCCAGGCAGGGCAATCCATCGACGTGACCTGCCTCTGCCTGGGGAAGGCGCGGCTTCTGCATCTGCCGGGCGAACTGTTCGTCGAGTATCAGCTGGCGGCCAAGCGGGAGCGTCCTGATCGCTTCGTGGCGATGGCGGCCTACGGGGACTACGGACCCGGTTACATAGGGACCTCCGTGGCCTATGAGGAGGGAGGCTACGAGACGAGCCCGAATTCCTCGAATGTGTCACCGGAGGTCGAGGGGGTGCTGATGACGGCGATACGGAAGCTGCTGGCGGGGGACTGACCCGGTCGACACGGATGAGAACGGTTCTCGCGAATCATCCCGGGCCGACGTCGCTTTCGGAGGCGCGGTGGGACCTGCTCCCTGCCTACTTCGCTGTGTCGGGTCAGTCCCTCTGCGAGAGCCAGAGATCAATCGGGCGCGCGACCCCCTTTGGTCGGAAGGGAAGCTTCACCTTGGCCCCGATGCCCGCGGATTGGTAACCCGCAAAGAGGACTTCCTGGACAATCCGTCCGTCCTCACCCGTGGCCTGGGGTGTCTCCTTCCCGCGGACGCATCTGGCGAAGTGGTGCATCTCCTGTGGGAATCCGTAGTTCCAGAGCTCCTCGAACACCGGCCAGGTCCAGCCCTTGGTGGTGGGTGCCTTCTCGACCGCGTAGCCGTAGCCGTACTCGCTGTAGGTAGGCAGTGCGTTGCCCATGTGAAGGTCGGCATAGGTGACGCCTCCTTCACCGTAAACCTCGATGCGATCCTCCATCCCGCCACGTCGAGCCCAACTGTCTTCGATGATCCCCTTCGCGCCACCCTCGAAATCGATGATGCAGACGCAGTCGTCGTCTCCCTGCGTCTTGTCGGCGTGGACATGGGTGGCCATGTGAGCCAGCACGCTCTTGATTTTCGGCCGACCCAGAAACCAGTAGCAGAATGCGATTCCATGGCAGCCCATGTCCATGAAGACACCGCCGCCGGAACGGTTCACGTCCCAGAACCAGGCCGCGTGCGGTCCGAAATGCTTCTCCGCCTGCTTCACGAGGTAGACTTTTCCAAAGGCGCCGTCGTCGGCCATCTGCTTGGCCTTGACGTACTTCGGCGCGAAGAAGAGTTCCTCGGCATACAGGAGCAGGACGCCCTGGCGCCGGCACGTGTCAATCATCAGGTCCGCTTCCTCGAGCGTCATGCAAAGCGGCTTTTCGCAGACGACATGTTTCCCCGCGTTGGCGGCGTCGATGGTCATCTGGGCGTGAAGCGCATTCGGCGCCGCGATGGTGACCATCTCGATGTCAGGCTCGGTGAGCATCTGCCGGTAGTCCGTGAACCACCGGGGTATCTTGTGGCGGAGCGCGAATTTCTCGGCGTTACCCGGCGAGGGCGAGGCCACGGCCACGACCTCCGCCTCGTCAGGCATGAGTCGGAACGATTCGGCGTGAATGTCGGCCTGGAACTGGGATCCAATGATTCCTACTTTGACGCGACTGGTCTGGCTCATGGCGCGCGATGGGTTATTCGAGGGTCACCGGGGGATGGTGGCGTGGCTTGTCACAGGCTCCATCCGGGGCGGTAATCGTAGTGAAGATACTGCTCTGCCTCGGGATTGTTGGGTATCTTCATGGCCACGGGGTCCCATGCCAGCTCGGCGCCCTGGCAGCGGATGGCGATGCTGCCGAGCAGCACGGCTTCGGTGAGTGGGCCCGCGAAGCTGAAGTTCGAGGCGGTGGGCGTGCCTTGTTTGCATGCCTTGACCCACTCGGCGTGGTGACCGATCGAGCGTGGGAGCGTCTTCGGTGGCGGGGTGAAGGCCCGGTGCCTGGACTCAGGAAGGAGCCGGGGGTTCTCCCCGCCCCAGCCCTTGACGATCATCTTGCCCTTGTCGCCGACGAAGAGGATGCCGTCCTCGGCGTCCAGCGGGCGGGACTCCTCAAGTTCCTCGGGGCGCTCCGGAAGCAGTCCTCCGTCGTACCAGTGGAGTTTCACCGCCGGTTGATCCCCGCGAGCCGCGAACGCAAAGTGGACGATCGCGGCGACGGGCACGGTTTCCTTGAACACCGGCGTCGAGGTGGCGTGGACGCGGATGGGCGCGCCGAGTTTCAGGGCGTCGAAGACAGGAGCGAGGTTGTGAATGCCCATGTCGCCGAGTCCTCCGGATCCGAAATCCCACCATCCCCGCCATTTGAAGGGGACATAGGCGGGATGATAGGGACGGTAGGGAGCGGGCCCGAGCCAAAGGTCCCAGTCAAGGGTGTCAGGGACCGCAGGGGTGTCCGAAGGTCGCTCAAGGCCCTGGGGCCACCACAGGGGCATCCTGCCTCGATGGGTGGGCCGGTCGGACCAGACGTGGACTTCCCGGACAGGACCGATGGCGTCGGCGGCGAGCCATTCCTTGATGAGTCGATTCCCTTCGAAGGCCATGCCCTGGTTGCCCATCTGGGTGGCGACTCTCGCCTCGCGCGCAGCCATGGCCAGGGCTCTCGCTTCCTTGACCGTGCGCGTCAGGGGCTTCTCGCAGTAGACATGCTTGCCGGCCCTGATCGCGGCCATCGAGGCGACGGCGTGAATGTGGTCCGGGGTGGCGACAAGGACGGCGTCGATGCCTTTTTCCTTCTCGAGCATGACGCGGAAATCCTTGTATCTCCGGGCCTTCGGGAACTTTCGGTAGGTTTCCGCGGCGTTGTTGTCGTCGACGTCGCAGAGCGCGACGATGTTCTCGGACTTGAGGGCGTCGATGTCATCGGCTGCGCGGCCTCCGGCGCCGATGGTGGCGATGTTGAGCTTCTCGCTGGGCGGTTTTTCGCCGCCGCGACCGAGGACCCGGCCGGGGAGGATCATGACGCCCGCGGTGAGTGCGGCGGTGGTGCCGAGGAAGGCTCGGCGGTCGACCTGGTTGCTGGAGCGACTGGGTTCCGGGGGCAGGGAGGGGTTCATGGTCGGCGTGGGTCGCATGGATCGGTGTGGAGCCGAGGTGGAGAGTCGAGACGGTGATCAGGCCTCGTCTGGAGTATCGGGGCGCGTTGCGATGCCGGACGTCAGGGTTCCCAGGCGGACTTCAGTTCATGGACCGAGAGTGATCGCAGCGTGGCGGTTCCGCCCTTGACGGAAAGAGACAGGGATCGGTTGTCCGCGGGATGGAGGACGCCCATCGGCAGATAGGCGTGGCCGTCGTTGCCGAAGATGTCGAGCGAGGTCCGGTCGACGAGCATGCGGAATCGGAGTTGTCCGTGCACGGGGCGGAGGGGGGCGGTGTTCTTGGCGCAGGTGACTTCGTTTTTCGCGGCGTTCCAGACGATGTCGGTGCCGCGGATTTGGAAGGAAATCTCGGTGGAATCGCCAGGTTCCATCTCGGCGGTCAGGTCGAGGAGTTCGCCATGGATCCCGGCGAGCGGGTTGTCGCCGGGCTTTACTTGCTGGGCGGGTAGGGCGTGGGTGCGGGCGCGGAGAGTTGCCAATTCGCGGACTGGATTCGCGGAGAGCCGGGGGCCTGCGTCGGTGTCGAGCAGGGTAAGCTCGACCGGCGTCCCCATCATCTGGTTGAACGGCATTCCCGGGGTATTGATCTGTGCCCAGGGGATCAGGATGCGCCTGCCGTCGGAGGCGGGGATATCGGTGTAAGTCTGCGAGGCATACCAAGCGTTGCCGTTGTGGAGGGAGTGCGGGCCGGAATTGGGTGTGAAAGTCGTTCCATCGAAGGTGCCCACGAGATAGCGGCCGTTCCCGCCGTAGAAAATCCACCGCTTCTCGGCGGGCTTCCCGGCGACTGATATCTCGAAGAACTCCGGGCATTCACTGGTGCCGGGGATGACCACGGTGCTGAGTTTATCCCAGTGCTTCAGGTCGCTTGAGGCGAAGAGGGCGTAGTCACTCTTGTCGAGATAGAGCGCCATGATCCAGCGATGACCGGGCTCGTGCCAGAAGACCTTGGGATCGCGGTTCCCGCCAATGATATGCGGGATGACGGGGTTTCCATCGAACTTGGTCCAGGTCCGGCCGCGGTCGTTGCTGAACGCGAGTCCCTGGGTGAAGGGATTCCCGGCCGCGGTGAAGATGCACACGATCGGTTTTTCGGTGCCGGTCTGGAATCCCGCGGAGTTGTTCCAGTCCACGACTGCCGATCCTGAAAACATGGTGCCATGGCGGTCCGGGTAGAGGGCGATGGGGAGTTCCCGCCAGTGGACGAGGTCCGGGCTGACCGCGTGACCCCAATGCATGTTGCCCCAACCCCAACCGTAGGGATTGTGCTGGTAGAAGAGGTGATATTCACCCGCGTGGAAGACGAGTCCGTTGGGGTCGTTGTTCCAGCCACGACGGGAAGAGAAGTGGAACTGTGGCCTGAGCGCCTCGTGGTAAAGATTGCCGGAATCCTGGATCGTGTCGGATGATGTGATCGAGGTGAGGGCCTGCGAGTCCTCGGGCAGCCGGTCGACCGTGATTGCGACCTCTTTGGCGCTCAGCGACGTGGTATCCAGGAAGGCCCACCAATCGGGCTCGCGATCCGCGAGTTCAATTTCAAACTGGCGCTCGGCATTCCCGCCGACGAGGACGGAAACCTGGCGTTTGGCACCGCCATTGCGGACAGGGAGGTGGAGGTACCGTCCCTGGAGGGTGAGTTGGCGGGTGGCATTGGTAAGCACCCCGGGAAGGCGGCGGTCGGTCTGGGTGATTTCATCGATGTTGATGTGGCCCCATCCTCCTGTCGCCGAATCGACGATCTTGAGCACGGCTGATTTTCCCGCGAGATCTGTCACGGCCCACTGGCGAGGCTCGAGGCGTTCACTGCCGCCTGGATCCGTGTTGGGACCGGTGGCGGTGCGGACGACCTGCCCGTCGACGACGAGGTTGATGCACGTCTTTCCCGCGAATCCGCCGCCGCCGATGAGAAACTCGACGTAGTTCCGTTCAACAGTGAAGGGCGGGGACGTGAGCGTGCCGGTGGATGAGTCGCCATGGGCAAACGAACTCACGAGGCCTTTGCCCCGGAATCCCTCGACCACCATCTGGCCTGGGTAACCTCCTCTTGCGGGCCCGGTCCCGAAGGCGTCGCCGTCGACTTTCCAATCGCCGTAGGTTGCGCCTTCGAAGTTGGCCACCGGCATGTCCGGGCGATCGGAGGCGAGACCCGGGATAGTTGGGATCGATCCGAATAGAGCCGCGACGACCGGGAGCGCGAAGGATCGGGAGAGGATGCGTGGATGACTCATGGCCTGAGGGGTATGGGGCGGAGTGGTGGGCGGAGTATGCCTGTGGACGACCCGACCCGCCATGAACATCGCATCCGACAATTCGAAGCGAAGACGCCTCGCCGTAGCCGCACCACCTGGATTCTTTGGGGTCGAGGGTGTGCGCCGACCTTGCAAAAAGGCTGTCCCTTAGTTCAGCGCGCGCACCGGACTGCGGTCCTGGAACATGCAAAAGACCTGTCCCCTAGTTGTTGTTCCGGAGAAAAAGCCTGTCCCCTAGTTTGGGTTACGCATGATCGGCAGTGATCGGGATCGTGGGGGGATCAGAGCGCCGTGACGGCGACGTAGCTCGGCGCCGAGGTGACCGGCGCGCCCGAGTCGGACAGGTAACGCGCAATGATCGTCGCCCGATTGCCGTGGAGTATGTGAGGCGACCAATCAAGCACCAGATAGTAGCCGGTTCCCATCAGGGTCTTGATCTCACTTCGTGCCAGCTGATCCGGGTTCAATCGCCATTCGTGGAACGGTTTCGTCGGTGGGGCGTCCTCGAACGTCCCTTCGTAAGCCAGCACCTCAATCCATCCAGACCTGATGGGAACCCCCTTCATTCCTCCCTGTCTCACTGCAAATACCTTCACGGCAACGCCGTCCGCGCCCGGTTTGTCGTTGAGATTCAGGGCGGACGGCATGGCGAGCAGGTTCAATTCCCTCACGGGTCCAACACCGGCCACCGGCGTGCCGGGTTTGCCCGCAGGTCCGGCGCATCCGGTCATCAGGAACAGGCCTGCCGCCGCCATCAACGGCAGGAGTCGCTCCGATCGTCTCGCGAACCAACCGCTCATGATCCGCGGGCCTTCTTCTTGCCGATTGTCTTGGAACCAGCCGGAGGCGGGTTCGTGACGGTACCCTGGGGATAGATCGGGTCGAGGATACGATGCTGCAGACGGTCCCGCTTGATCTGGTCCTTGAGATCGGATGCGTTCAACTCCTTCTCAGTGAACGCTCCGGCATCGAGCGTGGTTCCCTCGCCGACTCCCTTCAGGAGGACCTGGGGTGTGAGTACGATCAGGAGTTCTTTGCGAGCCTTCGACTTGGTCTTGCTCTGGAACAGCAGTCCGAGTCCCGGGATGTCGCCCAGAACCGGGACCTTCTTGGTTCGAATGTCGTCAACGGTCCCGATCAATCCGCCGAGGAGTACGGACTGGCCGCTCTTCACCGTGACGGCGGTGGTGGCTGTCCGCTGGTTGATGATGGGGACGGACACGCCCTTGCTGATGTCGACCTTGGAACTTGAGAGGTCTGAGATGCTCGGCGACAGGTCCATCTTGACGTAACCATCCGGACTGATTCGCGGGGTCACCTTGAGGATCACCCCGACATCCTGGTACGTGAATTGGTTGATCGTATCGCCCTGAGGGGTAAGCCGGCTGTCGGTCACGAAAGGAACCCTCTGTCCGATGTTGATCGTGGCCTCCTGGTTGTCGGCGGTGAGGATCTGGGGTCGGCTGAGAACCTCGAGTCGACCTTCGTTCTGGAGCGCCCTGATCATGAATCGATAGTTGTTGCCGGAGAGCGTCGCCCAATAGCCGCCGAACGTCTGGAGGGCGGCTTGCTGGGCGAAGTCCGTGCCGCTGGTTAGGGCGGGATCACCCTTGCCGGTGAGGCTCCACTCGACCCCGAGGTCGGTGGTGGAATCGAGTGTGACTTCCGCGAGGAGGACCTGGATCAGCACCTGGGGCTGCGGGAGGTCGAGTTGCTCCACCAGTTGTTTGACTTCGGCGAAGTACCGGGGGCTTGCCGAGATCAGGAGGCTGTTGGCGTTGGTCTCGGAGACGATGCTCACTTCGCGGTCGAGGATGTTCTGGGCGGTGCCGACCCCGTTGGGCCCAAGGATCGTGACGATGCGCTGGAGGTCCTGCTGGAGGAACGTCCGCAGCGCGGTCTCGACCGATTGCGCCCGCGAATTCTTGAGTCGCACGACTTCCGCCTTCCGTTCCTGTCCGGGTGCAAGGTCGAGTGTCTCGATGATCTCGGCGGCGAGGTCGACGTAATGTTCGGTTCCGCCGACGAGGATGCAATTCGTGCGCAGGTCGACGGTGACGGAGAGGGCGTCTTCCTGGGCGGATCCCACGACGGCACCTTCGTCGCCGGGGGCTCCGGTGGCGGGTGCGGGTCCGGGGGCTGGTGCGGGTCCGATTTCGCCTGGAGGCCGGACATCCCGGGGCATGGTGTACTGGATGGATTGCTGGTTGCCCGGCGCAGCGCCTCGGTTCTGGAGTCGGAACAACGTGGTGAGAACCTGGGCCATCTGGCGTGCGTCGGCGTTCTTGAGGTGGAAGACCTTGATCTGCGCGACGGTCGGCGCGGTGTCGTCGAGGTGTCTCACCATCTCGCCGAGGAGGTCCATGTAGTCGGTCGGAGCCGAGACCACGAGGGAATTGGCGCGGGCGTCGGGGACGATGATGATGCCTTCCTTGAGGGCGCTGGTGATCTGGCGGTCGCCGTCCTCGTCCTGGGCGATGAACTGGAGGAGTGACTGCCGGTTGGGGTTGGACTCGGTCAACGATTTCGGATTGTTGTTGAGGACGTTGTTCAGGACCGCGGACATCTCCACGGCGCGGCCGTTTCTCAAAGGGAAGATGCGGATTTCGGCGACGCGCTCGACCTGGTCGGTATCGAGTTTCCTGAGGAGATCCTCGACCCGTTTGAGGTCGGATTCGCCGGCGGAGACGATGATGGCGTTGAGTCGTTCATCGACGTTGATGGCGGTGGTGGGGAGGCCGCCGGGCGCGCCGCCCTGACCGCCGGCGCCGGTGGTTCGGAAGAGCGACTGGAGGGTTTGGGAGACGCGGCGCGCGTCGGCTTTCGCGAGTTGGAACACCTGCACCTGCAGGCCGTCGGCGGGCTGGGCGGTGTCGAGTTTCTCGATCAATGACAGGGCGAGGGTGATGTCATCATCCGAGGCGCCTATGATGAGGGAATTGGCCCAGCCATCGGCGATGATGGTGATGGGTTCGGCGGGGTCGCCCTGGGCCCGGGCAGGGCGGTTGGCGAAGAGCCGCTGCAACGTGGCCTGCAGCTTGGTTGCGGTGGCGTGCTTGAGTTCGACGACGCGGAAGCTTGTCTTCGCGAGCACGTTGTCGGTGTCGAGTTGTTCGATCATCCGCTCCACGGTTGAGAACGCTTCCTTGCCGCCGGTGACGAGGAGTGTGTTGGTACGGTCGTCGGCAGTGACCGTGACGGGCGTGGAACGTTCGCGGTTTCCGGTGGACGCCTCGCCTGTTCGTTTGGCGCGGAAGAACTGCTCGAGGACGGAGGCCAGGTGCGAGGCTCGGGCGTGTTTGAGCTGGAACAGTCGGATGTTCCCGGCCGCGCTGAATTCCTCGGAGTCGAGTTTCTGGATCAGCGCGTCGATCGCCAGGTTGTCGTCGGGACCCGCGGCCACGAGGAGGCTGTTGGAGCGGGGATCGGCAAGGATGATGGCGCGGTTGCGCTGTTGTTCGGGCGTCCGGGCGGTCTGGGCGCGGCGTGTGAACAGGTCGGTGAGGGTGCCTGCCAGGGCCTGTGAATCGGCGTACTTCAGCGGCACCAGCCGGATCTGGCCCGTGAGCAGCGAGGCGGGCTGGTCGAGCTGCGAAACCAGGGACTGGACCAGTTCGAAGTTCTCGGGGCTCGCGCTGACGAGGAGGCTGTTGCTGCGGGGGTCGGCGATGACGACGACACGCATGGGGTCGGTGCCCTGGCCTCGGCCTCGGCCGCCGCCGCGTTGTCGCGCGCGTTCGTCGAGGAGCCGTTGCATCGATGCGGCGACGGACGTGGCGTCGGCGTGCTGGAGGATGACGATGCGGATTCCCTTGAGGTCGGCGGGCAGATCGACGTCGAGCTGTTCGATGAGGCTCTCGACGATGTCGAGGGTTTTTTCCGAGCCGGTGACGATGAGTGCGTTGGATCGTTCGTCGAGGGAGACGACGGGTTTTTCGTCCGCGCGCGACTGCTGGGGCGTGAGGTCGGCGAGGACGCGTTGGAGCGAGGCGGCGTCGGCGTGCTTGAGCGTGAAGATCCGGAAGGTGTTCATGCCGCCGGTGGACGGCGTGTCGAGGAGGTCGACGACAGCGGCGAGGGCTCGGAGGTTGGCGGGTGTGGAGGCGATGAGGAGGCGGTTTGCGCCGGTGGTCCCGGGAGCGGCCTGGGCGGGGTCGGCGATCAGCTTGATGGGTTGGGTGAGGTCGAGCTGGATGGGTTCTCCGTGGACGTCGACGAGTTTGAGGTGGCTCACCTGTTCCTGCAGTTGCCGGGCCTCGGCGGTGAGTTCGTTGGCGCCGTCGGGCCGGAGCATGTTTTTCAGGAGGGCTGCCAACTGGGCTGCCTGCGCGTGCTTCAGCGGGAACGCCTGCAGTTCGAGTTCGGAGAACTCGGACGCGATGTCGAGTTCGCGGATCAGGTTTTCGACCTGATCGAGGACGCTTTCGCGACCCACGAGGAACACCGAACGGCTGCGGGGATCGCTTGCGATCGCGGCGCGTTCGCCGGGGCGGACGGCATTGAGTTGGGTCAGGAGTTGGCGGACCAGGGGGAGGATGCGTTCGGGCGTGACGTGCTCGAGCGGGATGAGGCGGTGGGCCAACTCCGAGCTGAGTCCGCCTTCGTCCAGTTGCTTGATGATGGACTCGAGCAACTCGAAGTCGGCGGGTCGTGCGCGCACGATGACGCTGTGGGTTCGGGATTCGGGGACCACGGCGACCTTCGGCACGGCCATCTGGGCTTGGCCGGGCTGTGCGGGTTGGGGTGTGGCCTGCGTCAGTCGTCCGGCTCCGGCGCGGCCGCGACGGACTCCGTCAGCGCCCGGACCCGGCTGTCCGGTCACCTGGACCGGTCGGAACAATTCGTTCAGCACCTGTGCCACGATCACGGGATCCGCCTCGCGCAGCCGGAACTGTCGGATCTCGAATTCGGGCGCCATGAACGTCGACGTCAATTCCGAGATGATCGACTGGATGTGGTCCAGTTCGGTGACGGGGCCGGAGAGGATGAGGGCGTTGGCGTCCTTGTTGATGGCGACGACCACGGATGGGATCTCGACGGTGTTGGTGTGGGAACTGGCGGTTGCCGCGGTGTTCGTCGCGAGGTTTGGCGTGGTGAGCGTCGCGGAGACGGGGTCCGTGGTTGGCGCGGGTTGGTTTTTCGGAGTTGTTGCGGGAGCGCTGCCGGGGGTTGCGTTGGTGGATATGGGGAGCCTGGCGGCGGATGAGGAAGCGGGGGGAGGCAGGTGATCGACGATGCGGATCTGTCCGTCGCGGACCTGCGAATAGATGTTGGTGAGCATGGCGGCCATGCGTTCGGCGGGGATCTGTGAGAGGGCGACCATGCGGACCTGGACGCTGGTGTCGCGGGCGGCGGCATCGAGTTTGCGGACCACCTCGGTGATTTCGGCGAGGTCGGCAGTACGGGCGACGACCGTGATTCCGTTGCCGCGGAGGTCGTAGTCGATGACGGGGCGTTCGGCGCGGGGGCGATCGGAGAAGAGCGCCTCGAGTTTGGAGACGAGGCCGACGGGGTCGGAATTTTCGAGCCAGAAATATTGGACCTGACGGTCGGAATGGTCTGGGGCCTGGTCGAGCGTGGGGAGGAGTTCGTCGACGAGTTTGAACGTGTCGGCGTTGCCGGAGACCAGGAGCGTGTTGGTGCGTTCGTCAGCGGTGACCGAGTAGTTGTCGCGTTGGAAGCGGGCGGCGAAGCGGGGTTGGGCCCGGGAGATTCCCTCGAGCATCTGGGTGAGGATGCGTGCGAGTTCGCGGGCCTTGCCGTTCTCGAGCTTGAACACGCGGGTTTCGACCTGGGTCGAGGGGTTTTCCTGGTCGAGTTGGCGGATCAGTTCGATGACCTTCTGGACCTCGGTGGCGGGGCCATTGACGAGGATGCTTCGGCTGCCGGGGACGGCGGTGACGGAGACGGTGGAGGGGCGGTCGGAAGGTCCGCGGGGCGCGAGCGACTGCATGACGGCGGTGGCGACGGCGTCGGGGAGTGCTTTCTTGAGCTGGACCGTCTGGACGGAGGCGGCGCCATCGGCGCGGGGTTTGTCGAGGGTGTCGATGAGTTGGGTGGCGATGGCGAGTTTCTCGGGGGACCCCTGGACGACGACCGCGTTGAGGGCGTTGGCGGTCGTGATGCGGACCTCGGTATTGGAGGGGGTTCGGCGCCAGCGTTGGACGTCGTCGCCGAGCAGCACGGAGCGGAGGACTTCGACGACCTGGGCGGGCTCGGCGTTGCGGAGGCGGAACGTGCGGATTTGGGAGGACGCCGCGGAAGCGGCCCGGAGGTCGGAGAGGAGTTTTTCGATTCGCGTGAATTGATCGGGTGTGGCGGCGACGATGAGTGTTTCGGACGCGCGATCGACTTCGAAGCGTGGGGGTGGGGTGGAGGGTGCTACGGGGAACTCGCCGCGGCGGCGTTCGGCGGGTTCCTGGAAGACCCGGTTGAGGGATTCGACGAGTTCGGGGGAACGA
>CAIMTB010000561.1 GCA_903844265.1 uncultured Verrucomicrobiota bacterium
AGTCTCCTGACGTCGACTGCTACGGGTTGTTGAAGGGCGGCTAAGTGACGAGGCTTAGCGCAGCGGTGTGGGGTCAAACATTGACTATTGACACTTTGGCCTTGAATCACTGCCCAACCCGCGGGGTCCTTCCGCGCCTCCGATCCAAATGTCGATTGTCAATGTTTGACCCTAGTGCCTTTCCCACCGCGTATTTGTAGCTGAAATCAAAGGGGGTCAGCCCGTGCTTGCCTTCTTCGCTGTCGAGAAACACGTCCCAGGTAAACCAATACACGTCCACGCCACGGTCCTTCGACATCTGCATGACCTCGCGCCAGAACGCGATCTTCTCGTCGATCGTCAGGCGCTTCACCACCTCGGCACCCTCGAGACACTCCGGCCGGAACATGCGCGTGCCGCTGTGCGAGAAGCGGTCGTCGAACCGTTCGCGCCCGCCGCGGAGCACGTCGTTCAAGGCCACGTCCGGGTACTCCGGCACTTTGACGATGCTGGCGAAGGGATTGAGGCTCCACAGCGACAGCACGTTGAACCGGTGCCGCGCCATCTCGTCGAGGAACTCGCGCCAGAAGGCCAGGCTCCACATTTCGGGAATATTCGCCTGGGCCGAATCGCTGTTGTCCGAGTAACTGGGGGTGCGCAAATCGAGCGGGATGTTGAACTTGATGCCGCGTTGCGCGATGTGCGGTCGGTGGATCCCCTCGCCCAGTTGACCGATCGTGTTCAACCGGACTGCCTCGGCCACGTCCAGCCCGCCGTACAGCGCGCCGGCGGCGTCCCCTCCGAGGATGCGCAACGTCTCCCCCGGCTCCCGGCGAAAGCGGTATGCCTGGGCCCCCAGCGAGGCGTCGAATTGAAAGACAACCCGGCGCAGGGCAGGCGCGGGGTCGGGGCGGTGCGCGGCCAATGCTCTCCGAATCTCTGCCGCGGCGAACGCCACAGCCGGCGGGTCCTCCGCATTGAGAAGCAGGACGTCGGGCCGTGAGCCGGCCGGGGATGCGGCCACAGGGATGGACTTCGGAAAGAGCCAGTAGGCGCAGCGATCCCGCACTCCGTCCGGCTGCCTGCCCAGGTGTGGCCCTCGCCCCAGTCGCCTATGCTGCCAATGGCGGCGATGCACGCCAGCAGCATGGAAGTGATCGAGAGGCAGAGGGCCGTGGTAGCGAAGGGTTTCATCGTTCCGATGGGTTTCTTCAGCAGGGAGTGACAATCCGTAATCTTGATCGCCCCGGGTGGCAGCCTGTCGAGAAAGGGCCACTTCCCCGTAGCAGTCGACGTCAGGAGACTCCATCCCTTGGCCTTTGGGTCAGGTTTGAGTCTCCTGACGTCGACTGCTACGGATTCGTGGGTGTTTCAGCTTCCCGATTTCAACGCTGCTTCCAACTCGGCGATGCGCTGCCTCAGCGGCGCGAGAGCGATCTCAACCTCGGCCTCGGTGAAACGGGGCGTGATGTACTTCGGGCAGTTCCAGTCGAACGAGATGACTTCGATGAGGAAAATGCGCTCGACGATCCTATGGTCCGGCGCTTCGGCAAACTGACGGACCAACTCCGGATGCGCGCGTGCGTCCTCGACGCGGGCGTGGCCGAGGATTTTCAGACGCTCCTGCCGCGGGTAATCCATGAGGAACAAAGCGACGCGATCGTTGGCGGCGAGATTCCCGGTGGAGAGCAACTGGCGATTGCCCTTGTAGTCGGCGAACGCGAGCGAGTTCGGGCCGGCTACTTTCAAGAAGCCGGGGCGCCCGCCGCGATGCTGAACGTAAGGCCAGCCTTCGCTCGTGACGGTGGCCATGTAGAAGCTGTCGCGCCTGGCGATGAACTCGGCTTCCTCGGCGGTCAGCGGGTCGCGCTCGGGCTGCGGCGGAATCGATTGCGCACGCCCGAAGTACTGCTGCTGCGCGGCGAGGACTGCGGGCGTGAGATAGGTTTCGAGGTAGCGACCGGCCATGGTGGGTGGGTGGGTGGAACAACGTCAGTTCAGTAGCGCAGTTCGATGACCTCGTGGATGTCCTCGATGGTCATCGCCAAGCGCCCGCCCCGCTTTCTCAGCTCGGTTGTTCGGTTGAAGGCCTTGGCGCTCTTGAGGCCGCTGCTCAACTCGAGGGTGGCGCGATACAACGGGGCGTCCTCGATCAGACCCGGCAGGACGTAGGGTCGTTCCTTCGACGGCGTGGTCTGCGGCGGTGCATTGTAGCCAAGCAGATGGATGCGCAAGGTGCGGGTCGCCGGGTCGTCGGTCACGATCGTCTCCACCGTCGCCGGGGCCGTGATGCGGACGCGCGTCGAAGGGTTCAAGAGGTGAACGGCGTTGGCCAAAAGCCTGCGGGCTTCGACGATGTGGTGATCGCTGGCTGTCGCCCAGTCCGGCGAGGCCGCGATCGTGAGCACTTTCCCTTTGCCGACCTTGTTCAGCAGGATCGCCGGCCCCACCCGGCTGTCGGCACTCAGCGGCCAGTCCTCGTTGTAGCGCTTTTGCGCGTGCAAGGCGGTGCGATGGGGCTTCAGCAAGTCCCCGATGGGCGTCGCCGTCGTGGGTTCGAACACCGCCGCCGGGCCCCGGACGAGGAAGGGCCAATCGGTGCGCCCGGCTGGTGCGAGTTGAGAACTGAGGGTTGAGGTTTGGGAGGTCGGGAACCGCACCCAGTTGTCCGTCGAGTCGAGCTTCCGCACGAGGCGCGCCCCGGTGAGGGCTTCGATCGAGGACTTTGTCTGGAGCCGGCCCATGTGGTCATAGGCGCCGCTCAGGCCGGTGGCGATAAGGCTGCCGCCACTCTCCACGTAGCGCCGCAGCAGCGCGACTTCCGCCTCGGACAGGATGTCGACGTTGGGCAGCAGAACGACGGGAAACTTCATGAGCGTCTCTGGCGAAAGGCTCTCCTCGTGGATCACCCCCCAGGGAATGTGTTCGTAGACCATGGCCTTGTGCGCCCCCTGGAATGACAGGAGCCAATCCGCCGGTTTCTCGCGCCCAATCCAGTCGCGCGTGCGACTGCTGTAGTAGATGCCGACGTCCTGCACGGGCGATTGGCCGAAGTGGGCGCGCTTGGCGTGGACTTCGCGGAACAACGCGCCGAAACGCTCGTAGGCCACAGGGTCGAGCCATCCATCAAAACCGGTCTTGTCGATCATCGTCACGAAAGAGCCGTGAGCCAGAAGGTTGAACATCTCCCAACGCATGTCGTTGAGCGGGCGGGTGGTCTGGTCGTGGTACATCCGCACGCCGCGTTGCATCGCCACCTGCACCGGCTTGCCGGGAGTGGCAGCGCGGTAGAACTCGCCGTTCAAGCCAACGGTCAGCGCGCTAAAGCCCCAGACGCCCGTTTCGCCGGTGACGAAGTCGCCGTTCTGCGCGTGGCGCACCGGCAGTTGGCCGACCTCCCAGGAGAAGGGCGGGTTGCCGTGGTAGTTGAAGTCAATCGTGGTGCGCGGGTTTCCTTGGCGGATGCAGGCGGTCATCTCCTTCTCGAACCGGTCGCTGCTCGCGTATCGAAACTCCAGCATATGATCCCAATCCTCGTCCCAGGTGACGCCCTTGGGCATCGGGCGGCCGTACTGGGCCTGGTACTCCTTCTGGCAGGTTTCGCACCAGCAACCGTACGGCGGGCCGAAGCCCTGATCCACCATGTCGAGATGGAAGCCGTCGATGCCGTAGGCGAGTTGCTCGCCGAGCATCTGCTTCATGTACTCACGGTAACCCGAGCGAAAGCAGACCCGGCCATCAATCGGCTTGCTGTCGCTGCCCACGATGCGCCAGTCCGGATTCTTTCGGAGCGTGTCGCCGGCGTATTGCTGGACGCAGTAGGCGATGACGGGCAGGCCGAGCTTGTGGCCTTCCTCGACAGCTTCACGCAACACATCGCGAGTACCGAGGCCGGGGCACTTCGGTTGGAGCTTGGAATCGTAATAGGCCCAGTCGCCGTCTCGTGCCCAAATCACCAGGTATTCACCGCCGCACGCCTTTGTGGCGCGGGCGATCTCACGTCCGTCAAACTTCGCGGCGTACCCGACATCGGCCGGGTCTCCTCCAAACTGTGCTCCGGTGGGCCCCACCTCCAGGCCGACGAGACTGCGGGTGAACCAGCTTGGGGAATCTGCGGCGGGAAGTTTCGCCGGTGACGCGAGCAGAAGCGCCACGAGCAGCATGCGAGTGAGTGAGATCATGAGTTGACGTCCGGTTTCTACACCCGTCGTACACCCCCGCTTCTCCGGCATTGGAATTTTCACTGGAGGCGACCTGTCATCTGGTCCACGCCCGCGCCTGAGCGTCGGCCCTGAACCTCGATGATCCGGGGCCCTGTTCTGGATCAGGCCGCCCTACGCGGACGGGTCATCTTCACAGAGCTCCCGGCGGTGACCGTGGAGGAGGGGGACACGGCACGTCAACCTCAGGAGCCTGTGGGTCGAATGTGTCTCACCGCAGATCGTGGAAGCCATCGCCCGTCCCCCCAGACTCGACAGGGCGGCAGCCGACACTGAGCGTGTGCCCATTCCACTCCATCCCCACCGAGAAACCATGAGAGAGGGGTCAAACCTTGACTGTTGACATTTCACCCTTGGGCCATCACGAGGCGCCCACCGCCGGGCGCCTGAGCCAGTGAATCACCGCCACCTCGGCGGCAGCAGCGTCCTTGGGACACTTCGATCCAAATGTCGACTGTCAATGTTTGACCCCATTGCTTCCTTTGCTGCCGATGGGCACGAGGTCCGGGGAACCCCGCCGGGGCTGTCCGATTCTCTCGCGTCAGGATTGTTGACGCCGTGGACAGGCGGGTGCGTGCTCGGCGGAGGCTGTGGCGTCGCCGTTCGTCGAGCGTTGATTCGACGGGGCGGATCTCGTCGAGGCGCGATCGGGGCCGCGGAGAAAATCAGGAGGCGAAATGAACGATCCCAGGTGGCTTTCGTTGGGGCGGTTTTCACGGGCACCCAGCTTTCTTGGGAGGTGGGCACGAGTCGGGGCCCAGAGCCTGAACGAATGGCGGGTCGCGCAGGGTCGCGACCGCCGGGACGGCAACCCGTCGACGCCCTCGAGCGACCCAAGCCCTCGATGCAGCCACGGTTCCCGGGGAGGTGGATGCGTGCTCGTGCTGGCTTGCGTCGCCGGCGCTCTCTCGCTGCCGGCGCGGTCCGCCTCGCGGCCGGCGCCTCGTGTCACCCTGGGCCCGGTGTCCAGGCCGGCGGCGGTCCGCGGGACGGTGCAGGGCCAGCCGGGCGTGACCTATCGCGTCGAGACCAGCGCGCGACTCGGGGGCGGGGGTGCCTGGGACGCCCTGACCAACGTGACCTTGGCGGGGACCGCCGGGGCCTGGGAGGACGCGTTGTTGCCAGGACCGGCGCGGTTCTATCGGGCGGCCGCGTTGCCGGTGGCCGATGGGGTGGCTGGGATGAAGGTGGTTGAAGGCCAGGGGGCCGCGCTGTCTGGCGGTGATGGGGCTGTGTTGTATCTCCCGCCGCGCACGGACGGCGGGGAATGCTCGGTGACCTTCAGACGCACCACCGGCGCGAGCGGCGAGGTGACCAACGGGCTCGTCTCGGTCTCGGCGGAGTATGAGATCCGTCTGGCGTCGCACACGAACCTGACCGGGAAGGTCTATCTTTCCATGCCGCTGGACCCGGGCTTTGCACCGGCCGTGACCAGCCTAGCGGAACTCAAGGCGCGCCTGGTTCCGGAGTTCTATGATCGCGTCGCCGGCGTCTGGAGGCGGGCTGGGACGGTATGGGCGTACGACCCGGCGAATCGACTGGTGACCTTCGATGTGGACCTGGGCCACCTGGCGGTGCTGCCTGCGTCCGGCGCCCAGTTGGCGGGGTTCAAGCCCGCGTATGATCCGACCGAGTGGGAGATCGTGGCGGGTTTGTCGGCGCGGCAACGGTGGCGGCAGTTCGCCGCCGGAGGGTTGCTCGATGAGTTCCCGGCAGCCATCCACTATTTCGATCCGGTGCCGCCGCAGCTCAACAGCGTGCCGGAGGACACGGTCTGGACGCGGCACAGCGACGGGCCGCTTACAGGGCACCCCAATTACGTGCTGGATCTGTGGGACAGCGCCTACCGGGCGTTCGGGGGCCTGTACCGGGCGGCGGACAGCCGGGGAAACCTGGTGTTTGGTGACGCGGCCGAGCTGACGGTACCGATCTTCGTGATGGATCTCGGGGCGTTTGACGGCGGATCGCCCGTGGGCGGGCCTGTGCTGCTGACCAACTCGAGGATCAACAACTGGCCGGACCTACGCACGACCGTGGCGCACGAGTTGGTCCACTATCTGCAGGGTCAGAAATACAGCAGCTTTGAAGCAGGCAATCGCTGGTTCATCGAGGCCACGGCGCAGTACTATGCCAGCGTGGTGGCGGGCTATGATGCCGGTGATCCGATGGCCACCCGTCCGTTGCCAACCGAGGAGCGGACCCTGTTGTTCAGCGGCACGGGGAATGCCTATCTGGCATCCTATCTGACCGTCCCTATTTTCACGGCGGACGATGCGAGTCATTATGCGATGGGCCACTTCCTCGGGTTTCTCGAGCGGCGATTCCCGGGGATCGTCGGCGATGTGCTGAACCGACGCGGGACCTGGCTGATCTCGAGTGGCAAGGACCTGGATTACCTGGAGTCGGCGTTGAAGGAGCGGCAGGCGGCGGCCGGCAACACCGTGGGTGCGCAATTGGCCGATTATATTCATGAGATCGTGCGGTTGGAGGTGGAGGTGGGCGCCGAGACCGCTTTCGCCAACGCCGTCAAGGAGGCGCTGACCACGGCCACGCAGCGGAATGTCCTGTCTCCCAGCGCGGGGCCGACGGACCGGACGTTCGGGGATCGCCGCCCCTACAAGATGCAGTTGGGAGCCCTGCCCCCGCTCTCCGCGCGCCGCGTTGCTTTCCTGCCGGCGCAGCTCAAGCGGGACGCACTCCTGGTGGTGGCCGTGCCCTACAAGCTGGCCCCGGACAGCGACCTCGAGTCGATGGCCTATGCCCATGCGGTCGTGGCGCCGACGCGCAACCATTATCCCGGAAGGCCCCTCGATTTCGGACGTCCATTTCCCTACTCGAGTCCCCTCGCCGTCACCAACTTCGGACCCAACACCGGGGGTGGGACCCTGCTCTTCGAGCATGTCATCGTGAACCGTAGTGACAAGCTGACGAGTTACTTCCAGGTGGATTACTACGCCCTGGAGCGGCCCGCGGTGTTGTCGGTGCAGGCGTCCTCGAAAGTGGGTTTGGGCGAGGTCACGTGGTCCACGGAGGGCGTGGGGACCCCGGGGGGAATTCCGGCGGAGCTCATCGACGGCTATGACGTCTACCTGACCGACGGGACGCTGCTGAGTCCCCGGGTGAAGCTGCCGTCGACGCCTGGGGCGACCCTGTCGATCTCCAGCCTCCTGCTCAAGCCGGCGCGGCACACGGTAAGCAACGTGGTGGTGGTGTTGCTGGACAAGTACCAGAATGCCTGGCCGCAGAACTGGTACGCGGCCCTTCCCCACCTCACCTCGGAGAAGCCGTTCACCGCGGCGGTGACCAATAGTTACTTTGATGGCAGCTGCACGCTGTCGGTGACCGCTCCGGGAAGGTTGACGCACCCGGAGAACGGGTCCTCGACTTTCAGCACGAACAGCTACAGCCGGTATCTGGAGATCGCGGTGACGCGGATCAAGGACACCAACAACGTCGAGCTATCCTTCGCCCCGGTCTTCAACCAGGTCCTGAACACTCCGCAGGGTACTGTGCCGGCGAATGGCAACGCGACCTGGCGGACGGATGTGCGGCCCAGCGAGTTCTGGATGACCACCACGTCGAATCCCCGCCTGCTCATCGGCTCGGAGGCCCGCGCACTGGGCGACACCACCGTGGTGGTCACCAACAAGCAGTACTTCAACCAGATCATCAGCGTGGGTCTGGACTACGTGCACACCTACAACGTCCTGCAGAGCGTCGTGCTGAACGGGGTCAAGACGGTCACCACCAACGTGATCTCCACCAACCGGGGCGTGGCGCCGTTTCCGTTCCTGAAGCTGACGGTGAACGATTACTAGCCGGACTTTCGCAACTCGCCCGTAAAATTCGCAAATCGCTCGGAAACCGGCGAATCGCCGGAAAAAGTCTTCACTACAAAACCGCGACCCGCTCACTCCTTCAGCTCGCCATCGGCCGTGATCCGCGGCGGACCCTGCTCGGGCAACTCCCACCCCAGGCGCTCCAGCACGAGGCGTTGATCGACGTCCGGTTGCGTGAGCCGTGTCATCACCAGGGTCTTCCCTCCCTCCACCGGGAGGTGTACGTCCGCCAACTGGATCCGTCCGAATTTCTCCATCATCGTCCGCGGTGTCAGCCCGCTGGCCACCCGCTTCAACTGTCCTTTCAAACAGACGTGCAGGCAGTACGACAGGAACGCCACGAAGATGAGAATGAGATCGGGGTCAAACATTGACAGTCGACATTTGAAGCGAATGGGCTGAGGGACGCTGCTGGCGCCGCGCGGTCGAGGATTCGAAATTCGGCGGGGTCCGTGCGTTAGCTCGAGGACAAAGTGTCAATAGTCAATGTTTGACCCCTTTCCCCCGGGTTCCGGGTGGCGCCGGCGCCGCGTTCATGGAGCCGCGTGCCCGGAGGCCGCACCCTGCCGTCAACCCGTGCAGGCACCGGCTGGGGCCTTGCTTCTCGAAACTGGGGTTGCATTTCCGGCCCTTCCTAGAACTGTTAACTCGCCAGCCACCGCTGCGGCGAACCTCATGAAACAACTTCTCTCCGGCCTTATCGCTCTCGCCTGTGCGGCGACGTCCGTCCCCGGGGCGGAGCAATGGGAAGTCTTTGAAACCTCCTTTGCCGCGGGCCGGCGCCATGAGAACCCGTTTCTTGACGTGCAGGTCGACGTCGACTTCCGCCGTGGCGACCAGCACTGGGTTGTCCCTGCGTTCTGGGCGGGAGACGACACGTGGACCGTCCGCTTTGCGCCGCCGTTGCAGGGGGACTACACCTTTGAGGTCCGGAGTTTGGACCCGGCGGGCCCGATGACGAACGGGAGGCCACAGACGCTGCACGTCACGGCCTACACAGGCGGCAACCCGCTGCTCAGGCACGGCTTTCTCGGAGTGGCGGCGGACAAGAGGCACTTCGCGCATGCCGACGGCACGCCGTTCCTCTGGCTGGGGGACACGTGGTGGAAGAACCTTTGCCGGCGGATGACCTGGGAGGGGTTCCAGGAACTGACGGCCGACCGCCAGGCGAAGGGCTTTTCCGTGGTGCAGATCGTCTGCGGTCCCTACCCGGACGAGAACATGATGGAGGCGCGCTGGGAGAACGAGGGCGGGAAGCCTTACGAGACCCCGGATTTCAGCGTGGTGAACCGCAGGTATTTCGAATTCGCCGACCGCCGCATCAAGCACCTGGTGGAGGCGGGGATAGTCCCTGCGATGGTCGGGGGTTGGGGACGTCCGCAGGGGGGCGGCCAGAGCACGCTGGCCCAGGTGGGGCTTGAGGGGTTCAAGCGGCATTGGAGGAACCTGATCGCCCGATACGGTGCCTATCCCGCGGTTTGGATCCTCGGCGGCGAGGCCAGGGACGCCTACGGGCCCTGGTCTGAGCTGGCGAAGTTCGTCAAGGAGACCGATCCGCAACACCACCCGCTCACCTACCACGCGCCGGACCACCCCCGGCAGGCGATCAAGGACAACGCCGTTTTCGACTTCGACATGGTGGGGATCGGGCACGAGGGATATCGGACCGCGGCACAATCCCTCGAGTTGATGCGGTCCTGTTTCTCGCAGCAGCCTGCCAGGCCGGCGCTGTGCGGCGAGGCGTGTTACGAGGGCCACATGCAGACGAACTTCCAGGACGTGCAGCGCCACCTGTTCTGGACCTTCATGCTCAGCGGCGCGGCCGGCCACACCTACGGCGCGGCGGGCGTCTGGCAGGCCAGTGTGGCGGGCGACCCGGGCATCGATCCCGTGTACGACTGGACCCTCTGGAAGGAGGGCATGAACTATCCGGGATCCACCCAGCTCGGGATCGGCAAGAAACTGCTCGAAGCCTATCCGTGGTCCCGCTTCGAACCGCATCCCGAATGGGTCGAGGCGGGGGCATTCGCCGCCGGCATCCCGGGCGAGGTGCGGTTCATCTATCTGCCTCGGCGAAACCTTTATAACTGGACCGGCCCTGTGGTAAAGAACCTGGAGCCTGACCTGGATTGGCACGCGTACTATTTTGATCCGGTGACAGGCCGGAAGTTTGATCAGGGCGTGGTCCGAGCCCAGGCGAAGTCAGGTGACAAGAATACGCCGCCGGTGGAGTTCAAACGCAACCTGCCTTCACCCCAGGACTGGGTGCTCGTCCTCGAGCGGTCGAATGTGTCGCGCCTCGGCATGTAATGAAGAGGCTACTCATGCCAGGTTGTCGTCGGGAGGGCCGCTGGGGTCGCCGGCGGACGAACCGACGCGGGTTCACGCTGATCGAGCTTCTCGTGGTGATCGCCATCATCGCGATCCTGGCGTCCATGCTTCTGCCCGCGCTCTCCAAAGCCAAATCGAAAGCCCAGGGGATCCAATGTCTGAATAACCATCGGCAACTGACCCTGGCGTGGCGGATGTACGCCGACGACAACGGTGACCGGATCCCGTTCGCAAGTTCGGATCGCAACGGGCGATGGAGGGGGTCCGAAGCCGACAATGCGACGTGGGTCTGCGGCATGATTGATTTTAGTCCAAACAATCCGTCCAACTACGACCCCAGCGTCGACATCCAGCACAGTCCCCTCTACGCGTACGCCGGGAGCTCGGTCGGGATATTCAAGTGCCCGGCGGATCGCTCGTACGTGACGGTGAAGGGACAGCGGAAGTCGCGCATCCGCAGCATGTCGATGAATATCTTTCTGGGCGGCTTTGCCGGGACTGACGGTGGCGTGACAGAGATCAGCAAAGGCAGGTTCTTCTTCAAGATGGGAGAAATCCCGAACCCTGCGAAATACTTTGTGCTCCTCGATATGCGCGAGGACAGCGTTGATGTCGGGAATTTCACGACCTCCGTGGCGGGCTACCCCGACAGCCCGGCCCAGTTCGAGTTCCTGGATCTTCCCGGGTACTACCACAACCGCAGCGGGGGGTTCTCTTTTGCGGACGGCCACAGCGAGGCCAAGCGCTGGCGGGACAACCGCACCATGCCGCCGCTCGTGCCCAATGGCTCGGTCCGTGACAACTACCCTTCGCCCCGAAATCCTGACGTCGCCTGGTTCCAAGAGAATGCCCTCCGGCCCAGATGACTCCGGGAATCCCGAACGTGCGCATCCACTCACTCCCGACAGAAGGTATCTTTCCAAGTTCCCCCGGCCGCCGGGCTCCATCCCTATCCGAATCCCGACATCATGAACGTGAACCCTCAGAGATCGATTTCCTGGAAGAGACAGGTGGTGTGGGTTGCCCTCGCCGTATCACTGGTTGGGCGAGCCGACTACCGAGCCACCCTGCGTTCGCTGGCGCCGGTGGCCTACTACGCGTTTGATGAGGCCGGACCTTCGCCGGCACTGAATACCGTGACCTCGTCGACGGGTCTCGGGGCGGCGGGCACCGGGTATGTCATCCAGAGTGTGGATGGCGTCGACGCCAGGAAAGGAGAGCCCGGGATGGTGGGGACCTCGGTCCGATTCTTCAACACCGCCAACGCGGTTGGCTACTCCGGATCGAAGATCGACGTGCCCTTCACCCCGGCACTGAACCCCGAGCCTCCCTTCACCGTGGAATTCTGGGCGAAGCCCAACACGCTCGGCGGCGACTCGTTCTCGCCCCTCGCGAACCTGAATCCCTATTTTACCCTGGCCAATCGTTCCGGGTGGATTTTCTACGAAGTTGGCCCGGGCGGTTCCTGGCAGTTCCAGGTCGGGGGCGAGAACAGCTACACTTCCTCCCCGATCAGCGTCAACGGCACCGCCGCGGCCGGCCGGTGGAGCCACGTGGTCGGGGTCTTCGACGGGAGTTCGGCGAGGCTCTATGTCGACGGCGCGCTGGCGGCGACCGCGCCGGCGAGTGCGTCGGCTCCCTTTGCGTCGAACCAGTGGATCGCCCTGCGAATCGGCAGCACGGCTTTGGCGGGTATCGATGGTGTCAACGACGGCACCTGGAGTGAGCCCTATGGCAACCGTCAGTTTGACGGATGGGTGGATGAAGTCGCGCTGTACGGTTCGGCCCTTTCCGATGCCCAGATCGCCGCCCATTTCGGTGCCGGAAACACGAACAAGGCCGGGTACGCAGCCTTGATCCAGCAGGACAACCCGATTGCCTACTGGAATCTCGACGAACCGGCCTTCACCCCTCCCGGGCCGGAGACGTTTCCCGGCGCAGCGAACCTCGGCTCGGCGGGGAGTGCGGCTGATGGGAAGATCGCCTACGGCACGTTGGCGGGCCAGCCGGGTGTTCCTTACTCCGGGTTGCCCAGCGGGAATCGCTCGGTGTTCTTCAGCGGTGACAACGGCAACTTCGCGGTGGGCGACCCCACCATCGTGCCGCCGGCGCTGAACATCCAGGGGAAGGTCACGCTTGCCGCGTGGGTTCGTCCCCTGCAGCGCGACGCCAACCGGGAAATCCTCGTGCATGGCAACTGGGCCACCGGCGCGGCCACCTTCCTCCGCATCGGAAACGCGGACGCCACGCTCAACGCGGCCTTCTACGAGGTTGGCACCAGCGACGGCCAGAACCCCGACGTCTGCGCCCGGATGCAGATCCCGGACGGTGACTTGGGGAACTGGGTCCACCTGGTAGGAACCTACGACGGCGAGCAATGGAACCTTTACCGCAACGGCCTGTTGGCCGCCCAGACCCCCGACAATGCCGGGGCTTTGGAGATCACGGACTTCAACTGGTCGGTGGGGGCCGACAGTTCCCCCAATCCCGGCGCCGGCCTGGCGTTCGGCGGATGGATCGACGAGCCGGCGGTGTTTGATACGCCTCTTTCGGCCGCGGAGGTTCTCACGCTCTACCGGTCGGCGAACGTTCCTCCCGTCATTACGCGCGGTCTGGCGGCGCCTTCGAGCCCGGTCTACGAAGGAACGCCGATTGTCCTGAGCGTCTGGGCGGAGGGTAATCCCGACTTGAGATACCAGTGGTTCAAGGACCACGTTCCGATCAGCGGTCAGACGGCCACGAACCTTGATCTCGGTTTGGCGACGGTGGCCGGGAGCGGGACCTACTCCGTGGTGGTCAGTAACTCCTTCGGGTCGGCGACCAGCGGGGCCACGCTCACCGTGGTGGCCAGCGCGCCCGTGATTACCAAGGCCCCCGCCAGCCTGACCCGCTGGGAAGGCGTGCCCTTCCTGTTCTCGGTCGCCGCCCTCGGCACCGGGCCGATTTCCTACGAGTGGAGAAAGGGTGGGCAGCCCGTCGCCACGGGGCTTGCAGCCAGTTACTCCGGCACGGCTTCCGCCGCGACCGAGGGGACCTACAGCGTCGTGCTCTCCAACCCGGTGGGTTCCATGGAAAGCACAGGTGCCAAGCTGACCGTTCTCGCGGCCCCCACGGGTTACGGTTCCGCAGTCCTCTCCGACAAACCGCTTGCCTACTTCCGGCTCGACGAGACCCAGGGAACCGTCGCGCACGACTATGTCGCCGGCCTTGATGGAACCTACAGCAAGGTGAAGCTCGGGCAGACCGGCAGTTCCGGCCTGGACAAGGACGGTGCTGCGGCCTTCTCCGGCGTGGACAGTTACGTCGGCTCGATACCGGGAGCCGCCTTCGACTTCCATGGCTCCAACAACCTGACCTTCTCGATCGAGGCCTGGGTGAGCGGTTTGGCCAACCAGGCGGAGGGCGCCACAATCATGGCAAAGGGTACCGGGGGCTCCGGCGGGTCCGCCAATGAGCAGTTCGCCCTGGATATCTCGGGCGGGGTGTTCCGGTTCTTCACCCGCACCCCCGACGATACGTTGACGGAAGCGACAGCGTCCGGCGGACCCGACAGTGCCTGGCACCACCTCGTCGGGGTGTATGATGGACCTGGAGGGAATCTCCTCCTGTACGTGGACGGCGAGCTGTCCGGGAGCGCCTCGGTTCCCGCTGCAGGCGTGCGCGCGAGCACCTTCGCTGTGAGCATCGGTTCAAAGCGATCGGGTGTGGACCCGGAGTACGACCAGACCTTTGACGGGTCGATCGACGAGGTGGCGTTCTACGGCACCGCCTTGTCGTCGGAGCGGGTCCTGGCCCATTTTGGCGCGGCCTATGGTTCCGGGGTGGCCCCCTCCATCACCGGAGCGCCTGCCGATCTGACGAGCTTTACGGGCTTGCCCGCGGTCCTGCGGGTGCACGCCGTGGGCTCCGTGCCGTTCACGCACCAATGGAGCAAGGATGGCGCTGAGATTTCCGGTGCCACCTCCAGCACGATTTCTTTCGCCGCCCTCGCCGGCAAGG
The DNA here is from genome assembly GCA_903844265.1 of uncultured Verrucomicrobiota bacterium. GTDB lineage: Bacteria > Verrucomicrobiota > Verrucomicrobiia > Limisphaerales > CAIMTB01 > CAIMTB01. The sequence goes on from CAIMTB010000561.1 coordinate 14,369, forward strand.
ACGCGGGTAAGTATACCGTGACGATCCGTAACGGCGCAGGTTTCATGACCAGCGATCCGGTGACCCTCAAGGTCCTTGAGGCGCCCACGCAGGCGGTACCGATCCCCGGTCTTGTCCTGCATCTGCCCTTCGACACCAACCTCACGGACGCCACCGGCCGCGGCAACAACGGGTCGAAGGTCGGGAATCCCGAGTTTGTGACCGACGGCGCGCTCGGGTCCGCGCTGCACTACTCCACGGACACCTCTGGGACGAACTATGTGACTCTCGGGGTTCGGCCGGATCTGAACTTCGGTTCCAAAGTGAGCTTCACCGTTTCTTTCTGGGCTCGGTTGCCCCTCAACTACACGGGTGGGGACCTGCCGTTCTTCACCGACGCGAAGGGCTCCACCTTCGCCAAGGGATTTGTCTTCGCTCCCTCATACGGCTTCGACGCCCTCGGGGACCCGGCCAGCCCAGGTCACATCGACGGTGCCTGGGCGTTCTCGGTTCTGGATGCCAGCTTTGGGGGGGCGGGAGTTGGCGGCCATGGCCCGATTGGGTCGCTCAATGACGGTGGGTGGCATCACCTGGTCTATGTCCTCGACCGGAACGGGCCCAGCACGGTGTACCTCGATGGCGTCCCATCGCCTCTCACCAAGGAGCAGGGAACAGCGTTCTCCGCAGCGGGGGACATTTCAACCGGAGCGGCAGCTACCATCGGACAGGATCCGACAGGTGCCTATGGCGAGTTCGGTTCGGCGGACATCGACGACCTGGGGGTCTGGCGGCGCGCGCTGACCCCGTATGAAGCGGCCTCGATCTATGTCGCGGGCTCCCGCAGCAAGGTGAGTTTTGTGGACGGATCGGTCACGCTGCATACGGAGGTCACCGCCGATCGACAGCTCAAGCTGACTTGGTCCTCGGGCACCCTGCAGGCCTCGGATGCCGTGAGTGGGGTTTATCAGGATGTCAGCGCCAGTTCACCCCATACCGTCCTGCTGAACGGCCAGACCCGCTTTTTCCGGGTCAAACTCTGAGCGACTGGGGGGACAAGGATCTCGAAGGCCCCCCCAGTCTCGCGCAGGGGATGGCCGCGCTCGGGCCGAAGGCGCGGTGCGAAGAGGTTCCGGACGCGGGCCACGTGATCTGGCTGGATCAACCCGGGCGTTGCGCACGAGCCATGCGGCAGTTTCTCCACTCATGAAAAATGGCGAAGGTTGCTGAGGTGCCGGACATGCTCAGAATCGATGGGATGACGCTTTCCGTCACCACGATGACACGGCGACTTGAGGCTATGTCATGACAACGAACGAACCGCAACGCGTCCACGCAACTTATGAATGGCTGCGGTGGGTTGGATTCGTTATCTCTCCCCCGCCATGATGGAACGTCTGCAGTCGGGACCCTGCGCCTCGCGGCACGCTCCTTGATTCGCTATTCCGTCTTGGCGTCGAACTTCGGTTCGCTGAGTGCGGGTTTTCCGCCAATCCACCGGGCGAGCCAGCTCTGCATCTCCCAGTGCCAGTAGATCGCGTTCTGCGGGTGCAGCACCCAATGGTTTTCGTCGGGGAAGACCACGAGGCGGGACGGCACGTTCATGGCCTGCAACACGCCGTAGAGCTCCAGGCCGTTGCCGTAGGGTACCCGATAATCCATCTCACCGTGGAGGATGAGCGTGGGGGTCTTGAAGTTCTTCGCGTAGAACATCGGATTCTCGCGCTGCATTTGTTCCAGATTATCCCACGGCTTGCCGCCCATGACCTCGGGGAAGCCGTGCGGCACATCGGATGCGTACTGGGCATAGGAGCTGTTCACGCCGGCGTGGTCGATGATGGCCTTGAACAGGTGGGTATGGCCGAGGACCCAGGCGGCCATGTAGCCGCCGTAGCTCGCGCCTGCCGCCGCCATCCGGTCACCGTCGATGTTCGGCAGCTTTTGCCTGAGAAAGTCCACGCTCCTCAGGATG
>CAIMTB010000562.1 GCA_903844265.1 uncultured Verrucomicrobiota bacterium
CATCTCCCGGAGCCGGCGGATGGCGGTGTATCGGCTCGACCGGCCGGCACCCTCCTTCGCAGTGACCAACTCATCCACGGCCTGCCGGAACTTGAGGAGGTCGTCGCGCTCGTTGGGCGGGAGGCTGAGCCAAGCCGAACCCACCTGCTCCGCCTGCTGCCGAAGCCGGGAAGCCTCGGCGTCCGCTTCCCTCTTCGACGGGTAGATCGACCGCTTCCGCAGCTGACACGCCACACGGCAGCGAGCCACCCGGATCCGGTGGGGAAGACGCTCCGGTTCACCGCGGAGGGCGCTTCACGACACCGGGGTTTCACGTCAGGATCATCGGGTGATGAGAGGGTATCATGGCCGTTGAATTCCTGATCGGGCCCGCGGGGAGCGGGAAAACCCACGGCTGCCTCGCGCAGGTACGCCAAGCACTCTCCACCTCTCCCGACGGACTGCCGCTCCTCTGGATTGCCCCGAAGCAGGCCACGTTCCAACTGGAACGTCAGATCCTCGCCCTGGATGTCCGCGGCTTCACGCGCCTGCAAGTCCTGCCCTTCGACCGGTTGGCGCGCTGGATTCTCGCGGAAGTCCGCGCCCCGGTGTGCGACATGCTTTCAGAAGAAGGCCGCATGATGGTGCTGCGCGCCCTGCTGCTGCGTCACGAAACCGACCTGCGCGCCTTCCGCACCTCCGCACGCTCGTCCGGTTTCCCGGCCCAACTCAGCCAGGTCCTCCGCGAACTCCATCGCACAGGGGCCGGCTCCGAACAACTCCGGCAGGTTCAACTCCCCGGCCATTCGGGCGCAGCCCTCGCCGACAAACTCCACGATCTGTCCCTGCTGCTCCGGGCCTACCGCGACTGGCTGGACAACAACCACCTGCGCGATGCGGATGACTCGCTTGGAATGGCCGCCGCCGCGCTGACCCAGGCCCGGAAAACCGGCAGCACCCCGCCACGGTTCGCCGCCCTGTGGCTCGATGGCTTCGCCGAGATGACCGTGCCGGAACTCGACCTCCTCGCCGCGGTTCTTCCCGGCTGCGAAATGGCCACGCTGGGCTTCTGTCTCGACAACATCCCCTGCCCCACCGCCGGCACCCGGCCCCCATCAACGTCCGCGACACCCCAGGATCACTCACTCTGGGGCGTCACAGCCTCGACCTACCTGCGCTGCCTCGACCGCGTCCAGGCTCTCGGTCTGACGACTTCCGTGCGTCTGCTTTCGGGCCCGGATTCGGAAGCCCCGATGCCCCCGCGTTTTCGAGCGTCGCCAGCCATCGCCCACCTCGCGGCGGCGTGGTCGCAACCCGAGGCCGCCACATCGCCGGCCGGTTGCGGAGTCGCCGGCCCGGGTTGCGGCGTCAATCTTGTGGAATGTGCCGATCCCGAGGCGGAGGCGCTGCTCGCGGTACGCCTCATCCAACGCCACGTGCGCGGACGGCACGCGCGCTACCGCGACATCAGCGTCATCGTGCGACGGATGGACGGCTACGGGCATCTCCTGCAACGCGCATTCCGGAGGCATGGCATCCCGTTCTTCGCCGATCACCGCGAGCCGATGGGACACCATCCGGTCGCCGAGCTGACCCGCAGCGCCCTGCGGATGCCGACGTTCAACTGGGTCCACGAGGAATGGCTCGGTGCCCTGAAGAGCGGCCTTGTCTCCGACAACCCGGTGCTCGTGGACAACCTTGAGAACGCCGCGTTACGCCACGGTCTGCGCGGCGACGACTGGCTGCGGATCGCCGATTACCAGGTGACCGCCAGGTTGTCCCCCGATGTCGTGCGCTGCCTCGAAAAACCACTCGCGGCCTTCGGCGCGTTCCGCGATGTCGTCAGGCATTCCTCCCCGGTGAATGGCCGCGTGCTCGCCGACGCGCTCCGTGCGCTGTGGGACCGGCTCGGCATCGCGGAGACGCTGTCGCGCTGGCAGGCGGCTGCGGACGATCTGCCTCCGCTTTTCCGCGCCATCCATCATACCGCGTGGGAACAGATCCACGCCTGGTGCGACAGCTTTGCCGTCGCGTTCGCCGACATCGCGCTGCCGATGCGCGACTGGCTCGCCATTGCGGAGTCGGGACTCTCCCGCCTGACGCTCGGGGTGATCCCGTCCTCCCTGGACCAGGTGCTGATCGGCGCCATCGACCGGGCGCGGCAGCCGGAGGTCACGTTGACTCTCGTGCTGGGCTTGAACGAGGGCGAATTCCCCGCGCCCCCCGCGGCTCCGGCGCTGCTGAACCGAGCCGAACGCCAGGCCCTTGCCGAGGGTGGCCTTGACCTCGGCTGGGGCCCGTTGCAGCAGGCGGCGCGCGAGGCCTACTACGCCTACATCGCCTGCACCCGATCCGGCGGCGAACTCTGCGTGACCTGGTCCCGACGCGGCTTTGACGGCAAGAGCCGGGCCCGTTCGTCCGCCGCGGAACGCGTCCTGACCCTGATGGGCTGGAAAGCCAACCAGCCCGCTGAATCCGGAGACGCCACGGCCTTCGATGGCCGGCTGAAGGCGTTCTCGGGAAACCCGCGTCCCGACGAGGCCGGGTCGCTGTCCGAACTCCTCGAATGTCCGGGCTGGCCTCGAAGTCTCCCTGCCTCGCTGCCCGCCGACAACCCGGCCCGCACCGCCGCCAGGAGGATCGATGTCCTGCTTGAGCAGTTGCGCCCCGACCACGGCGAAGCCGAGCGGCGCCTGGCCCGACCCGCCATCGACCTTCTCCATCCCCTCGGCGAACTCGTGTCCTCCGTCAGCGCGCTCGAGAACTTCGCCGAATGTCCGTTCCGTCATTTCGCCAAACACCAGCTGCACCTCGGCGAGCGCAAGGAATTCGAGGCCGACGCGGCCGGAGCGGGGACGTTGCTCCACGCCATCCTCAAGCGGTTCCATGATGAAACCATCGCCCACGGCCGGCGTTGGCGGGACTGGACCGACGCCGATGCCGCGCGGCGGGTCCGGGAGTTGGGCGCGGAAATCCTCGCCGGACCGGACCATGGCGCCCTGCGACAGAATGCCATCGCGCGGTGGGAAACGATCCAGGACATCGACCAACTCGCGGTCGCCGCGGCACAAATGGTGTCCTGGTCCTCGACGTGCCGCTTCGATCCCTTCCTCGCCGAGCTGACGTTTGGTGACGATCCGGGCGCGCGGGTGCCGGCGTGGACATTGGATCTCGGCGTCGGGCGCACCTTGAGGATTCGAGGAAGCGTGGACCGCATTGACGCGGTGCCACTTCCTGGAGGCGGGCTGGGTCTGGCGGTTTTCGATTACAAGTCCACCGCCAAATCCCCGAATCGCGCGCAACTCGAACAGGGGATGGAGCTCCAGCTTCTGGCCTACCTGGCCTTTGCCACCATTTCACCCGAGGTTGCGGCGCTCGTCTGTCCGGAATCGGATCCGAGGATCGCCGCCCGGCCCGCGGGTGGGTTCTACGTGCCGCTCGCGCCGAAGCTGGGCGCCGTTGCCCGCACCGACGATGCGGAACAACCCCGACGCAGGCATCTCGAATCGCTGACCCACCTGGGACGCGGCGACCGGGAGCTGCTCGAGATTTTCGATTCCAGCCCGGGATGCGGGGCGCGAGGCTGGCAGCATTCCCGCCAGTTCAAACCCTCACATTTCGTCGTGAGCCAGGACTTCGAGGCCCTCCTCTCGGGTGTCGTCAAGTGGCTGAAACAGCACGGGCGCCAGATTCTTGAAGGGACGATCGGCGTGCTGCCGGCCCGTTACGGCGCTGGAAGAACAGCGTGCGACTACTGCGACTACCGCGCGTTCTGCCGCTTCGACAGGCTGCAGGGAGAATTCCGGCCTGTGACCGCGAAGTCCCCGGTTGACGCGCCGGCACCCGCAACGGAAACCGCCTGAGCAACGATCGACCTCCACGAGCCATGAGCGTTCCCACGGAACAACAGAAGCGGGCGATCGAAGCCACGGGCGGCATCCTGCTCGCCGCCGGGGCTGGAACCGGAAAGACCGCGACACTCGTCAGCCGCTGCGTTCGACTTGTCGCGGAATGCGGCGTGGACGTCGACCGTCTCCTTGTCGTGACGTTCACCAACGCGGCGGCCGCGGAGATGAGGCAGCGACTGCGCGAGGCGCTGCGGGAGACCGCGCTTCAACGGCCGGATGAACCGCGGTTCCACCGGCAGGTCCTCCTGCTTGAGAGCGCGCACGTCTCCACCATCCATTCCTTCTGTCTCGAACTCATCCGCGCGCACTTCGCCGAACTGCAACTCGACCCCGGGGTCGCGGTGCTTGACGAATCGATCACGGCTCCCCTCGCCCGGCACACGGCCGCGCGCATCGTGACCCAGGCGATCGAGACCGATCGCCGCATGCAGACTCTCGCCGAGGCGTATTGCGGTTCGTCAGGAAGCCGCCTCGGCGATCTCATCCTCCGAGCCCATCGGTTCTTCGTCACGCAACCGATGGCGTCCGACGTGCTCGCGCGCGAGCTCGCCTTCTTTGCCGCCGATGCCCCCAACGGCTGGCGCCTGCGCCGCGAGGAAATCACCACGGCCTGGTGGATCTCCGCGATTCCCCAGGCCCTGCTTCAGATTCCTCGGACCCTCGACGCCCTGCGGGAAGTCCGCGGCTACGGCGGCAAGAGCCCGACCGCCGACGGCATCCGCCGTCTCGAGACGGTCCTGCCCGCTTTGGACCAACGCCTCCGCGCATGGCGGCCCGAGGCCCGTCCGCCCGAGAATCTCGAGCTTCTCCGCTACGCAGCGGGCCTGGCGGGTGACGACGTCTGGGTTCGCGGCACCGGCAAGACCCGTGGGCATCTCGTGAAATTGTTCGAGGAAGCCCAACTTCTCCTGTCCTGGCATCCCGCGGATGGCGCCGATCCCATCGACGTGGAATGGGCGCTCGCCCGGGAGCCGATGGCCACGCTTCTCGAACTCACCCGCTCGTTCGCCACCGCCTTCACCGAGGCCAAGCGCGCCGCCGGCGGCGTCGACTTCGCCGACCTCGAACAACTGGCTCTCCAACTGCTCGTGGACGAGGAGAGCCGACCGACGGCCATCGCCCGCGAATGGCAGTCGCGGCTCGACCATGTCTTCGTCGACGAATGCCAGGACATCAACGCCGCGCAGCACGCGCTCATCCGCGCCCTGGCGCGGGACGGCGAGCACTCGAACCTGTTCATGGTCGGCGACGTCAAGCAGAGCATCTACCGCTTCCGCATGGCCGCGCCCGAGTTGTTCCGCTCGGACGCGGAATCCTGGAAGGACCGCGAGCATCATCAGGTTCTCCCGTTGACCGAGAATTTCCGCAGCCGCGCAGGAATCCTCGCCTTCGCCAATGATCTCTTCGCGTTCCTCATGTCCCCGCGACTCGAGGGCGTGAGCTATGATGCCGAGGACCGCCTCGCCTTCGCCCTGCCCGCACAGCGCGCCGCGCTCTCGCTCACACCCGACGAGACGCAGCGTCCCAACGGCGCCTGGTGCGATCCCGATTGCCGCGTCGAACTTCACCTGGTCCTGGCCGGAAAGTCCGCCGCCGCCCAGGACCCCGGCGAAAACGAAGGTGACGGCGACGGTTCCTCGTGGGGCGATCTGCTCGACGTCGAGCGCCAGGCACAGGTTGCCGCGAGCCGGCTCCGCCAACTCATGGATGGGAAGCACGAGGTCTGGGACCCGCGCGATCGCGCCTTCCGGGCCCTGCAGTGGAGGGATGTCGGCGTGCTCATGCGATCCGTTCGCGGGCGGACCGGCTCGTTCGTCCGCGAGTTCCGACGACGCGGCATTCCGCTGGCGGTGGAACAGGGTGATTTTCTCGAGACACTGGAGGCCTCGGATCTCACGTCGCTCCTGCGGGTGCTCGACAACCCGCGCCAGGACATTCCGTTGTTTGCGCTGCTGCGCTCGCCGCTCGTCGGTTGGCCGCTGGACGACCTGGTCGCGCTGCGCCCTGTGCACCGTGGGTCCGGCGCATGGGAATGCCTTGAGGAGACCGCGGGTCGCCACGACGCCGACCCGCGGGTGAAACGGTTCGTCGAGGATCTCCGACGCTGGCGACGACTCGCCCTCATGACGTCGCTGACCTGCGTCCTCGAGACGGTCCTCGCGGAATCACGCTACGAAGCCTTTCTTCTCGCCCTGCCCGACGGTCCGGACCGCGTCGCCAACGTCCGGCGATTCCTCGAGCTCGCCCGCCGTTACGACCCGCTCCAGCGTCAGGGACTCTTCCGCTTCCTCCGGTTCCTGGATGAACAGGCGGACGCCGGCCGCGAGATCGAACCGCTTCCGCCGCGACAGATCGACGCCGTCCAACTGCTGTCGGTACACAAGAGCAAAGGGCTCGAATTCCCGGTTGTGATCCTCGCCGGCATTGGCGCGGGATTTCCGACCCAGGACAGTCGTGAGGCGCTTCTGCTCTCGCGTTGTTGGGGCGTCGCCCCGCAGATCGTCGACCTTCCCGGACGGCGCCGGCAGGACGGCCTCGTGCTCTGGCAGGAGAAGCGTGACGAAAAGCTGGCATCCGTCGCGGAGGAACTGCGCCTCTTCTACGTCGGTGTCACGCGGGCGCGCGACACCTTGATTCTCGTCGGCAGTTTCAACCCGGCCGGTGATGCCTGGGAATCCCGCACGTCCCTCCCGCCCGCCCTGGGCGTTCCCAATGCGAGGTCCTATTGCGATTGGCTGGGCCTATGGATCGGGACGCGCGCCGATTGGTCGGCGGGCCAGGGCGAGGTGATCCTGGCAACAGATTCAGCACCGGCCCGGCTTCGCTGGCAGACGTACGCCAACGATTCCGAACTCGGACCCGTGACGAAGCCGGACACGAACACCGCGGCGCCAGACGCGGAACCCGCGAGGGCGCCGGTGTTTGATCTCGACTGGCAGTATCCCCACGCGGCAGCGACCCGCATACCGTCCAAGACCTCCGCGAGCGCACTGCGCCGTCTGGGTTCCGAACCCGACGAACAGGCGGCGCCCCCCTGGGCTCCGCGCCACGAGTTCCGTCCCGCCATCAACGCCAACCCGGGGAGCCTGTCGGCCGCGGAGATCGGAACGGCCCACCATTCCTTCCTGCAGAATCTGGACCTCACCCGCTGCGGCACGGAGGCGGAACTGCGCGCCGAGGCCAGCCGCCTGCTCGATCATGGCCTGCTGGGCGCGAACGAAACCAAGGTCCTCGACTTCGGTTCGCTCGCTGCGTTCTGGTCCTCGGACCTTGGGTTGGCGATCCGCAATCGCGCGCAGGATGTCCGAAGGGAACTGCCGTTCACCGCGGCCTTCGCCCCCGCTGAACTGCCGCCGTTCGCGGTCCCATTCGGCGATGGCGGCGGCGACGATTTTGTCGTCGTGCAGGGGGCGGTCGACCTGGCTGTCCTCCTGCCGGATCAAATCTGGGTTGTGGATTTCAAGACCGACCGCGTCTCGGAGGCTGATCTTCCGGCGAAGGCACTGGAGCACGAGAACCAACTCCGGCTGTACTCGACCGCATTGGAGCGCGTGTACGGGAGGCGGACCACGAGATGCGCGCTCTACTTCATCACGCGACGGAGGCTGTGGGAGGTCTCGAAGGATCCCCAAGGGTCCGGCGACCCGTCACGCGCGCATCCGTCTCTTGTCGTTCGCCGCCTTGCCTCGGGGGCTGCGGGTTTCTAAGACTCGGGCCCGTAATGTTGGACATCAAACTTGTGCGGGAGCGGTCGGAGTTCGTGAAGGAGCGTTTGGCGACCCGCGGTGCGGGCGACGAACAACGCATCGACGAGGTGCTGGCGCTCGACGAGTCGCGCCGCACGAAACTCGCGGAAGCCGAGAAGCTCAAGGCCCAGCGCAACGCCGCGTCCAAGGAGATCGGCGCGCTGATGGGCCAGAAGAAGATCGCCGAGGCCGAGGTCCGGAAGGCCGAGGTCCGCACGATCGGGGATCGCATCAGCGTGCTGGATCGCGAGGTCGCGGAGGCCGAGGCCGGGCGCGACGACGTCCTTCTCCGCATTCCCAATCTCCCGAACGCCAGCGTGCCGCTTGGAAAGAGCGCCGAAGACAACCCGGTCATCCGCACTTTTGGTGAGCGGCCGGGTTTCGCGTTCACGCCGAAGTCGCACGTGGAGATCTGTGAATCGCTGAAGCTCATCGATTTTGCGCGGGGCGCGAAGCTCTCGGGCAGCGGTTTTCTGTTGTACATGGGCTGGGGAGCGCGCCTCGAACGGGCCCTCATCCAGTACATGCTCGACCTGCACACCCGCGAGCACGGTTACCTCGAGGTCTCGCCCCCGTTCGTCGTGGGCCAGCATTGCATGCAGGGCGTGGGGCAGTTGCCGAAGTTTGCCGACCAGGCCTACGCGGTGCGCGAGGGTCTCGATGATTCCACGCTTGGGAAGCTGTACCTTATTCCCACCGCCGAGGCGCCCGTGGCGAACATTCATCGCGAGGAAATCCTCGCGGCCGAGCAGTTGCCGGTCCGTTATGTCGCGTACAGCCCCTGTTTCCGCGCCGAAGCCGGCGCCGCGGGCGTCGGCACGCGCGGCATGATCCGCGTCCACCAGTTCGACAAGGTCGAGTTGATCAAGATCGTCCGGCCCGAGGATGGTTACGGTGAACTCGAGGCCCTGGTCGGGAATGCGGAGAGGATCCTCCAATCCCTTGGGCTCCATTACCGCGTCATCGCGCTGTGCACGGGCGACATGGGCTTCGCGAGTGCCAAGACCTACGACATCGAACTCTGGTCGCCCGGGCAGGGCACCTGGCTCGAGGTGTCGAGCTGTTCGAACTGCGAGGACTTCCAGGCGCGCCGGATGAATCTCCGGTACAAGGACGCCGAGGGTCACAACCGCTTCCCGCACATCCTCAACGGCAGCGGCACCGCGCTGGCCCGGTTGTTCGTCGCGCTGGTCGAGACCGGGCAGCAGGCCGACGGCAGCGTGCGCATCCCCGAGGCGCTGCGGCCGTACGTCGGCACCGATGTCATCCCGGGACCCGTGAGATAATCGCCGCCACGAGGAAAAGCCCACGCCAACGCCCCACCCCATGCGCGTCCTCCTCGCCTCGAGCGAACTTCACCCGTACTCGAAGACGGGCGGCCTCGCCGACATGGTCGGGGCCCTCGCGAAAAGCCTGGCCTCGGCCGGCCACCGGACCGGGGTTGTGACCCCGTTGTACCGGGGTATCTGGAAGCATCATTTTCCCAAGCGCCTCGACTGGCGCATGGACCTCGCCCTGGGCGATCGCCGGTTCGAACCCGAGGTCTGGACCCTCGAGCCCCAGCCGAACCTCACGGTCTATTTCATCCACGCGCCGGAGTACTTCGACCGCGACGGGATCTACGGGGATGCGACGGCGTCCTATCCCGACAATGACGAGCGCTTCATCGCGTTCAGCAAGGCTGCGGTTCATCTCGCCCGCTATCTGCCGTGGCAGCCCGAGGCGGTCCATGTGCATGACTGGCAGACAGGCCTGGTGCCGCTTCTGATGCGCGACCAGGCGGCGAGGGATGGCTGGGTGGCGCCGCCGCGCTCGGTGTTGACGATCCACAACCTCGCCTATCAGGGCGTGTTCCACCGCAAATCGTACGCGTTGGCGAACCTTCCGGCGGCGTACCTGAACCCGGGCGGCGTCGAGTCCCACGGGGCGATGAACCTGCTGAAGACGGGCATCGTGTTCGCCGACGCGATCACGACTGTAAGCCCGCGATATGCGGTCGAGATTGGGACGCCGGAATACGGCGAGCAGTTGGACGGGTTGATCCGGGAACGGCGAGCGGAGCTCACCGGCATCCTGAACGGTGTCGATTACGAGGAATGGCGGACCGTGGGGAACTCGCATCTGGCGTTCCCCTTTGCCGCCGACGACCTCCACGGCAAGGCCAACAGCAAGCTCGCGTTGCAGGCGGAGATGGGATTGCTGCCCGATCTTTCGATTCCGCTTTTCGGAACAGTGGGCCGGTTGGCGTCCCAGAAGGGCGTGGACCTGATCCTAGGGGCGCTCGAGGAGATGCTTTCGTGCCCCATGCAATTCGTGGCGTTGGGCACCGGACAACCGGAGTACCAGACGGCCCTGCTGTCCCTCGCCCGGCGTCATCCGGACAAGGTGAATGTGCGGATCGGATTCGATGGCGCGATGTCGCACCGGATCGAGGCCGGCCTGGATTTCTTCCTGATGCCGTCGAGGTTCGAGCCGTGTGGACTGAACCAGATGTACAGCCTGCGTTACGGCACGGTGCCGATCGTGCGCCGGACCGGCGGGCTCGACAACTCGGTGGTGGATTATCGCGAGGATCCGGACATCGCGAACGGCATCAAGTTCGATGAGTATTCCGGCCGGGCGCTGGCGAAGGCGATGCGGAAGGCGCTTGTCCTTTTCGGTCAGCCGGCGTGGCTGGACCATTACCGGCGCAATGGCATGAACGTGGATTTTTCGTGGGACCGGACGCGGCTTGCGTACGAGCGGGTGTACCAGGGCGGCGGGCGCTGAGGCGGTGATCGGGGACCGGGCGCGACGACCTTCGGGCGGGACTGCCGGCGTGACTTCGGGGCGGGCACCCGCTTAAATCCCGGCGGTGCACGATTTTCGATATTCCGGGGGGCAGCTGGTCTGTGAACAAGTGCAGATCCGCGCGCTGGTCGAGCGGTTTGGGACGCCGTTGTATGTCTATTCGAGCCGGACGTTGCGCGAGCATTTTGGCCGGTTGAACGCAGCGCTGGAACCGCTGGACCGGTGGGTGTGCTACGCCGTGAAGGCGAATTCCAACCTCGCCGTCCTCCGTACCCTCGCCAACGAGGGCAGCGGGTTCGACATCGTCAGCGAGGGCGAACTGCGCCGCGTGATAGCCGCGGGAGGGGACCCCGGGAAGTGCGTCTTCGCGGGTGTGGGCAAGACCGAGGCGGAGATCGAGTTCGCGCTGAAGAAGGGCATTTATTCGTTCAACGTGGAGAGCGAACCGGAGTTGCAGCGCCTCAACCGGGTGGCGGAGAAATTGCGGAAGGTCGCGCCGTTCGCGCTCCGCGTGAACCCGAACGTCGACGCCGGCACCCACGCCAAGATCACCACCGGCACGTACGAGAACAAGTTCGGCATCGCCTTCGAGGAGATCGAGAAAATCTATCGCCGTGCCGCGAAGTTGAAGAACGTCCGGGCGCGGGGACTGCAGATGCACATCGGATCGCAGCTCACCGAGGTCGAGCCGTTCCGACACGCCGTCGAAAAGGTCGTTCCCCTGGTGCAGTCGCTGAGCACGCGCCATTCCTTGGAATTCTTCAGCATCGGCGGCGGCATCGGGATCGTCTACGACCCCGCCCTGGCCAGCGGGGATCCGCAGTGGTGGAAGGAGAACCCCGCGGCCCGTAACATCCTCACGCCCGCGACTTATGCGGAGCATCTCCAGCCGATGCTGAAGCCGCTCGGGCTCCGCATCCTGCTTGAACCCGGACGCTTCATCGTCGGGAACGCCGGGGCGCTCATCACCCGGGTCGAGTTCGTGAAGCGCACGGGCCGGAAGAATTTCGTGATCGTCGACGCCGCGATGAACGACCTGATCCGGCCCGCTTTCTACGATGCCTATCACGAGATCGTCCCGCTGCGGCGCAAGGCCGGGGCGACGATCTCGTCGGATGTCGTGGGCCCGATCTGCGAGAGCGGCGACTATTTCGCGAAGGACCGACCCCTGCCGAAGGTCGGCGAGGGCGATCTTCTCGCGCTGCTGAGCGCCGGCGCCTACGGCTCGGTGATGGCCTCCAACTACAACTCGCGCGCGCTCCCGGCCGAGGTGCTCGTCGATGGTGACAACTTCGCCGTGGTCCGCCCCCGCCAGAAGCTCGAGGCGATCTGGGCCAGCGAAAAGGTCCCGGCCTGGCTGAAGCGGCGCTGATCCGGAGCAAACAATCGCTTTGCCGCGCGGCGCCGGGTTTGACAAAACCAACGGAATGCAACGCCGCTGTGTCCCCGCCATCTGGTTTTCCCGGGCGCGTCTCGCCGCCTTCCTCCTCGGTTGCCTGGCTGCCGCGACTTCACTGACCGCGGAATTGTTTCCGGACCCGAACCTCGAGTCGGCGGTGCGTCGCCAGGTTTTTGCAAAACGCGAATCCACCGAACCGCTGCTCGAAGCCGACGTGGTGAACGTCTCGACGGTCGACGCCAGGAACCGGGGCGTCACAAACCTCGCCGGGCTCGAGAAGTGCCGGAGTCTCGCCATGCTGGATCTGGGTGGGAACCGGGTCGCCGACTTGTCGCCGCTGATCGGGTTGACACGACTGCAGTATCTGGATGTGCAGAGCAACCGGGTGTCGGACCTGCAACCCCTGACCGGCGCCACCTCGCTGCAGTACCTGCAACTCGCGCACAACCAGGTCCGCGGCGTGGAGGCGTTGTCGGGGCTCACGAACCTGTCCGCACTCTACCTGTCCGGGAACCGTGTCGAGGAGGTCGCGCCGCTGCTCGGGTTGCGGCGCCTGGCGTCGTTGTACCTCGACGACAATCGGTTGCTGAAGGTCGACGGGATCAGCGCGCTGCGCGGACTTTCGAGTTTGTCGCTGGGTGGGAACCGTATCGATGATCTCAAGCCGCTGGCGGGGCTGGACAGCCTCCAGCACCTGTTCCTCGAGCGCAACCGGGTCCAGGACCTCGCGCCCCTCGTCGAATGGGCGCAGGGCGACAAGGAACAGCGGTTCGCGCCGTTTCTGAGGGTTTACCTGGACGGGAACCCGCTCGGCTCGACGGCCCGCAAGTCACAATTGGAGGCGCTGAAGGCGGCGGGAGTGCGGGTCCAGAGGATGCCATGACGCACGTCTGAGGGTGCTTCCTGGCCTGGAAGGGCCGGGGTGTGGTTCAGGACGGTCGCGCGTTTTTGCGCTTCAATGGGAAGAAATGCGTTTGACCGGATTTTCTTGGGACGGGTAGGGTCACCTCTCTTTGCTCCGGTAATTGTATGTTCCAGTTCATCCGCAGGCACCAGGCGATCGGGCTGATCTTCATCGGCATCGTGATCGTCAGTTTCGTGATCTTCTTCTCCCCGAACCAGAAGATGGATCGCGGTGGCACGACCATAGGTTCGTACGGCTCGGTCGGGGGGCGCCCGATCAGCCGCCAGGAGTACCTGGAGGCCCGGGCCGAGGCCCGGCTTGCGCGCATGCTGCGCGAGGGGGGCACCTGGCCGACCGACGGGCGTGGTTTCGAGGAGGCGAAGGAGACCATGAACCGTCTCTTCCTCATCGAGGAGGCGCGCAACCTCGGGGTGATCGTCACCGATGATGTGGCCGCAGGTCGCATCCTCGACCTGCCGTTTCTCCACGACGACAAGGCCGGCGGTTTCAGCCGGCCCGCGTACGACCAGTTTCTGGCGATGATCCAGAAGGACGGCGGTCTGAGCCGCGCGGACTTCGAGCAATTCATGCGGCACGAGGTGGCGATCCAGCATCTCGTCCAGGTGGGTGGCCTGAGCGGATCCCTGGTCCCGCCGCGTGAGGCGGAGGCCCGGTACCGGAGCGGCAACGAGCAGTTCGCCGGCCAGTTGGTGGTCGTGGCCGCGAGCAATTACATCGCGCAGCTGAACCTGAGCCCGGCAAACCTTTCGGGGTTCTACACGAATCATCTGGCCGACTACCGCATTCCCGAGAGGGCCGTGGTCCGCTACGTGAAGTTCGCGGCGACCAATTTTTTTGCCGAGGCCGACCAGCTGCTTGCCTCGAACACGAACCTCAGCGCGGCGATTGATGCCCAGTATGCCAGTCAGGGGCCTGACGCGTTCCGGGATGCGCAGGGCAAGACCATGACCGCGGACGCTGCGAAGGCTGATTTGAAGGACCAGTATCGCCGTCGCGTGGGGCTCGAGGCTGCGCGCAAGAAGGCCAACGAGTTTGCCAACCGCCTCTATCAGCTCGAGACCCGCAGCGATTCGCTGACCAAGCTCGCAGGCGAGAGCGGGTTGACGGTCCAGAGCAGCCTGCCGTTCGACCAGAACCGACCGCCGTTCGACATGCAGGTGCCCGCCACCTTCACCCGCGCCGCGTTCCAGCTCACCGCCGAGGAGCCGTTTGCGACGCCGACGGTGGGTGAGGACGGCGTCTACGTGTATGCCTTCGACCACAAGATCCCGAGCGAGATCCAGCCTTTCGACAAGGTGCGGGATCGGGTGACCGAGATGTATCGCCGGACCGAGTCGCGGGCGCTTGCCGAGAAGGCGGGACGTGATTTCGCCACCAAGGGCGCGCTTGCGTTGGACCAGGGCAAGACGTTCGAGGCCGCGGCTGGCGAAGCCGGCCTCAAGACCATCACGCTCACGAATTTTTCGCGCACCACCACCGGCCTCACCGAGTTGGGGTCGCGTCTCACCGTCTCCGAGTTGTTGCGCGCGGCCGAGGAACTCCAGACGGGCAAGGTGGCACCGTTCACCCCCGCGGCGGATGGCGGCTTTGTGCTGTTTGTGATGTCGCGAAACCCCGCTCCGGCGGAACAGGTCGCCAAGGAGGTTCCCGGCTTCCTCTCCCAGTTGCGCCAGTACGGCCGCTATGCCGCGTTCAACGAGTGGGAGAAGAAACGCATCGCTGCCGCCGACCTCAAGGGGCCGGGAATAGGCTCGTCATCCAAGACCAACGCACCCACCGCCAACTGATCCGAACCGCAAGAGCGGTGGCCGCACCCGTGCGGTCACTCAATTCATGGTAATTCCCGCGTCCGTCCCATCCGGCGTCCTCAAAGTTTCGTCGCCGGCGACGAAGGACTACTGGGAGATTCCCGTCATCTATTCTGACGAGCACCTGCTGGCGATCGACAAGCCCGCAGGTCTTCTCACCTCGCCAGACCGTTACGATCCCGACCGCCCCAACCTGGCGGACCTCCTCCACGCCCACATCTCCAAGGGGACGCCCTGGGCCAAGGAGCGGGGGTTGACCTACCTGACCGCCGCGCATCGCCTGGAGTTCGATACTTCGGGCGTCCTGCTCTTCGCGCGGTCGAAGGCTGTCCTGTTGAAGCTCGCCGACCAGTTCGGCGCGAATCTGGCGGTTTGGAAGATCCTGGCATTGGTTTCCGGCACGCCGGAGGAGGATTCCTTTGAAGTGGACGCCCCGCTGTCGCCACACCCGGTTCGGCCCGGGGTGATGCGGGTGGATCACGACCATGGGAAGCACAGCCTCACCCGCTTCCGGATCCTTGAGCGTTTCGTCGGCAGTACGTGGTTGGAGTGTGTGCCCGTCACGTCCCGCAATCACCAGGTGCGCACGCATCTCTGGTGGGTGAAGAATTCGGTCGTCGGCGATCGCGTCTATTCCGGAAAGCCGCTGTGGCTCTCCGAAATCAAGCCCGGCTATCGTGCAAGGAAGAGCCGGCCCGAGCGCCCGCTCATGAACCGCACGGCGCTCCACGCCTCCTCGCTTGAGCTGAAACACCCGGTGACCGGTGCCACGCTTCTCATCGAGTCGGCCCCGGCCAGGGACCTGCAGATTGCCTTGAAGTACCTCCGCCGTTACGCGTTAGGACCGGGTTTGGTGCAGACTGAGCCCGGGTTTCCCGTCGACGGTCCGGACGAAGAGCCGTTGGGCTGAGCGGATCGGCTGATCGATCGGCTGGGCGGATCTCCGGCGTGGGGTTCGCCAACCTCAATGCCGGAAATGCCGGGTGCCTGTGAACACCATGGCCATGTCACGTTCGTTGGCCGCCTGGATCACCTCCGCGTCACGCATGGACCCGCCAGGCTGGATCGCGGCCGTCGCACCGGCGGCGCCGGCGGCGACCAGTCCGTCCGCAAACGGGAAGAACGCATCGCTGCAGACCACGCTGCCGGTCAACGAGAGCCCGGCTTCGCCCGCTTTCCATACTGCGATCCGGCTCGAATCCACGCGGCTCATCTGACCTGCGCCGATCCCCAGGGTGCGCCCGTGGCCGGAGGCATCGGCGCTGACGTAGACGATGGCGTTGGATTTCAAGTGTTTCACCACGCGCCATCCGAAGAGCATGGCCCTCTCCTCCGTGGACGCCGGCGCGCGGCGTGTGACGGTCTTGAGGTCCGCTGCGGTGGTTGGTTTCATGTCGCGCTGCTGAAGCAGGAATGAACCGGCACCGACACTCCGCAGGTCCCAGGTTTCGGACGAGGCGGGGTCTTTCTTCAGGCGGAGCAGCCTCAGGTTTTTCTTCTTCTGGAGCAGGGCAAGGGCGTCGGGGGCGAAGTCGGGGGCAACGATGACTTCACTGAAGATCTCGGCGATGGCCTCGGCGCAGGGCAGGTCGAGAGCGCGGTTGGTGACGATGATTCCGCCGAAGGGCGCCTGCTTGTCTGTGGCGAAGGCTTGATCCCAGGCTTCGCGCAGCGAAGCCCCCTGGGCGACCCCGCAGGGATTGGTGTGCTTGAGGATGGCGAGCGTGGGATCGTCGGTGGCGAACTCGGCGATCAATGCGGCAGCGGCCGTAAGATCGAGGATGTTGTTGTAGGAAAGCTCCTTCCCATGGAGCTGCTCGTAGAACTCCCCGAAGCGCCCGTAAAGAGCGGCCTTTTGGTGCGGATTCTCACCGTAGCGCAGCGGTTGGGCGAGCCGCGGGGCGAGTGTCAGGGTGGCCGGAAGCTCCTCGGACCCGCCGAATTCGGTTTGGAGATGGGCGGCAATGGCAGCGTCGTACGCCGCTGTCCGGGCGTAGACCTTGGCTGCCAGGCGACGTCGCAACTCGAGCGTCGTGCATCCCTGCTCGCGGACCTGCTCCGCCACGGTCGCGTAGTCGGCGGGGTCTGTGATGACCGTGACGCTCTCGTGGTTCTTGGCTGCGCTGCGGAGCATCGACGGGCCGCCGATGTCGATGTTCTCAATGGCGTCGTGCAGGCTGACCCCGGGTCGCGCAACCGTGGCTTCGAACGGGTAGAGGTTCACCACGACGAGGTCGATGGGAGGGATCCCATGGTGCGCGACGGCAGATTCGTGTTCTGCATTGCCGCGGATGTAGAGCAGGCCGCCGTGGACCCTGGGATGGAGGGTCTTCACGCGGCCGTCGAGCATCTCGGGAAACCCGGTGTAGACCCCGAGCTCGATCACCGGGAGCCCCGCCTCACGGAGAGCCTTGGCGGTCCCGCCGGTGGAGATAAGTTCCACCCCGGCCGTGACGAGGGTCTGGGCGAACGGAACGAGACCCGTCTTGTCGGATACGGAGAGAAGCGCGCGCTGGATTCTCGACATCGGACCCCGAGGTTCACGAGGTCATTGCTGTCCCGTCAACGGGCAAGTCATCCCGTGGTGACGGGTCGCCGCATTCCCGAGACACCACATTAAGGGACAGGTTTTTTATATGATTGACTCGGCGTCTTCCCTCCTCCTTCTTCCGTCCATGCGTGCGCGTCGTCTCAAGCTTCCCAACGAC
>CAIMTB010000563.1 GCA_903844265.1 uncultured Verrucomicrobiota bacterium
GCCAGCGCCGGCAGGCATCGGTTTTGCCGGCGGGATTTTCCGGCACGGACTGCGCGCAGTGTTCCAGGAACTCGAGCGGACGGCGGCAACCGGCACGGCACGGCAGCAGATCATCGCCGGCAGGAAAGTCCCGAACGAGCGCGCGTCCCATGCCGACCGTGTCCGAAAGGGACCGTTCGCACCCGAAACCCGCTGCCATGAAAGGCGATCAAGGACGTTCTTGAAATTCTAAGCGAGCTGTTTTAGTTTTCAATCAATCGCGACTGCAGCATGGTAACACGTGCCCATTATCTGGAGGTCATCCGGGAAAGGCTGACGAACTTTCCGGTCGTTTCCGTGCTCGGACCGAGGCAGGTGGGCAAGACGACATTGGCAAGGGTGATTGCCGGCGAGCAACCGAGCCACTTCTTCGACCTGGAGGACGTGGATGCGCTGGCGCGTCTGGCGGCGCCAAAGGTGACGTTGGAACGGTTGGAAGGGCTCGTGGTGTTCGATGAGGTCCAGCGAAAGCCGGACTTATTCGCCCTGCTGCGGGTGCTTGCCGACCGCGCACCCCTGAAGGCGCGTTTTCTTCTGACCGGCAGCGCGTCGCCGGCAATCGTCCGCGGCGTGTCGGAGTCCTTGGCGGGGCGGGTGGCGATGGTGGACATCGCAGGTTTCAACCTGCAGGAAGTGGGCCCGGGCGAGTGGCGGAAGTTGTGGTGGCGGGGCGGATTTCCGCGGGCCTACCTGGCCGCCACGGACGCCGCCAGCCGGCAGTGGCAGGAGGAATTCGTGCGCACGCTGCTGGAGCGGGACATGCCGCAACTGGGCATCACCATCGCGGCGGCGACCCTGCGGCGCTTCTGGACGATGCTGACACATTACCACGCGCAGGTGTGGAAGGGTTCGGAGCTGGCGCGTTCCCTCGGCGCATCCGAGCCCACGATGCGCAAGTATCTGGACCTCCTGAGTTCGACCTTCATGGTCCGGCAGCTTCAGCCGTGGCACGAGAACGTGGCCAAGCGGCAGGTCAAGGCACCGAAGGTCTATGTTCGGGACTCAGGACTCCTGCACTGCCTGATGCGCCAGCCGGCATTCGAGGATCTGGAAGCACACCCCAAACTGGGCGCGTCCTGGGAGGGATTCGCCCTGGAGCAGGTCTTGAGTGTCACCGGCGACCGCGACGCCTACTTCTGGGCGACTCACGGCGGAGCGGAACTCGATCTGCTGGTCCACTGGCGCGGGCGCAGATACGGGTTTGAGTTCAAGTACGGGGACGCGCCGTCCCTGACGAAGTCCATGCACATTGCACTGGCCGACTTGAAGCTGGACCGACTCTTCGTGGTGCACCCGGGCGATGATTCTTACGCCATGAGTGACCAGGCCGAGGCTGTCGCCATCATGCACCTCCCGGCACGGCTTGCGGAGGCCAGCACGGGAAGCGGGCACTGAGCTGGAAACGGCAGTTGAAGGGCTTGGATTTTTTGGGAAGTGGAGAATCATCCGCCGCCCGGTGGCTCACTTTCCGTGGGCAGAGACGGGTCAATTTCGGTGCGCGGCAACCGTAATGGTCGGGTGCGGACCCCAACCCCCCGCGCCAACCTGGTCTTTCCGCACGGGCGAAGGGAGGATGGGGACGCCAGGAATCGCCGGCGTGGCGGTGAACGCCTCCACCACATCCGCTCGCACCCAGGGGGTCAGGGCCCGCCAGGGCAACGCCACGATGTACCAACCTTCCAGATAGCACCCCGCTTCGTAGGGATCGAAGTGCACAAACACCCCGTCCGCCGAGGCAGTGAAGTCCAGTCCCTCCAATTCCTCGGCGTCCAACGCGAGCATCGACCCCAATATGGGCGGTGGCCCTTCGGGCTGCGCCCAGGAGGCCCCCTGCCGCCTGAGATCCTCCAGCAACAGGCGGCGCACGTCAGCCTGCCAGCCGTTCGGATCCCAGAAAAGGTCGGCGAAGTTGAGAGACTCGATGCCCTCGGCCCCCTCGATGAAGTTCGAGCCCGTCGATCCGTAACATCCGTGCGCCCCACCCCCATCGTCGTAACCACACCGGAGAACACTGAGGGCCCCTGCGCTCCGGTGGTACACCACCTGCCAGCTTTCGCACCACCAGGTGCGGTGGTCGGACGTATCGGCAAACACCTTCCATCCTGGACGATCCCCGGCGGTCTCACTGAAAAGCTCGGAGAAGTCGCCAAAGGCCCGGGTGTCGCGCTCTGCCGATTTCTTCTCGAGCATGCGGTCCAACTGACCGGGGGCATGCCATGAAGGCCGCAGCGAACTGAACTGCCCGCTCATGCCCCGTTCGAAGATCCGCAACCCTGCCTTGGCTTCGACGAACGTCAGGGCCGTCACCTCGCGCAGCGGCAGAACCAAGACCTCGTTCGTGGGCTCGGCGGGGAAGAAACGAAGCGAGCGCCCGTCCCAGCGCAGAACACCCAGTTCGGCGGACACATCCCCCGTCCGCCGCACGGTCCAAGCCGCACCAACCTCACCGTCCACCTGCCGGATCCGGATTTCCGGATGCAGCGGGTCGACCCTGAACGCTGTCCTCCCTCCCCACGATTTTGCGGCACCAAGCATGGCCCAGGCCGGCCCGGCCTGCGGGATCTCGACCAGCGCCAGCAAGCCGTCGTGGCGGGGCGAAGGCAGAACCGTCGGGACAGGCTGATGCAAGACCGCACCGACGCCCGCCAAGGCCAGCACCAGCGCACCGAGCCCCCAACGCCACAAACCGGCAAAGCCTCGTCGGGTGGGCGTTGGACCCATTGGATCAGGGAAGGTCGAAGCGTTTTTAGTCATCATCATGCGCGCCGGTCATCGTGCCGGAACTGGCTGACAAGGTCGGTCACTCTTGGTGGGAATTCCAAGCCAGCGGATCGCGGGTCCACCTCCCGAGCGCTTCAGCAGAACGTCCAGGAGCACCCAGACCAAACCCGTCGAAGCGCCCCGAGTCACACTGGAAGGACCTCCACTGGCTGCAATCCTCCGCAATGTGAAGGATCGCCGCCACGGCACGCCAGGGGCTACTTCGAGGGCTGGTTACCCCGCACCGCCCGCACCAGCAACTCGGCAAAAGCCGACGGGACCTTTGACGGCTCCAGGTTGGTGCGGCTGTTCGCAATGTGGCCACCCAACGCCTCCGTCCCGGGACCCAACCCCAGGCCCATGACCCGAATCCCGTCTCCCTCCATGGCACGCACCACGCCCCTGGGGTTCTCGTCGTCATCCAGGTCCCCATCGCTCAGGACGACCAGGAACGGATCCGTGAACCCGCTTGCCGCCATTTCACCGTGGACCTGCATCAGTGAACGTTCCAGCCGGGTCCCCCCGTTCGCGGCCCGGGGCAATCCACCGATCCTCCCGCACACGGCCGCATCCAATGACTCCTGCCAATCGAGCAGGCGCTCGCAGTCGTGGCTGAAAGTGTAGATCCCCAAGGCGATCTCGAGTCGATGGCATACCTCCACGAGGAGGACCACCGCTTCGAATGTGGCCGCCATCTTCGGACCCTCCATCGAACCGGATCGATCGAGCAACAGGACGACCAGCGGATCGGGACGGGAAGGCGAACTCTGCCGGTCCCACACCTCGTCGAACCGCCTCGGATCTCCTTCGGCACGTCGGGCGCCCGCGAGGTTCAGCCTCGTTCCTGCCCGGTGCGGCCCGGACCAACGCCGCTGCGTCTGCGGTTGCAGGAGCCGAAGCACGGTCGTGCCCAGGCGCTCGATGGCGCTCTCCTGTGATCGCACGGCTCGGGCATACGCCTCGGGATCCGGATCCCAGCGGGCATCCTGTCCGTCGCTTGCCGCGCCGCGCTGCAGCATGGGCAGGCTCATCCCCGACCCCGCGCCCCGCGCCCACCCTCGGCTTCCCATCGGCGGAGAAAACCCACCACCTGCCTGCCCCCCTGGCCCGAGATGATGTTCCTGCAGGAACCGCTCGAAGAGCTTCTGCTGCTCCTGGGACATGCGACCCGACCCCGAGGGCGGCGCCAACCGGCGTGCGATGGGCAGGATCCCCTCGCTGAACGCACGCCACATCGCCGCCTGGCTTACCCGGATCTCCATCTCCCATGCGTCCGGCGGACCCTGGACGTCGGCGGCCAAGTACAAGCCGCTCACGGGATCGGACCGATAGCGGGCATTGCTCTCCAACGGCGAAGTCCCGGATTCCGGCAAGGCCTTGCAGATCGCCTCGACGGCCGGCCATGCCTCCTCGACGAGCGGCTTGAGCGCATCCGGCAAAACGACGTTCTCCCGACCGCGCCACCAGCACGCCATCAAGCCTGCAACGAACAGTCCAAGCGTCGGCTTCCCGTCCGAATCGGGACCGGGTCCAGGCAACACCGTGCGGATCAGGATATCATTGTACTCCCGGATCCATCGTCGCGACCCGGGAAACCGCTCCGCCAACCAGGTCTCGATGCGGCAATCCTCCATCGCGTTGATCAGGCTGAACACGTCACGCCGACGAAAGTAGTCGCCCCTCACGATCTCGTGGAGCCGCGTAATCGCGGCGTGCGCCGATTCGTGGAGGACGAGGCCACGATTGAAATCCCGCGTCTCGACCCGCAGCCGGTGCCCGTCCATCGAGATCCGGCGCTTCCCGTGCGAGTACGACCAACCGCTCCCGGCGGACCCCTCCACGAGTTGCAGGTCAGGTTCACCGGCCACAAGGCAGGCCAGTTGGCGCAACTCCTCGAGATCAGCCTCGATGTCGATGGGACCGCTCGTTCTCACGCGTCCTCTCCAACGGGCAGGCCTGCCGCCTGGGCCAGACCCTGCGCCGCCTTGCGGTCTGGCGCGCTCCCCAACCGGTGCCAGTAGAAGGTCGTGAGGACTTCCGTCAATTGCGCCTTCGGGCACACCAAAGGCTCTTCCCGTCGCAGGCGAGCCCATACCCGCATACAGGCGTCCAGGCTGCGCCGCGTGAACACATAGCGTTCCCGGCGCGACCGACCCAGTGTCGGACCACGACCACCCTCGGCACCCGCCGTCGCCATCGACGCATGGAACCGGGACATGGCGGCGAGCAGTTCTTCGCTGCCAGGCATCTCCCCAAGCTCGGGAAGAACAGGCGCCGAGGGCGTCCCCTGGTAAACCCAGTCTCCATGGATCACCTCGGGATGTTCCCCATGGGCCAGGAACCGCAGTTGCGCCAGGAACTCGGCCTCCCCGGGCGCACCGGCGTGGAACCAGTTCACCCAGCGATCCCGGAACGCCGGGCTCATCACCGAGCGTCCGGCATATTCGGCGGGGTTCATCGTCGCCAGGATCCTGAAGTCCGGATGCACTGGCAGTCCGCCCGGGCCCCAGAGGGTGTGGTCGCCCTCGGATAACAGGAGACTCGGCGGCGTCTCCAACACCGGGTTCAGGCGTTCGAGGATCTGTGGCTCGGCCAGGTTCAATTCATCGAGCAACACCCAGTGCCCGTGCCTCAGGGCCGCCGGGATCACGCCCTCCTGGAATCGCCAGCGCTGGTCCGGCAACCGTTCGGTCCCGGCGATCACCGCACGCTCGGCCCAGTTCAGTGGCCGCCCTTCACCCGCCGCCAACGCCAGCAACTCCCGGGTCACGGGCTGCAGCCGGGAACCCAGCGCTGCCAACCCCACCACGTCCCAGTCATCCCCATTCCGCGCGGGGACATAGCGCCCGACCAATTCCCCGGTGTCCGTCTGGCCGTTGAGGTTGAGCCGCTGCACCGGCTGGCCAAGGAGATGGGCCAGCCAGATTACAACGGTGGTCTTGGAGGCGGCGGTATGGCCCTCGAGCGAGGTCGGCAACCGATGGGAAATACCAAGCGCCACCGCCCGGGCCGCCTGCAGGAACGGTGTGTCCAGGCAGATGGAGGAGAAGCGTTCGGCCGTGGGCACCATGGGCCCCGTGTGCCCACGCCGGGACAATTCGACGTCGAGGATCCGGACCCGTTCCGGGCCAATCTCCACGGCCGATCGGCGCAGGCGCTTCACGGGCCTCGAACTTCGACCGGGCCCGAGACGCTGCTGGAGCTCCGTCCAGGTCACCACCGACAACTGGCGTTCCCGCGCCAACGCCGCCACACGATCCCCACCCTCCGATCCCAGCACCACGAGGTCCGCCCCCGACAAGGTCTGGGCCATCGAATGCCCGGCGGCGGTCAACGCCTGGGCCGCTTCCTGTTCCTCAGCCCCGCGGAAGCCGCGGAGCAACACCCTCTGTGCACGCATGGTCATCATCTTCGTTTTTCCTTTCTGTATCCCATCATTCCTCGTTCAGGCTCCTCAGGAAGTCGTCCATGTCGATCACGTCGTCCGAGGAGTCGACCCGTGACGGAGTCGACGGCGAGGCCGGCTTGGGCTGCGGCTCAGGGGTCGCCTCCGGCTCGGCCATCACCCGGTCCACCAGGACGCCGACAAGCGGCCCAAGCCCCCCCTGACGACACGCCGGACCAGCCGCCTGGCCCAGGTTCCTGATGAGTCGTACCAGCCCCGGCCGACCCGACATGCCGCAAGCCACGATGGCCTGCTGAACCCTCTCAATCGGGGCCTCCTCCACCACGGCCGAAGTCTTGGTGGCGTCCTGCCACGACATCAGGTCAGCACCCCACTCCGCCCAATGGAGGGCCCCCACCACCAAGCCATCGATGGCCCTTGCGCCTTGTGTAAAGGCCCGGGGCCGGAGTGAGAACATCGGCTGGAATTCGAGCGGAAAGGCACCCGGCCCGGGCGCCCGGGAAGCCATGGTGCCAAGGGATCCCGGTGGCGCCTGGCTCGGGCCGATGCCAACCGGGGGAGGCAACGCCGCCATCCCGGTCAGGGAGGTGCGCCCCGAGGGAATCGTGCCGAGGGCGTGGCGGGCCAACTCCCGCGCCTCGGGGCCCATCGACCCAAGGAGCCGGATCGCGTCCCGGGCGTGGCTCACCGGACTGGCGGCCACCGCCACCAATCGCCCAACCGCCGACCACGAGAACCGTGGGGCCGGGGCACATGACGCCCCGAGGGCACAGCGCAGTTCGGCCGGATGCATCGACACCGCGTGTGGCGTCCCCGCCAGCGCCGAGGCCAACAGCGACCAGACGGCGGGCGTGCCTGAATTGAGATAGAGGCACGCCAGTCGTTCCCAGACGTGCACCAACTCCGGATGATGCCGCAGGAACTGGGCGGCGAGGTTGCCGGCATGCTCGAGCTCCACCTCGCGCAGTATGGCGGCCGTCACCTGATGTCCCTCGATGTCCGGCGTGGACGTGAACCAACCTGCGACGGACGCCGGCAGCCGGATCCGGCTCCATTGCAACGCCTTCACCACCGGCACATGGAT
The DNA here is from genome assembly GCA_903844265.1 of uncultured Verrucomicrobiota bacterium. Taxonomy (GTDB): domain Bacteria; phylum Verrucomicrobiota; class Verrucomicrobiia; order Limisphaerales; family CAIMTB01; genus CAIMTB01. Next base: position 7,290 of record CAIMTB010000563.1, read on the forward strand.
CCAGTCGAGGACACTCGGGCGGACGCCTTCCTGGAAGGCCAGGCAGCGGTTGAGCGCCGCGGCCCCGTAGCGGTCACCCTTCTCGAACAGGGGGCGCAGCGATTCCAGTTGTTCGGCAGGGACGCCGGGTTGTCCCGAGAAGGTCAGCGCATCCAGCAGATGTTGACTGTTTCCCTCTCCTCCCAGCTCCTGGATCAACGTCAGGACCCGCCCTGCCCCGCCGGAACCGCAGCGGTGGAGCACTTCACCCAGCGACTCGGCCAGGAGCGTCTTCACGTCGCAATCCTCCTCGACGCGGAATCGGGCCAGCAGGATCTCGAGAGCCGGGCCGCCCGGACCGCCAGCGACCACAAGATCCGAGAGGAACCGCGCGGCCGCGCCGCGGACGTGCCACTGCTCGGAATTGAACGAAGGGTCGAGCCCGTCGAAATCGTGGCGCTCCCAGGCATCGATCAACGCCTGCACCAGCGTGCTGACCTTCGCGCCGACCTGACCCGGCAGCGCCTGCAACGCAGCGGCGCCCTCGGGTCCAAGCCTGGCGAGACACCCGCACGCATCGAGCATCAACGCCGGCACTTCCTTCCGGGCGATCTCCACGATGGCTCCAACCAAGGAGCGGATCCCCGACTCGGCAGTCAACCGGCAGGCGGCCCGAAGCGCATCCATGTGCTCCAATTTCCCCGGGACAAGAGCCCAGACCGCTTCCTCGAAGGCGTCCCGACCCTGGGATCCACCGGGCTCCGTGCGCCGCAGGTGGGCGAGCCCGCACAGGGCTGCCACCGCGGGCCGATCGGACACCCCCTCGCCGAAGGCTGCACACTCCCGGACAATCTCCAGGAGCATCTGCCGAACCTCGTCGCGGGAACCGACAGGCAGGCAGGCCGTGAATGTCTGCCAGGCCAGGCGATGCTCCGATTCGCCGACCGAGATGTTGTAGCGACGGGACACCAGCAGTTTTCCAAGGTGCCACTGCCGGGAGTCGGCGCGCTCGCCGTCGAGCACCTCCAACATCCACCAGGGGAACAGGTCCACCGCCGACACCCAGTTCGTGGTATCAACGCCATCGATGGACAGGTCCAATCCCATCGCTGCTGCACGCTCCAACACGTGGTGCCAACGGCTGGCGCTGGGCGCTGCGTCCACCGATGGCGGTGGGCCGGTGGGTTCGCTCGAGCGCTGGGCCAGCGTGGGGTCACCGGGGCCAATCACCGGGGCTGCAGACGGGACTTCGTTCATGTGCCCCATCTTCTACAGGAGCCACCATGACAACCCCGGTCAGAGACCTTGGGCGATTCTCCACTCCCC
>CAIMTB010000564.1 GCA_903844265.1 uncultured Verrucomicrobiota bacterium
GACCTCACCTTCGAGGAGGTCGGAGAGTCCTGGGGATTCGACTCGCGCCGCATCTCCCAGGGCATGGCGCTCGCGGACCTGGACAACGACGGGGACCTCGACCTCGTGGTGAACTGCCTCAACGAGGGCCCGCTCCTCTACCGGAACGACTCCACCGCGCCCCGCATCGCCGTCCGCTTGCTCGGCCGGGACGGCAATACCCGCGGCATCGGCGCGCAGATACGGGTCATCGTTCCGGGACTGCAAACGCAATCCCAGGAGATGATCTGCGGCGGACGATACCTCTCCTCGGATGACCCGATGCGAACCTTCGCCGCGGGAAACGACACGAACCTCGCGACGGTCGAAGTGCACTGGCGCAGCGGCAGACAAAGCGTCGTCCACGCAGTCCCGGCCAACCGCCTGGTCGAGATCGCCGAACCCGACGCGAGCCCGGCATCGCCGCCGACGCCAGCGTCCGTGCCCCCTCCCCCGGCAACGCCTTTCTTCGAGGACCGCAGCCGCGTCCTCGGCCAGCAGCACGTCGACGCGCCCTTCGATGAATTCACGAGGCAACCCCTGCTCCCACACGCGCTGGCCCAACCCGGTCCCGCGGTCGCCTGGTACGATTTCAATGGCGACGGATGGGAGGACCTCCTGATCGGCGCCGGACGCGGGGGCCGCATCGCCGTGTTCCGCAACGATGGACAGGGCGGGTTCATCCCCCAGAAAGCCCAGATGCTCCAGGTGCCGATGGACCGCGATGTCACGGGTCTCCTCTGCTGGCGACCTGGGCCCGACAACCTCCTGCTGCTCGCCGGCCTCGACCGCTATGAATTCCCCGCCGGCCAATCCGCGCCTGGCCTCCGGCAACTCTCGCTGGTCACCGGCCGGTCCGATGACATTTCCCTGCCAGGGACCGAGTCCGCAGGCGCCCTGGCAATGGGCGATTTCGATGGCGACGGAGGTCTCGAACTGTTCGTCGGGGGCCGGGTGATCCCGGGCCGTTACCCGGAAGCGGCTTCCTCATCGCTTCTCCACAACGACGGGGGGCACCTGGTGATCGACACCAACGCCACGCGGGTGCTTTCAAGAGTCGGGCTGGTGAATGGAGCCACGTTCACCGACCTCGACCTCGACCATCGGCCAGAGTTGGTCCTCGCCTGTGAATGGGGACCCCTTCGCATCTTCCGAAGCGAGCATGGCAAGCCGGTGGAATGGAACCCTCCCGTGCGATGGTTCCCCGGCCATGGCCTGCCCCCGATCGACACACGACTCGACGCCCTGACGGGTTGGTGGAACTCCATCGCAGCCGGCGACTTCGACGGCGACGGGAGGATCGACCTGGTGGCGGGTAATTGGGGACGGAACACCTCGCGAAACCCGACTCCTGATCACCCGCTGCGCATGAGCTTCAGCGAGATCGAGGGCGCGGGAACGCTGGGATTGATCGAATCACGATTCGACCTGGACCTCCGGAAATACGTCCCCACCCGCGACCGGATGGCGTTGGGCTCCGTATTCCCGTCGTTGCCCGCCTCGTTCCCCACCTACTCCGCATTTGCCCGCGCCACCGTGGACGATGTCCTCGCCGCCGGCCTGCCGCCCATGCGTGAAGTCCGGGCGGTCACGCTCGATTCGATGGTATTTCTGAATCGCGGGGAAACTTTCGAAGCCCACCCGCTTCCACTCGAAAGCCAGGTCGCGCCAGTCTTCGGAATCGCCGTGGCTGACTTCGACGGGAACGGCACGGAGGATCTCGTCCTCGCGCAAAATGCCTTCGTCGTGAGTCCTTCAGAAAGCCGTCTGGACGCCGGATACGGGACCTGGCTCCGCGGTGACGGCCACGGTGGATTTGTGGCAGTGCCTCCACTTGAGAGCGGCATCACCGTCGTGGGAGAAGGTCGCGGCGCCGCGGTCTGTGATTTCGATCACGACGGTCGACCCGACCTCGTGATCGGTCAGAACCGCGGCATTTCCCTGCTCTATCGAAACGCGCTCGGCCGTCCCTGCATCCGACTGGTTCTCCGTGGACGCCCCGAAAACCCGCAGGCGATCGGCGCCACGGCACGCGTCGAGTCCAAGGGTGGCCGACCCGGGCCGCTGCATGAGATCCGGCTTGGGGGGGGATACATGTCGCAGGACTCCTCGACGCTTCTCCTCGCAGCCCCCGACGACGCCGAGTCGATCCTGGTCCAATGGCCCAAGGGTCCGACACAACGCGTGGCGATCCCCAAGGGCGAGATGGAACTGGAATTCACCCAGCCGATGGATCGTCCGTGACACCGTGACACGCGACCCTCAGGGAAGTCGCCGCACCCCCGACGTCGCCCCCGCGGTCCGAGATTTGCGGATGAATCCGCCGAGATTCCACACTACCCTTGCCTGTGGATTCGCCAGTCCTGACCACGCCCACTCACTCAGCCGCTGCCGGCGATCGCGCCCGGTTCGTTCGTGACCACCTGCCGCCTGGGGGGCTTTTCGCCGACCAACATTGGCGTACCGCGATCGGGCCGTTTCGGATCAGCGCCGAGCTTGCCCGCGAAATCGAGGAACTCGGCCGGGTGCTGCATCAGTTCTATCGCGCGGCCAATCTACTCTACCGACGAAGTACCGAAGGGAAGGCCCCCGCCTGGGTTGCCGGACTCCTCGATCAAGGAAAGCCCGCCCACCTGGTCGAACTCCAACGCGATGCGGCGCTCAAGAACGAACTCCCGCGCGTCATCCGCCCCGACCTGCTCCTCACCGATTCCGGCCTCGCCATCACCGAACTCGATTCCGTCCCCGGCGGCATCGGGCTCACCACGTGGCTCTATGAAACGCACGCCAGCGCATCCCGGATGTCGGCAAATCCGTCCGGCGCCGGCCCGATGCTGGGCTCCGCGGAAAGGATGCGCTCCGGATTCGCCGGCATTTTCGGATCGGCGTCGCGCGTCCACATCGTGGTGTCCGAGGAGGCCGCTGCCTACCGCCCGGAAATGGAATGGCTGGCGCAAGGACTCCCGGGCCCCCAGTTCACCCTGCACCGTGCGGACTTCGCCGACCCGGCGCCGGGCGAGGCCGTCTACCGATTCTTCGAACTCTTCGACCTCGCCAATGTCCCGGGCGCAAACCCGCTCTTCGAGGCCGCCCGTCGCAAGGAAATCCGACTCACTCCGCCGCCAAGACCGCTGTTTGAGGAAAAACTCCTGCTCGCGCTGCTTTGGAACAGGAATCTCCAGACCTTCTGGCGACAGGAACTCGGCGAGGGCTTCCTTCATCGGCTCCTCAAGATCGTACCCCAGACCTGGATCATCGATCCCACACCGCTTCCACCCCACGCAGCCTATCCCGGCCTCGACCTCACCGACTGGCAGCAACTCAAGACATTGTCACAACGCGAACGGGACCTGATCCTGAAGGTCTCCGGTTATTCGGAACTCGCCTGGGGCGCCCGCGGCGTCCATCTCGGCAGCGACCTCAGTTCCGTCGACTGGGCCAAGGCTGTCGACAACGCCCTGACCTCGTGGCCCCGCTCGCCGTACGTCCTCCAGCGCTACCATAAGCCGCGGCTCTCGGACTTCGCCTGGTTCGATTTCAACGCCTCCACCGTCGTCCCAATGACCGGCCGCGTCCGCCTCTGCCCCTATTATTTCGTCCATGGCGACGGCGATCATTCCCGCCCCCACCTCGGCGGCGTGCTCGCCACGGTCTGTCCGGGTGACAAGAAGATCATCCACGGCATGACCGACGCCGTGCTCGCACCCTGCGCCGTGGAGGAATCGGCCCCGCATATCACAGGTTGAATCCCCTGCTTCTCCAAGGGCAGACCGCATCCCGATCCATCACACCCCATCAAAGACCTGTCCCTCTATACTGTGACGATCCAACTCAAGACCCGTCCCCTTATTGGGATGTGACATCCAAAGCGATGGGGCGTCAGGACGATTTCGCCATGCGCCAGGGAGCCTTCGGGCGCTTGTTTGCGGCTCGGGCAGGCCTCACGCTGCCGGAGGGGTGACACTCTCCGAGTACACGATCTTCGCGTTCAGCTCCCTGTTCGTGATCATGGATCCGATCGCAACGGTGCCGGTCTTCCTCGCCATGACGCCGGGAGCCGTCGTCGGGAAGCGTATCAACATGGCACGCACGGCATGCCTGATCGCCGCCGCGATCCTGCTCGTGTTCGCCTTCCTCGGACGTTGGATCTTCCAACTGCTCGGCATCACCGTCCCCGCCTTCCAGATGGCCGCAAGCGTCATCCTCCTCCTCGTCGCCCTCGACATGCTCCGCGGCCAGCGGTCGCGGGTGAAGGAAACCCACGAGGAAACGGCCGAGGGCGCCGAAAAGGACGACATCGCGATCACGCCCCTCGCAACCCCGCTGCTCGCAGGACCCGGAGCCATCTCCACCGCCATCCTCCTCTTCAACAAGGCCGACTCGGCCCCCAAACTCGCCGCCCTCGCCCTTGTGATAGGTGCGGTCTGTTGGATTTCATTTGTGGTCCTCGCAATCGGCGCACGCGGCGCGCGCTGGCTCGGCCCCATCGCCATGAAGCTCGTCGAGCGAGTCATGGGCCTGCTCCTCGCCGCAATCGCCTTCCAGTTCCTCCTCAACGCCCTCAAGGAACTGAAACTGGTCACCTTCTGAGGTCCGCCGCCCCCGCTACGGCAGCAACTGCACCCTGTAGAACCGCACGCCCGTCGTGGCCGATGGATCCGCAAACTCGGTGGTCTCACCCGTCGCCGCCACAGGCGCACCCACCGGCTTCCAGTCCGCCCCGGCCACGGTGTCGCGCCCGAACAATTGGAATCTCTTCCCGTTCGCCGTCTGCGACACCACCCGCGCACCCGCGGCGGTCACCCGAACCGATTGGATCTCGAATCGCGCCGACAACCGGTTCGTCGGATCCGTCCCGGTCCGGAATTCCCACCCGTTGGTGAAGCCGTCACCGTCCGGATCCGCCGACGGTGCCGCGTCCGGCCCGGTGAAGCGGGCCCAGTACCGCCTCTGGAAACGATCATCGAGTCCGTCGAAATTCACGTCGGGATACGGAGGCAGGACCTCCAGGAATCCGTGCGCCCACGCGAAACTCGGGCCGCGATCAAGGCGGAAACTTCGCAGCCCAGGAGTCGCATTCGTCTCCACGCGCACGGGTACCGCCACGAGCGACGCGCTTCCAAGCACCCGCACACGCGTCTCCACCGGACCCACGACCGTCAGGCCGTCGCCCGTGATCCGGATCTTCTCGCTGCCCAGCAGAGGCAACGGGGTGAGCACCCCCAGATAAACCGTCTGCCCCGCCGGCAGCACGCTCACCGGCTTGTTGTTGAATGAGGGCGCAACCAGATCCGCCGACGGCCGAAGCAGCCGCACGATCCGCAACGGACTCGCCGAGGCTACCGGGAAATCGACCTTCGCCGTCCCCCCGGCCGTCACCGTCACCAAGCGATCCGCCGACGGCATATAATCCGAGTCCGCCCCTTGGAACTGCGGCGCAATGTCCGCACCGCGCACGAGATAATTCGCCGTTGCATACGGATCGAGCGGCGCGGTCCGCACCGTGTACCCGCCCGGCGGGAGCAACGGCAATTCATAGACCCCGTTGCTGCCGGTCACGGTGCCTGCCACGAGCGTTCCCTTCACGTCTTCCGCGAAGACAGCAGCACCGAGCACCGGCTGCCCATTGATCGCCACCGTCCCGGTGACACGCCCCGCAGCCGCGACGGTCGACGCCGTTCCGTACAGCGCACGGGCCGCCAGGATCTCGTCCTGGGCCAATCCCACCTGCGAATTCACGCCTATGTCGCCCACCGCCAGCATCGTCGCACCACCCACCGGTGAATGCATCAGGCCGACGAAATGCCCGATCTCGTGCACCGCCACGGCCTCGACGAACACCGACCGGTCGGTGGGATTCGTAAAGTCCGTGAACCACGTGAACTGGCTCCCATTGAACACGGTGTCGGCGTCGAGGATCACGTTGCCATCGACGAGCGCGGCCACATACGTCAACGCGAAGACGCCGGTGAGATTGTCGCGACCCCCGTTGACGAACAGCTGGTTCGACCAGAACAACGTGTTCACGCCGTCGCCATTGTGGATGTCCTTCGTCCCGGAAACAGCCGCGCCCTCCTCAAAGCGCAGCTGTGTCCCTCCCACCGCCTGCCACTGGTCAAACGCCGAACGAATCGCCATGAGCTCCGCGGCGTTGTTCGTCTTCGACCAGCCAGCAGCGTCGAGGTGATACACGATCGAACGTGTCGACCGATTCACCGCGGTCGCAGGCACACGCGGATCCGTCGGATCCAATGCCCACCGCTGGAGCAACCCCTCCGGGTCCGCCAACCCCACAAAACCGGGCGCCGCCGGCCCCCACCCCGCTACGACCATCACCCACGACAGAATCGCGCGCGATCGATTCACCTGGAGGTCTCCTGTGTCCGGCGCTTGAGTTCCTCAAGGGTCAGCGACCGCAAGACCGCCGCCTCCACATCACGCGCCGCCGCCGGGCTGTCATGCCCCGAAACCACCGGACGCACGGCGTACCGCTGCCCCGACGCCGCGTCCCGCCAAATCGAGAAACGCCCCTGCGACAAACCGACGGTCACCCATTCGCCGTCGGGATTCCGCACCAGGAAAGCCACCACCTCCTCACCCACCGCGTAGACAGCCTGCCCCACCACCCGCACCTCGCGATCCCCCAACACACCACCCCCTGCCACAATCTCGAAAGAGCCCGTCTCCATCCGCCCTTTCCAGGTCTCGATCCGGCGAAGTCCGATGCGCGTGAAAACCCGCCCCTCCTTGTCCCGAGCCGCCGCCACCGACTCGACACGCGCATGGACCACCACGCCCGCGACCCCGGCAAGCTGCTCGACGGACAGCGGCACCATCCGCGTCGCCGACAACTGCATCGCGGAAGCGATCCAGAACACCATCGCCCACACGGTCCACAGGATCATTCCCGCGCCCGGGCGGTCTCGTTTCCTCATGGCCTCTCCAATCGCTGGATCGCTTTCATGATGTCGTCGGCCACTTCCTGGTAAATCTCCTTCACGCGCGCACGCGGCGCGGTTGATGCCTCCGCTATCTGGGCATGAAACCAAAGCGGCGAACCCAATCGCACCGCCACCGGCCTCGGCCTCGGGAAACGATGCCGCTTCCCAAACGCGTCGTATGTCCCGAAAACCCGCGCCGGCACAACCGGAGCCCCTGACTTCACCACCACAAGCCCGACCCCCGCCCGCGCGGGCTGGAACTGCCCATCGCGCGTTCGCGTGCCTTCCGGGAAAAGCACGATGCCGTCACCCCCCATCAGGCGGTCGAGGATCGTCTTCAATCCCTTCCCGCTCGCACCATCCCGGTCCACCGGCACCGCCCCCACCGACCTGAAGATCCAGGACGTGACCGGATTGGCAAACAAGGATTCACGCCCGAGATAGCTGATCGGCCGCGGACAGATCGCACCCAGCAGCGGGGGATCGGCAAAGCTCGCATGATTCGACGCAAAAATCACCGGCCCCTCCCGGGGCACATGCTCCCATCCCGCCGCCTTCCACCGGAAATAGGTCGAGAAGATCAGCCGGGAAAGACTCCATCCCAGCCAATAAACCCATGCCCGCCGATGCACGTCGCGGCCCGGCGGGAAATGCAGCCCGAACCGATCAAATCCCACCGAGCCCGAACCGACTGCTGATCCTGATTCCGTCACGCCGCGAATTACACCCAGCCCACCCGCCCGTTGGAAAGCCTGCTGTTCCACCCAAAGGAAATGGCATCGCCAACCCTCACCCTGCGCCGCTTCAATTTCCCGGATGAACAACCCGATCATCGTGGCCCTCGATGTCCCCACCGCCGACGCCGCCGTCCAACTCGCCCACTCCGTCGGCCCATCGGTCGGAGCCCTCAAGATCGGAATGGAACTCTTCACCTCCGCCGGCCCCGACATCGTCCGCCGCATGCGGGAAGCCGGCGCCCAGGTCTTCCTCGACCTGAAGTTCCACGACATCCCGAATACCGTCGCCAAGGCCGTCGCCGCCGCCGTCCGACTCGATGTCCAGATGCTCACGATCCACACCAGCGGCGGCCTCGACATGATGCGGGCTGCCGAAGCCTCAGCCCAGGAAACCGCCCGATCCCTCGGCCGCCCCGCCCCCCTCGTGCTCGGCGTCACCGTGCTCACCAGCATGGACTCCGCACAACTCGCCAGCGTCACCCTCGAAACCAATGTCGCCGAACAGGTCGAGCGCCTCGCCCAGCTCGCCGCGCAATCCGGACTCCGCGGCCTGGTCTGTTCACCCCTCGAACTCAGCGCCCTCCGAAAGTCCCTCCCCGCCTCCCTGCAACTCGTCACCCCAGGCATTCGCACCACGCCCCCTGCCGCAGGCGACGATCAGAAACGCACGCTCGGCCCCCTCGAAGCCCTCGCCGCCGGCGCCAATTGGCTCGTCATAGGCCGCCCGATCTACGCCGCACCCGACCCCGCCGCCGCCGCCCGCGACATCCTCGACCGCATCCGCTCAATCCCTTCCATAGCGCCATGATGACGCTTGATGAATCCAGGAATCCCATTTGCCAATTCGTCACATCGAGGTGACGGTGCGCGCGTTTGAATGGGGAAAGTTTGATGCAAGCCCTCGATACAACCGCCAGAGCTGGCGCGCCGCCCGCCGGTGTCCTGATTCCAACCCGCTCGGAAAAGCAGGCGATGGACTGGAGTCTCGCGCTGGCAAGCCAGGATATCGCGTGTGTGA
>CAIMTB010000565.1 GCA_903844265.1 uncultured Verrucomicrobiota bacterium
GACACCCGCAAGACCACCCCGGGTTGGCGGACCTTCGAGAAATACGCGGTCACCTGCGGCCGCGGCACCAACCACCGACGCGGCCTCGACGATCTCATCCTCATCAAGGACAACCACCTCGCCGCCCTTGCGGACGCCTCACCCAACGCCGTCGCCGTGGCCATTTCCCGTGCCCGCCACCGGTTTCCCTATCTGAAAATCGAGGTGGAGGCCGATCACCTTGACCAGGTCCGCCAGGCCGTCGACGCGGGCGCGGATATCGTCCTCCTCGACAACATGAGCCTCGACCAGCTCCGCCAGGCGGTCGCCATCTGCCGAGGTCGCACACTCACCGAAGCCAGCGGCGGTGTCCGCCTCGACACGGTTCGGGCCATCGCCGAGACGGGCGTGGACTTCGTCTCGGTCGGGGCGCTGACGCACTCCGCACCGGCGGTCGACATCGGGCTCGATTTCCTCACGCCGTGACCCTCGACTCGGCCATCCTGAATACACTGCGCGCCGTGGCCTGGGCCTCGGGTGCCGAACTCTCGAGCCGCCTCGGCGTCACACGCGCCGCCATCTGGGCACGGGTCGAGGAACTCCGCCGCGTGGGCTACCAGATCGAGGCCAGCCCGCACCGTGGCTACCGCCTCCTCGCCTGCCCCAACCTGCTCCACGCCGACGACCTCCTCTCACGACTCGGCACGGTCCGCGCCGTCGGTCGCGATATCCGCGTCTTCCAGGAAACGACATCGACCAGCGACGTCCTCGAAAAGCTCGCCCGCGACGGAGTCCCGGAAGGCGTCGTCGTGTTCGCGGAATCCCAAACCCGCGGTCGCGGCCGGCTCGGCCGATCGTGGGCTTCGCCACCAGGCAAGGGCCTCTGGTTCTCCGTGCTTCTCCGTCCCGCCCTCCGGCCCCAGGCCGCAACACGACTCACCGTCGCCGCCGCCGTCGCCCTGGCCCGTGCCGTCCGCCGCGAACTCCCCGTCCGCCCCGAGATCAAGTGGCCCAACGACCTCATGATCGACGGACGTAAATTCGCGGGCGTCCTCACGGAACTCACCGGTGAATTGGACTCGATCCGCCACGCGAACCTGGGCATCGGGGTCAACGTCAACCTCGAGCCGGAAGAACTGCCCCCCGCCGTCCGCGGCACCGCCACGTCCCTCAAGATCGTCATCGGCCGAACCCTCGACCGCCCTGCCCTGGCCGCGGCCATCCTCCGGGAACTCGACGAAACCTACGCGCTCGCGCTGGGAGATGACTTCAGCAGGCTGGTCGACGAATGGTCCGACCATTGCACCACGCTCGGACGCCTGGTGTCGGTCAGCACCGGACCCAGGAGTGTGATCGGACGTGCCGAGTCGCTGGACGACGAAGGCGCGTTGCTCATCCGCACCGACGCCGGCCATCTGGAACGTATCGTGGGTGGCGATGTGACCCTCGAAAAATGACGCCCCCATGAAACCCGCAACTTCGAGCGAATCATGCACCCGACTGCTCCTGCTCGACATCGGCAACACGCATTGCCACGCCGGACTCGCCTCCCCGGACCATCTGCTCGCACAGGTCGACATTCCCACAGGTGAACTGTTCTCCGGTGCCGCAGCACGGGCCTTCGACCGGATGTCGGGCGGCACCCCCTGCGGCGGCGCGGTGCTCTGCAGCGTCGTCCCTCGCGCCACCCGGGCCGCGCGCACCCTCCTCCTCGAGGCCTTCGGCCTGCGCCCACTCATCCTCACCCACCGCACCCTCCGCGGCATCGGCCTCGACTATCCACGCCCGGAAACGATCGGACCCGACCGCCTGGCCAACGCCATGGCGGCCCGGCATTTCTTCAAGGCCCCGGTGGTCGTGGTGGACTTCGGCACCGCCGTGACCTTCGACATCGTCAATGCCCGCGGTTCCTACACCGGCGGCATCATCGCCCCCGGCCTCGCCGCGATGACGGACTATCTCCACGAAAAAACGGCCCTGCTTCCCCGCATCAAGATCCGCGACGTGGAATCGCCGGTCGGCAAGTCCACCGAGGAAGCCATGCTCGTCGGGGCCGTGCATGGTTACCGCGGGCTGGTGCGCGGCCTCATCACCGAGCTCCGCGCTGCCCTGGGGGAAGATTCCATGCCCGTCGTCGCCACCGGCGGCTACGCCGAACTCATGGCGAAAGGCGTGAAGGAAATCACCGCCATCCAACCCAACCTCACGCTCGAAGGCCTCCGCCTCCTCTGGCGCGAACATCACCCGTCAACGTCCCAGCCCGTACCCTCATTGCCCACGGGTCACTGACCGCTGCCCACGGTCCCCACCAGCTTCATGCACTCTTCCTCAAGGATCTCCCCGGTGCGTTCGCCCAGGCACGTCCGGCTGATGTATTCATACCTCGGGAACGCGCCCCAGTCTTCCTTGGCCAGTATGTAGCCCAGCGCGTCATTGGTCAGGCCGAACAACATGCTGACCTTGCCTCCCATCTTACGCCTGAGATAGGCGCCTACGTTCGGGAGAGCCTCGCCCGGGATGGTCAGGATCCGGACGTCACCCAGGTCAACCAGGTTGATCCGCGTACTCACCCGGCCGTCGGCATCCGTCGCATAGCCCATCGGGGAACCTTTCAACACGGCGAGCAGCAACGGAGATTCAACCGGGAATTTCACCACCCTGGATCGACACGTCAGCCTGGGATCCTTCTGCTCCGCCGCGCCCGCCACAATCCGGAGAGCCTCGTCCGCGAGAGCGTTCCCGATGCGGATGCATTCCTCCCAGGTCCCGATGTCACGACCGCCCGGACCGCGATTGTCGGCTGTCACCATCCCGCCCTGGGCGCCGTTCATGAAGATGCCAACGCCGCCACCCTTCTCGGCAATCCGATCGTAGAGCGGCCCCACCAGGTCGGGACTGCAAATGCCGCGGTGATCACCCAGGACCTCGGGATGCACCGCGTAATTGACCAGCGTCGCCAGGGTCTTTCCCGTGCCGTCGACGAATTGCAGCACGTTGCAACGCGGGTCGAAAAGCGCCTCCGCATACGCGTTCCAGGCAATCTTCCCATGCGCCGCGCCCGTCGCCGCCCTCAGGGTCACCGGTTGCAGCCCCACGAGCGCCTCGTTGATCGCATCCCCCATCCGATCCGCCACCGTGCGCAGATAGTTGAGATCCGCCCCGGTCCTCCCCGACTCATCGGGAAAGGCATAAGCATCCGGCGCGCTGTGCGTATGGGTCGCCCCGATCAGGATGTTCTCCGCCGGGATCCCCGTGACCCGCGCCCGCGCCCGATCGCCAAGAACCGCCGGAAACCCAAGGAAATCCGCGCTCACCACCGCGATGCGGGTCACGCCATCAGAAACCACCAGCGCGCGAACCGTAAGTTCACCAGCCTTCCGGTCGACCGCCTCGGGTCTGCCAAGTCCACCCGACACCGGAAGCAAGGGATCCGGCGTGACCACCCGCACCGCGACAGCCGCGCGCAACCCGGCACGGGCCGCAATCGGCAACACGGCCAGCACGACAGTCAGCACCACGCACAATCGAAACCCCTTCTGGGCTGGGACACAGAACAAGCGCATGCCCGTTCCTATGCCAGTCCTCGATCCGTGTCAGAAACTTTTCCGCGGGAATCGCAGAGGACCAGGACGGGCGCTCCGTCGAAACCCCGAAGGCCACGTCAGTGCCCCTCGCGGGGATGGAAATTCGAGACCTTCGCGAGGCGCTCCCAGAGCGAGACCTCCTCCGCCGACAATTGCGTCGGCACCTCGATCGCCACGACGACATAGAGATCACCCCTCAGGCCATCGGTTGAAGGAAGGCCATGCGCTCGGATCCTCAACTGCTGACCGCTCCGCGAACCTGCGGGAACCTTCAACGCCAGCGGCCCATCGAGACCTCGCAGGGTGATCGTCGCTCCCAGGACCGCCTCCCACGGGGCCATCGAAAGGTCCGTCCACAGATCGAGACCCTGCACCCGGTAATCAGGATGCTTGGCCAGACGAACCCGCAGGTAGAGATCGCCCGAGGCACCACCAGGACCCATCTGACCCCGGCCCGATACCCGGATCAGTTGTCCCTCGCGCACACCCGGCGGAATTCGCACCTGCAACGTGGTCCGATCGACCTTGCCCGTTTGCGCATTCACCCGCCCCTGGGTGATGGCACGGACCGCCCCATGCATCACCTCATCCAGCGTCACGAGAACGTCGCTCTCAATGTCGCCTACCCGACGGCCAACTCCGCGGTCGCCAACCTCTTTGCCACCCGCTCCCGGCGGAGGTGGCGACGCGCCTCGGGCTGCCCCGCCCGAGAAAAACCTGTCGAAGAAGTCGCTGAATCCCGTCCCGCTGAACTGGAACTCCGGATCCGCGGCTGTCCCTGCGCGTCGGGTCCCCTGCCGGCGCCCTCGGGATTCCCAGCCCGGCGGTGGGCGGAAGTCCGCTTCCTCCCTCCACTGGGCACCCAGCTCGTCGTACTTCCGGCGGCTCTCCGGATCACCCAAAACCTCGTAGGCCTCGTTGATCCCCTTGAAAAGATCCTCGGCCTGCTTCTTGTCCTTCGCGACGTCCGGGTGGTACTTGCGCGCCAACTTCCGGAAGGAGCGCTTGATCTCCTCCTCGGTCGCGGCGCGGGGAACGCCCAGGGTCGCGTAGTAGTCTTTGTATCTCACCGGCACGACATCCCATTGAACCCACACACCGCCCCCTTTCACGCGACCGAAAGGAGGTGATCACGTTGGTGCCGACGGAGGGGCTTGAACCCCCACACTCTTACGAGTACCAGATTTTGAGTCTAGCGCGTCTGCCAATTCCGCCACGTCGGCAACCATTGACTACCAACAACTTGCAGCTGAGGCCGGACCCCCGAACCCTCCCACCGTCCACCGCATTTGTATACCGCAACCCGAGCCCATGCCTGTCCGGCACGTTGCCCCGTGCCGCGCCCAGAAGGCGCAGCGCCCGTCGCGGTTATCCAAATGTGGCCAGTGGATGTCATTCCCAAAGGTCCCGAATCTGCTCAAGTACGTCAGCAGCGGCAGGTACTTTGCCCGGGTGAAGATCGACGGCAAGATCATTCGCCGCACCACAGTTCCGCTTCTGCCCGACTGATGTGCCACGGATGCCAACCCGGGATCGACGATCGGAACTGGGGCCAAGAACACCCACGTCGTGCCGGCTTGAAGCC
>CAIMTB010000566.1 GCA_903844265.1 uncultured Verrucomicrobiota bacterium
GAGCGCATCTTCGCGGAGCTGACCTCGATCTGATACTGCTTTACGAAGCCGCCGATGCTGGCCACCTCGGCGACGCCCTGGACGGACTGGAGTTGATAGCGGATGAACCAATCCTGCACCGCTCTGAGTTCGCCGAGGTCATAGCCTCCGCGGAGGGATTGCGAGCCATC
This sequence comes from uncultured Verrucomicrobiota bacterium, assembly GCA_903844265.1. Classification (GTDB taxonomy): domain Bacteria; phylum Verrucomicrobiota; class Verrucomicrobiia; order Limisphaerales; family CAIMTB01; genus CAIMTB01. The sequence continues at coordinate 171 of CAIMTB010000566.1, forward strand.
GACCTCGAGGTAGTATTGGTAGACCCAGCCGAGTCCGGTGGCATCGGGGCCTATCAAGGGGACGACGCCGGGCGGCATGAGTGTGCCGAGATAGTTGAGTCGTTCGAGTACCCGGGAGCGCGCGAAGTAATTATCGGTCTTGTCCTCGAAGATGACGGTGATGAGTGAGAACCCGAACATTGAAACCGCTCGGACCGTCTTCACGCCGGCGAGGCCCTGGAGATTGACGGACAAGGGATAAGTCACCTGGTCCTCGACCTCCTGCGGCGAGCGTCCCATCCAGTCGGCGAACACGATGACCTGGTTCTCGGACAGGTCGGGGATGGCATCGACGGGGGTGGAGCGGAGAGCCTTGACGCCCCAGGCGACGGCGAACAGCAGGCCGCAGAGGACGAGGAATCGGTTCCTCAGGGAGCCTGCGATGAGTTTGGCGATCATGTCTGATGAGGGGGATCGGGAAGGGTCGACCTAGTTCGCCACTTCGACGCCGCACTCGAGCATCTCCTTGCCAAACCAGGGATTCCTCAGCGGAAGGCCCAGTTGGAACCATTGCGCACGAGGCGGAGCGGCGTCGAAGGCCTCGGCGGTCATGGGGCACTGGAAGACATGAAGCCCCTTGAATTTTTCGGGGTCGCCCTCGGCGCGCAGATGGCGGGCGAGGTCGACGAGGGCGACGCTGAGGGGATGATAGCCCTTGCGTGCGGCGCGGAGGTTGGTGCCGGGTTCGAGGTGGGCGCGGTTGGCGACTGCCTGGACGACAGGGGTCCACTGGGATTGGGTGGTGGAATTGAACGCCAGCATCATGGCTTCCGCGGCGGCATGGAGTTGGGTGGCGGCTGCGTTGTAGCCGGCGAGGTCATCTGACGAGAGTTTCGCGCGGAGTGTGTCTGCGAGGGTGAGGAAGGTGGAAGCAGCCTGGGTTTGGTCGGGGGGAAGAAGGGGAAGCCTGGCCGGGGCTGAGGTTGATCCCTTGGAGTTGTCGTGGCCTTTCTCGCCCGACATGATGACCTCGTTGAGCTGGGCCTGGGCGTCGATCATCAGGTTGCCGGAGGTGACGACTTGATCGCCGGGTTTCAGTCCGGTGATGACTTCGTATTCGGTGTCTCCGAGCCGGCCGAGTTGGACGTGGCGCAACTCATAGGCTCCGCCGGTGCGGTCGATATAGACCACCGGGTCGCCGGCTGGGGAGAGGACTGCGGAGCGGGGCACGAGGGTGACATCGGTGGAGACGATGCGGACGCGTCCCTCGGCGTAGAGTCGGTGGCGGAGCAACCGCTGGGTGGCATGGTCGGGGGCGGCGGCGACCACGGGGTTGGTGATCACGACGCGTATCTTCGCGCTGCGGGTCATTTCGGTGAGGCTGGGCTCGATGAAGCGGATGGGCGCCTTGATCGTGCGGCCCGGGGCTGCGGGCGTGGTGATCTCCATTTCCTGGCCGATGGTCAGCCAGGGGAGGTCCTGTTCATAGGCATCGAAGCGGAACCACAAAGTAGAGAAATCGGCGATCTCGAACAATTTCTCGCCCTCCATGACATATTGGCCGGAGTAGACGGACCGGGTGACGACCGTGCCGGAGATGGGCGCGAGGATCTCGCTGTACTGGTTGGTGGCCGCCTTGTCGGGGAGCTCCTCGATCTGGGCCTGGGTGAGGCCGAGTTGCCGGAGGCGCTGGGCGGCGGATTCACGGAGAAGGAAGTGGTCGCCGGCGAGGTTTGTTGATTCGTTGGAATGAGTTTTGGCGAGGGCGATGAATTGGCGTTCGGCCTCGATCAGCATGGGGCTGTAGAGCGTGGCGAGGGGTTGGCCGGCGGTGACCTCGGCACCGATATGATCCACGTGCAGGGCCTCGATGCGGCCGCCGACATAGGCGGAGATGATGCGGTGCCGGGTGTCGTCCTCATCGAGCAGGCCGGCGACGCGGAGCGTCCGCACGAGGGGGCCCGTTCGTATCCCGGTGCTCGCGACACCCAGGACGGCGAGTGAGTTGGATGACAGCGTCACCATCCCGGGCTCGACGGTGAAACCCGGGTCACCCTCCAGCACCGGGGTAAGTTCCATGCCGCAGATCGTGCATTTTCCGGGGCGATCCGAGCGGATCCACGGGTGCATGGCGGATTGGTAATAGAGAACCTTCCGATCCGGGGAGGGTCTGGCCGGGGTGGATACCGGGCTGGATATCCTGGAGGCAGGCAGGCGTGTGGCGGCGAGCCAACCTGCGGTGCCTGCCAGGGCCGCGGTGATGAGAATAGGGAAAATGGGGAATCGTTTCATGGCGGGGGGAGTTAGCGGGCGGAGTCCGGTTGGAGCATGAGCAGGGCGTCCAGGTCGGCGATGCCGCAGCAGGTGATGAGTTCGGCGATCATCTGCTGCTGTTCGGATAGGGCCTTGGCATACATGAGCTGGGCCTCGGTGAGCATGCGGTGGGCTTCATGGACCTCGAGGTGCATGGTGCGACCGGCGGACCAGCCGGCGAGGGCGGTCTGGATGGCGAGCTCGGAGCGTGGGAGGATGTTGTCCCGATAGAGAAGGGCTTCGCGTCGGGCGGCGTCGATGCGGGTCCAGACGCGGAAGAGTTCGCGGCGGACGTCGCGTTCGTAGTCCTCGGTGTCGGCACGAGCCGCGGCGGCCTTGGCCTGGTCGCGGTCGAGGTCGGCGCGGTAGCGGCTGCGGTTGAACCAGGGGACGCTGAGTCCGACGCTGACCATGCCTTCTCGGAGGTCGCCGGTTCCGCTCCATTGGCGGGTCTCGATCCCGAGGCTGACTTCCGGGAGGCGACCCTTGCGGGTGACCTCGATGCCGGCGTCGGCCATGTCGATTTCGCGGCGCATCACCTGGAGTTTCGGTTCGAATTTTACGCCCATGTCGAAGATGGCCTCGGAGAGCGGGATGGGGGGGGCGATGGGGAGTTGGGCGACGGTGGGGCAGGGTTGGGCGATGGGTCGGCCGAGGAGGCGGTTGAGCGAGACGCGGTCGTAGTCGCGCTGGAGTTTGGCGGTCTCGAGTTCCTGCAGGCGCTTTTCGCGTTCGTTTTCGATGCGGAGAATTTCGAGTGCGGAATCGAGTCCGGCCCGCTGGCGTTCACGGACCAGGCCGGTCATGCGCTGGAGGAGGACGAGGTCGTTGGCGATGATCCGGGCGGTTTCGTCGGAGAGGGCGAGTTGGTGGAGGGCCTGGACGATGGCGCGGCGGAGTATCTGGGAGGCGTAGAGGGTTGAGGCGCTGGCGACGGCGGCGCCGGCTTCGGCCTCGCGGCGCATGGCGGTGGCCTTGCCGAACAGGGGCAGCGATTGTTCAACCTCGTATTTCAGGTCGCCCTCCATTTCGAGGTCGGGGCCGGGTTTGTTGGCGACCAGGCCACCGACGCGGACCATGGGATCGGCCCAGAGTCGGACGCCATCCACCGAGCGTTGGGCGGCGCGTTCACGATGGCGGGCGGCGACGAGCCCTGGGTGGTTGGTTCGCGCTTCCTCGATGAGGCCCTCCATGAGATTGGGAGTGAGGGTGATGACCGCGGGTGGCGGGTTGGTTGCGGCGCGCAAGGGGGTTGCGGCACAGACGAGGAGGGCGAGGGCGAGATCGATGAAACGGGCTGGGAACATGGGCGGAAAGGTTTTCCAA
>CAIMTB010000567.1 GCA_903844265.1 uncultured Verrucomicrobiota bacterium
GGTCAGATCAGCGGCATGTCAGGGGCGGTGGTCTGGAACGACGCTCACGCGGTCCTGTGGGATCAGGGTAGGGTCTTTGATTTGGGTACGCTGCCCGGAGATGCGGGTTCCGATGCTGGACTGATCAGCGGTTCAGGCCTGGTGGTCGGGGATTCCTACAACGCCGATTATAGCCTCTATCGGGGCGTCTATTGGGATCGATCGCACAGGATCCACCTGCTCCCGGGTCTTCCCGGCGCGACCCTGACTCAGGCCTACGGTGTGAACAACCAGGGCCATGCCGTGGGGTGGTCCGGCACTTGGGAGAGTGGGTGGAGCGGCGTCCTGTGGAAGGACGGGCGGGTGATCAACCTGGGCTCGCTGGGGGGTGCTTATTGCTGGCCGGTCTATATCAGCGACCGCGATGAGGTCTGCGGCGAATCGATCACCTCCGACGGAGGCGACCATGCCTTCCTCTGGCGCAACGGTCAGATGATCGATCTCGGCAACTTCGGGAACGACGTCTGCGGGTTCGCCGCCTGCGTTGGCAACCGGGGCGAGGTGGTCGGTTTTTCGGGTGCCGGCATCGACGACGTCCACACGGCCCACGCGTTGCTCTGGCAGGACGGCAAGATGATCAATCTGCAGGACCGGCTCCGGCCCGGCTCCGGCTGGGTGCTGCAGCAGGCGATGGCCATCAACGACCGCGGCCAGATCGCCGGGACAGGCTGGCACAACGGCCAATTGCGCGGCTTCCTGATGACCCCGAAGGATTGAGCGCATGCCGAAGGCGTGCGAGCCAGTGTCCGGAGCGTCGGGCGCAAGCCCGACCTCCGGCCACCGCAAAAAGAGCCTCTCGACCCCGGACCGGGTCGCAGTTCTGCCCCACCTCACCCTCCCGAGGCGCGGCTCGCCAACCGTGGCGCGTACCCAGGATCAGCGCGCGATCACGCGGTACCAGGTGCCAGAGTTCACCGGCGTGCCGCCACCCGGCAAGAGGCTCACGAAGACCGACGCGGAACCGCTCCCGAGCGCATCGGTGGAAATCGCGGTGGCGATTGAGGTCCAGGTCGAGCTCGTGTCGGAGCCGCGCTGCTGGAGCGTGTATTCGTGGAGCGGAGTTCCTCCGGTGAGGTTGATTCGCATCACCGGGAAGGATCCGCCCGGGTTCTGCAATGCGATGACAAGCCTCGGCGCGAGGAGTGGCTTGGGCGGTAGCGTGGTCGGAATGACGGCGCGGAAGAGGGCGAAATTCTGGCCTGCAAAGAGGGTGAGCCGCACCGTGACCGGTGCGCCGGTGGCGGGAATGGCGGCGGTGGCCACCTGCAACCAGCTGTGTCCGTCCCCGGTCATCTCGATGTTGTAGGTGACGCCCGGGGTGCCGATGACGCGGATCTCGAAGTCATGAGGTCCGACGAGGGTGATGGCGAGCGTGGCGGGATCGCCGGTGGAACCGTTCCCTCCGATGGCCACGGCGCGGTAGAATCGGGGCAGGGCTCCCGGAGTGATCGGAATCGTGACGTCGAGGGTGCCGGCGGGGGGAAGGGTCACGTCCGTTTCCCGGACCCAGGCGACGAAGTTCGCGGTCGAATCGATGCGTTGGACATCCCCGGCCGCGCCGGAAAGCCTGAAGACAAGATTGGTGCCGACGACGCGTGGGTTGAGGAACTTCGCCGGAGACCCATTGCCGGAGGTCGGGACGGCGGTCTTCAGCGTGAAAGACGTCGTTCGCGTGGTGAAGACAAGAGCCTCGATCAGCGTGCTCTCATCCCGACCCGAGGAAAGGGCGGCGCCAAAGGTCAGGTAACCCGTGTAGGTCTGGCCGGCGGAGAGCTTGCCCGGCGCGAGGGTGAATCCCGTCGCCGCAGGAGGGAGAATCCGATCGCCGCTGCAGTCGGTGGCGGCCGAGACCACCACCTGGCCCGACGAGTCGACGATCGTGAGGTTCATCCGGTCGTTGGTGGTGGACCCGATCCATCCGTTCCAGAGGACCGTGAAGGCTTCCTGGGATTGGATGGCCTGGGCGGCGTCGAAGTTGACGATCTGCGGAATCGGCGGCGTGGCGGCCTCGAGCGTGAACGGGAAGAAGCCGATGAACGTTTCGCCGTTCGTGACGCTCAGCAGGAAGGAGGTCGTGCCCGTGCCTGGCGGGATCCTCGCCGTGATCGCGGCTTCGGTTCCGGCCTCGGACCAGGTCGAGGATCCATCCGATTGCCTGGCGAGGTTGGCCAGAAACGGGCCAGGGCCGGAGACGACGGCGTTGGAGATCGAATAGGGCGGGGGTGGGAGAAGGTCGATGCGTGCGAGTGCGCCGGAGCTGGGAGGCACGGCTGACGGGGACGTCTGCAGGTGGTCGACGTGCTTGAGCAGGATGAATGAACCGTAGCCGGCGGAAACGGTGGCCTCGGTGCACGGGTAGGATCCCGGCGGGAGGTCAGCCGCGCCTGCGGGGCGGCCCGGCAGGAACAGGGCTGCCGCCAGGAAAAGAGCGGCGAGCTGAAGGGCAGGCGTTACAGCGCAAGCGCACGGGGAGGGGGCGCGTCGTGCTTCGAAGGAGCGGGTGAAAGCCATGGTTTCGATGCGTGACTGGTGGTGTTGCGCCCCCCGAAAGGCCCGATCTTCGGCGTTGACGGCTGCTCCTTTTCGCTCTGCCGCCACGCAAAAGACTTTCCTCGCGGGACACGTGGGGCTAGCTACGCATACCCACCTTCGAGACGCAATCCCATGGAAACCCGCCTGCCCCTATCCCGACGCTCCTTCCTCGCCCGCACGACGCTCACTTCTTCCGCTGCGGTGGTCGCGGGGTTCCTTGGCGTTCCGCCGTGGATGCGGGCTGTGGCCGGGCCGTTCGATCCCGCGGATTTCGAGAAACTCGTCCCGCGCGACAAGCGCCTCGGCACGGCGTGGCTTCGATCCCTGACGAATCGCGGGGAATCGACCGTCAATCGCAACGCCGAACTCCGCAACATCGGCATGCCCGTCGGGGGCATCGGTTGCGGCCAATTGTACCTGGGAGGCGACGGCCGACTCTGGCTCTGGGACATCTTCAACCAGGCGCCACCCGGCGACTTCAGCGATTACCGCGGGCCCCATTACGCCAAGCCCCTGGCACCCACGTCACCGATCCTCCAGGGCTTCGCCCTCGAGACGAGGGTGGGCGGCAAGCGTGAACGCAGAACCCTGGATGGCGCCGGATTCGCCGAGGTCGAGTTCCGCGGCGAATATCCCGTGGGCGAGGTCCGGTACCGCGACCCGGCGTGTCCCGTCGAGGTGACGCTGGAGGCGTTCTCTCCGTTCATCCCGCTGGATGTGGACAACTCGAGCCTGCCGGCAACGATCCTTTCGTACACCCTCCGGAATCCAGGCAGGACGACGGTCGACCTGGCACTTGCAGGTTGGCTGGAAAACGCGACATGCCTCACCAGCGGCGCGGCCGGCCGTGGCGAAAGGACCAACGCGCTGCGACGGGAACGCGGCTGCTTGTGGCTCGATTGCCGCGCCCGTTCGACCCCGGTCGATCCGGTGCAGGATCGTCGGCCGGACATCGTCTTCGACGACTTCGAAAGGCCGGCTTATGACCGCTGGACTGCGACGGGCACCGCATTCGGAACCGGACCGGCGGAGCTGGATAAGATGCCGGAATATCAGGGCAAGATCGGCGGACAGGGACGCCGGGTCGTCAACACCCACGGCAGCGCGCCCGGCGGCGACGTCGGTGCCCGTGACGCCGCCAAGGGCACGCTGACCAGTGATTCCTTCGTCGTCGGCCGCCACTACATCAACTTCCTCATCGGTGGCGGTTCGCACCGCGGGAAGACCTGCCTCAACCTTCTCGTCGACGACAAGGTCGTGCTCAGTGCGACGGGCGAGAACGACAACCACATGAAGGCCCGGTCCTGGGATGTGCGCCCCTGGGCCGGTCGCACCGCGCGACTGCAGGCCGTCGACGACGAGTCCGGGCCCTGGGGGAACATGGGTTTCGACGACGTCGTGTTCAGCGATGTCCCGCGCGTCAGCCCCGTCCCGCTGGAGAAGGAGGAGGACTTCGGGAGCCTCGGTCTGGCGCTGCTCGACCCGACGGGCGATGATTTTGGACGGGCGCGAACCGACGGTGCGCATCCCGGTTCGGCCTTCGTGGATGCCGGGAGCGGCGACCTTGGGCGGCGGGCGGCGGGCCGCGAATCCCGGGAACTGGCTTCGGCGCAGGCTCCGTTTGGCACGAAGCTGGTGGGGTCGCTGGGGCGAAGGGTCAGGCTCAAGCCCGGCAGGTCGGTCACGATTACGTTTGTGGTCGCGTGGCATTTCGCGGCCGTCCGCCGGGCCTCGCTCTCGCATGTGACCGGGATCGCGAATCTCAGGCGATCGTATGCGGCCCGGTTTGCCGCGGCGGTTGACGTGGCGCGATATGTGGCGGCGAACGAGCGACGGCTGGGGGGCTTGACGCGGTTGTGGCGGAAGACGTGGTACGACGACTCGACGCTGCCGCACTGGTTCCTGGAGCGGACCTTCGTCAACACCTCGATCCTGGCGACGGCCACCTGTCATCATTTCGACAATGGGCGGTTCTATGGATGGGAAGGGACCTATTGCTGTGCGGGCACGTGCCAGCACGTGTGGCAGTATGCCCACGCCGTGGGGCGCGTGTTCCCGGCGTTGGAGCGTTCGGCCCGGGAGATGGTCGATTACGGCATCGCGTTCCACGAGGACACGGGTGCGATGGATTATCGGGCCGAGGCGCATCGGGTGGTGGCGATCGACGGGCAGACCGGCACCCTCCTGCGGACTTATCGCGAGCACCAGATGTCGGCCGACGACAAGTTCCTGCGCCGCCTCTGGCCGCGGATAAAGAAGTCGGTGGAACATCTCCTCTCGCGGGACGCGAATGAGGACGGCGTCCTTGAGGGCGAGCAGTACAACACCCTGGACGCGTCGTGGTGGGGGGAGATCGCGTGGCTCAGCTCGATGTATTGCGCCGCCGTGAGGGCGGGCGCGGCGATGGCGCGGGAGATGGGGGACGACGCCTTTGCAACGCGGTGTGACGCGGTGGCCGACCGTGGTTCCAAGGCGATCGCGGAGCGGTTGTTCAATGGCGAGTATTTCATCCAGCGGACGGATCCCAAGCATGGTGAAGCCATCAACACGAACGACGGCTGCCATATCGACCAGGTGTTCGGCCAGAGCTGGGCCATGCAGGTCGGGTTGCCCCGGGTGCTGCCGAAGGAGCCGACGCTCAAGGCCCTCGAATCGCTCTGGCGTTACAATTTCACGCCCGACGTCGGCGTCTACCGGGACAACTTCAAGGACATCCGGAGCGGCCGCTGGTACGCGATGCCCGGGGAGGGCGGCCTCCTCATGTGCACCTGGCCCCGCGGCGGCGGCGAGAAATCGGCGGGCAAGGGGGACGCCACGTTCGTGGGCTACTTCAACGAATGCATGACCGGGTTTGAGTATCAGGTGGCGGCCCACATGGTGGGCGAAGGCCTGGTGGAACAGGGACTCGCGGTCACGCGCATGATCCATGACCGGTATCACGCGTCGAAACGGAATCCGTTCAACGAGGTGGAATGCAGCAGTCACTACGCCCGCGCCATGGCCAGCTACGGCGTCTACGTGTCGGCGTGCGGCTTCGAGCATCACGGGCCGAAGGGATTCCTCGGATTCCGTCCGGCACTGGGCGGCGGCGAGTTCCGTTGTGCCTTCATCGCTGCCGAGGGTTGGGGCACGTTCACGCGGAGCATCCGGGGTGGCGTGACGGAATGCCGGATCGACCTGCACTACGGAACACTTCGCCTCAACCGGATTGCACCGGGCCTGCCCAGGCTCGGGCACGGCGCAAAGGTGGAGGTGCGGGCGGCGGGCAGGATCATCGACGCCACCCCCCGGACCGATGCCTTGGGAACCGGGACGGAAATCGTGTTTCCGGGCGAGGTCCGAATCAATCCAGGCGTCGCGCTCAGCGTGACGGTGCGCGGTTGAATCGTGCCGGCGGTCGCGCCCGTGGGCGACCCTCCGCCTCAATCCTTCGTGATCGCGATGAGTCGTCGCTCCAGTTCGGCGCGGGCGCTCTCGATGCCCGCTTCCGAGTCGTCCTGGACCCGGAGCGGTTCGCCCAGGGTCACCTCGCATCGACCGAGCGGAATCGGCACCTGGAAACGGTCCCAGCTCCGGACCTGGACCTTCCAGGGCAGGTGATAAGCCGCCGGAATGATCGGCAGGCCGGTGACATGCGCGAGGGCGACGACGCCGGTCTGGACGCGATAGCGGGGACCGCGGGGGCCGTCCGGCGTGATCGCGAGGTCGAGTCCGCGCTCGGCCCACGATTTCAGCTCAAGCAATGCCTGGGCACCCCGGCGGCTGCTGGATCCCCGGACGGGCTCGACATCAAACGCCTTGAGCACCATGGAGAGCATGGCCCCGTCGCGGCTGGCGCTGACCATTGCGGCCATGCGCCGTTCCGGGAAGCGCACGCGCACGAACCGTCGATGGACGACCAGCGAGAACGCGAGACGGTTGTGCCAGATGGCGAAGATGCACGGGCTCGTGTGCGTGATTTCGAGGGTGCGATGGGGATCGGCCAGGGACCAGCGTTGCGAGGAGGCCATGCCCTGGATGACCAGAAAGATCGTTCGTGCCAGGAGGCGCTGCGCGAACCTGGGCTGGTGCGGCTTCACCGGGCCTGATGTTTGCCGGGTCGGACCGCTCATCCGCCTCCTTTGCGGAGCGATGCGCGCACCAGCTGCTCGACCGATGCCTGCACCCCAAGCACGGCCTGCGCGGCGCGCACGGACTCGAAGGCTTCCGGCTGCTTGAACCCCAGCGCGACCAATGCGAGGACGGCGTCCTGGATCGCCTGTTCCGCCGGAGCTGCCGGCCGGGGCAGGCCGGTGGCATCGACGGGGAGCGCGGCTCCGACCTTGTCCTTCAATTCGACGACGATGCGTTCGGCGGTCTTGCGTCCCACGCCGGAGATCTGCGAGAGCGACTTCACATCGCCCGATGCGACGGCGGCACGGAAGGCGGTGGTGGGCATGCCGCTGAGGATGTTGAGGGCCATCTTGGGGCCGACCCCGGAGACCGTGTTGATCAGGAGGCGGAAGAGATCGCGTTCCCCCGGGCTGACGAACCCGTACAGCACATGCGCATCCTCCCGGATGGCGAGGTGGGTCAGGAGCTTCACCTCCTGTCCGCGCGCCGGAAGGCGGTCAAAGGAGGACAGCGGGATGAGGACCTGGTAGCCGACACCCTGAACATCGACCGTCACCTGGGTGGGGAGGACGTCGACCAGTTTACCGTGAAGAAAAGCAATCATGCCGTGGGAGTGTCGTCTTCGGGCGGTTCGCGCCTCGAGAAGTGGGAAATTTCGTCGCCGTCATCCTCGTCTGCGTGCCGCTTCGGATTGCGTCGGGGAGTGGACCCGTCGCGCGCGCGCCGGACGTGGCGGCTGACGCCCACGGCGAGCACCGCGACGAGAAGACCCAGAAGCAGGCCGACGAGAACCAGCAACACCCAGGCGATGGCGACGCGCTGTTGCATGGGTCAGAGGCGCTGCCGCGGGGCAAGCGTGGGGCGGACGACCTCCCGGGCATGCACCAGGGCGAGAGCCAGGGCGTCGGCGGCGTCGGCGGGGGGAGGTTCGGACAGGGCGAGAAGGCGCTGGACCATGCGCGCGACCGCGGTTTTCTGGGCGCCCCCGAAACCGACGATGGCCTGCTTCACTTTTCGCGGCGCGATTTCGCAGATCTCGATGCCGGCCTCGGCGGCGGCCAGGAGGCACACGCCGCGAGCCTCGCCCATCAGGAGCGCGGTCTGCAGGTTCTGCGCGAAGAACAGGCCCTCGATCGCGCATGTGGTCGGCTGATGGGTGGCGATGGCGCACCTCAATTCAGCCGCGATCTTCACCAGACACCGCGTGCGCGGCCAGGTGGCGGGGCAATGAATGGTTCCGAACCCGAGCGCCGACAGCGGGTCCACGCCACGTCCCACCCGCACAATCCCCCAGCCTGTACCGCGCAGCGATGGATCGATGCCGATCACGATCGAGTGGGCCGCCGCCGCCATGGCAGGCGCCAACGGTTCCACCCCGGCCGAAGCCGCGCGCCTCGAAGATCGGGGAGCACTGACCCGCTGCTGGAGTTCGGCGAATTGTTTCGGGCTGATCCCCACACGCGTAGCGTTGCCGGACAGGAAGGTTTCGTCGAGTCAGGCGGATGGGAAAAGCAGGGGGGTAGCGGACGGGAAAATCAGAGAAAAAGGGATCCGAGCGACAGACGCCAAGGAGGTGGGGGTGGGGAACCCCGCTGAAGAACGTTCCGTCGCCCGGACAGCGATTGCTTTAAAGGACCACAACGGAAAGTCAACCACGCATTGGCAACGAATTGGAAGGCTCCGAAAGCCTTGGCCCCAACGCTGATACATCAACCCAATCCATGACCTCCATCACTCAAACGCAGCACCCTTTCCAGGCCTGTCATTCCATGGTCCGGACCGTCGCCATCCGCCGGATTCGCCATTCCCCGTCCGCCTTCACGAGACCGACCCGGAACTCCTGCACGAAATAATCATGGTCCCCCAGAAAGAAGATCTTCGCCGTCAGATGGGCCTCCGCCCGGCCTTGTTCAAGGTCGGGAGTCACCGCGACATCCGTGAATTCCACGCTGACACCACGGTTGGTGGCGCGGAGTCCGGCGGCTCCTTCCTTCAACTCGGACCGGGTGAAGGACTGGTGGGCGCTGCGGGATCCCAGCGTGATGTCGACTTCCGTGCCTTCGCCGAAGAAATCGACGATGCGCCCAGGGTAGCCGAGGCGGACAAACGGCGCGTCGCTCTCCTTGAAGGAAACCGCCGTCGCCAGGGCTTTCAATCGGCTTCGAACGCGCCGCGCCTCCCTCGCGCGCGGGTCGGAGGTGAACAGCAACGCCAGCGTCGACAATGTCAGGACGGCGATCACCGCAGAGGCCACCCCTCGGCGGAGCCTCACCAGATCACCTTTCCCGCCACGCGTTCGGCCCGGATCACCCCGAACTCGTGCTGGTCCTGTCCCATGGACCGGTTGTCCCCAATGATCATGTACTGGTCGGACTCGAGCCTGCGTTCCGGATAATTCCAGGGACGCCGCTGGACGCGGACGTAGGGTTCCTCGAGGGGTTGGCCGTTGATGTGGACGACCCCCGCGCGGATTGCGATGGTTTCGCCGGGGAGGGCGATGACCCGTTTGACGTACATGACCGTTTCGCCGCTGGTTCGGATTCCGATGATGTCGCCGCGTTGGGGGCCAGCGCCAGGACCATAGGCCCAGCGGTAGATGCCGTGGACCGATCCTTCCTTGAACGTCGGGAGCATGCTGATGCTCTCGATCTTGCGGAGGAGGACCACGTAATGGAAAAGGAGGAACGTGGAGACGACGAGCACCACGATGCGCACCACGGTCCAGCGTGGGTGCCGGCCCACCGTGACGGTGCGCATCCATTGGCCGACCAAGGCGTATGCTGGGCTGCCCATGCGAAGGTTCGGATCCGGTTCTTCGAGCTGACGTGGCTGAAGTTGGAGTAAATCGTTGGGAGGGCAAGCACGGGTGCGCGACGGAATGATTGGGGTCCGCAAGGGACGGCGCGCAGCGGAGTGCGTGGCCCTACCGTCAGCCTGTGGATGCACCGGGATGGCTCGCGGCATTTCCCTTTGGGAAGGAAGGGATTTGTCCTAGGCTGGCCGAGGTTCGTTGCGTGGTGACAGGGCGGTTTGGAACATCATGAGGCTGATTGGTCATCTCGAGAACCGGGTGCTCGCTGA
>CAIMTB010000568.1 GCA_903844265.1 uncultured Verrucomicrobiota bacterium
CCCACGCCACAACAAAGGGCCGCTTTCCTCCAGCAGGCATGCCGCGAGGACAATGAGCTCCGCGATCGGGTCGAAAGGCTTCTGGCGGCGCACGAAGCCAACACATCCTTCCTCGGGGAAGAACCCGGCGATCGGGTCACCATCGAGGTGCCAACCGAGGGTATCGGCACAACAATCGACCGGTACAAGCTGCTGCAGAAGATCGGCGAGGGCGGCATGGGAGTGGTCTACATGGCCGAGCAGGTCAAACCCGTTGTCCGCAAGGTTGCCCTGAAGATCATCAAGCTCGGGATGGACACGAAGCAGGTCGTGGCCCGGTTCGAGGCTGAGCGGCAGGCCCTCGCGCTGATGGATCATCCTAACATCGCCAAGGTTCTGGATGGGGGGTCAACGGAGACCGGACGCCCGTACTTCGTCATGGAACTCGTCCGCGGGGTCCCCATCACCGAGTACTGCGACAAAAACCATCTGTCGGCCCGCCAACGTCTGGAGCTCTTCATCCCCGTCTGCCAAGCCATCCAGCACGCACACCAGAAGGGAATCATCCATCGCGACATCAAGCCATCAAACGTGTTGGTGACGCTGCACGATAGTCAGCCACTGCCGATGGTGATCGATTTCGGAATCGCGAAAGCCACCAACCAAAAGCTCACAGAGAAGACACTTTTCACGAACTTTGCCCAGATGATCGGTACCCCGGCGTATATGAGCCCGGAACAAGCCGAGATGACCAGACTCGATGTCGATACTCGTACGGACATCTACTCCCTGGGTGTCTTACTCTACGAGTTGTTGACGGGGACGACACCTTTCACAAATCAGGAATTACTGCTAGCCGGGTATGGGGGGATGCAGCGGATCATCGCCGAGCAAGAGCCCCCCCGACCATCGAACCGGCTCGGGACCATGCAGCACGCCCAGCGGACGACTGTGGCCCAGAACCGCCGGATGGAACCGGCCGCGCTAACGCGCCTGTTCCAGGGTGATCTCGACTGGGTGGTGATGAAGTGTCTCGAAAAGGAGCGCGCCCGCAGGTACGAAACCGCCAGCGGCCTCGCCGCCGATCTCCAAAGGCATTTGCGCAGTGAGCCCGTCGCCGCCCGTCCGCCCACCACAATTTACCGTTTGCAGAAGGCCGTCCTCCGTAACCGCCTAGCCTTCGCCGCAGGTGGGGCCGTTGCTCTGGCAGTGGTCTTGGGATTGGCGGTGGCGTCCTGGCAGGCCGTTCGTGCAACTCGGGCGGAACGTGAGCAGTCGAAATTGCGCGAAGCCGCGGAGCAGGCCACAGCCCATGAGGTGGCCGCCCGGCAAACCGCTGTCACAGCCCAGGCTCGGACCGCGGCCAGCGAACAAAACGCGCAGCAATTGCTATACGCGGCTAACATGAAGCTCCTCCAGGCCGCGTGGGAAGAGAACAACGTGGGGCTGGTTCGCAGATTGCTGGACGAAACCTCCAGGTCGTCGCATCGCGGGTTCGAGTGGTACTACTGGCAGCGTGAGACGCATCGGCATGTCCTGTCGCTTCGGGGCCACTCGAAGGGGGTGTCGGTTGTTGTCTACTCTCCCAATGGGGAGCGAATCCTCACCAGCGATTACGACGGGACCGTCAGGCTCTGGGACGCCGGGAGCGGAAGACAGTTGCTCCAATTCCGCGCAGTATCGAGGACGGTGGAAGCAGCAGCCTTCTCGCCGGACGGCCAACGCATCGTCACCGGTGGCTTCGATGAGGGGCGCGAAATGGGACGGTCGATACCGGCGCAGGTTTGGGATGCCTCCACCGGCAAGGAGATCCTTCGGATCCGGGGACACCCACGTGGAATAGTATCCGTCGCCTTCTCCCCTGACGGACGGCGAATCGCCACCAGCGGCCTCGGGGAAGAACAGTATCCAGCCCCCGGAACGCCTATTTCAATGCCGGACAACGGAGTCAGGATCTGGGACGCCGCCCGTGGCAACGAATTGATGGTCATTCAGACAACCGACAGAGGCTTTGGCTCGACTCTGGAGTCCCCCGCGTTCTCCCCCGACGGACAACGAATTGCCACAATCACGTTCAACGGCACCGCTACGGTCTGGGACGCGGCCACTGGGAAGCAACTTGTCAGCTGGGGGGTGGGGCAATTCGGCCGAATGGCCACGGTACAGCATCCCTTGATCCTGTTTTCCCCGGACGGGCGACGAATCATCACGAGCGGAGATGAAGCGGCCAAGGTCTGGGACGCGGTGACAGGGACTGAGCTGCTCTCCATCCCAGCCAAGTCGCCGGGAATCACGGCCATCGCGGTTTCGCCCGACGGTCGACGAATCGCGACGGGGGGTGGAGCGGACTACACGGTGCGGCTTTGGGACGCTACCACTGGCAAGGAATTGTCCGCCCTCCGAGGTCATGCAGCAGGAATCACCTCCGTTGCATTTTCGCCGGATGGAAGGTCTCTCGCCACCGGGGGCGTAGACGATGCGGACACGGACACCGCGGCGAGGGTGTGGAATGTCGACTCAGAGCGTGAGCCCATCCTGCCTTGGCGTCATGACCCCCAGTACCGGCTGGCTCAGTATTCTTCCCCGGACGGCCAGCGTGTCGTCACGGTGAGTACCAATGGGACCCTCCGGATATGGGAGGCGGCCACGGGGAAGGAACTTGTCTCCATCGAGCAGCAGAAGCCAGGCCCGATACCCACAGTCCTAGGGTTTTCCCCAGACGGTCTCCGGATGCTCGTCCGAGGGCCTGATGCGTCAATCCAAGTCCGGGAAACCGCGACCGGCAGGGAGTCCTTCTCAGTCACCGGGCATGGGTTGACGAACCGAGTACTAGTCGCGTTCTCGCCGAACGGAAGTCACCTCGCGACGGCGAGTCCCGCCGCCGGCGTGCTGAAAGTCTCGGAGATCGCGAGCGGACAGGAGTTGCATACCCTACGATTGTCAACGAACAGGGCTGAATTGCTCGCTCTATCACCGGACGGCACGAGAATCGTCAGCGCGAAATGGCTCGGGGTTTCCGGAGACACCACTGCCGGAATCTTGGACGTCGCCAACGGGGCTGAATTGGTCACCCTGCGCGGTCACCGGTTGACCATCGCCTCAGCATCGTTCTCCCCGGATGGAAGTCGGATTGCGACTAGTTCCACCGATCGCGCCGTGAAGGTATGGGACGCAACGTCGGGCCGAGAAGTGTTAAACCTTCTTGGCCATTCCAAAGCCGTTCACTCCGTGACCTACTCCCAAGACGGTAGGCGCCTGATCACAGCGGGCGAGGATCCAGCAATCCGGATTTGGGACGCAGCCACGGGGAAGGAACTTCTTACCCTGAAGTGCCAAGGGGCAGCATTCGTGTCTCGACCAAACTTCTTTCCGGACGGCACCAGAATATTGGCTAGGTTTCTCGGCCCGACCGGCGAAGACGTTAGTGGGTCCTCTAAGGTCTGGGATTCCGCGACCAACGAGCAGGTGGCACAATGGCACCGGGAGGATGAAGAGGATCGAATCGCGGCGCTAAAACGCGGGCAAGGCGAAGTAGGTAGCGAAACAAATCCCGAGAGTCGCTGACGCAACGACCACTACTCTTTGCAGCATGCCTTCCCAAGCCCAAAGTACATTCCTCCATTGCACAGACACGCCGTTTGCCAGAACTGCTTTCCAACCCCAAAAAACACATCCAAAGCGAGGCAGTAGAGAAACCGCCTTCCACCCCTATTTCTTCCTTCTCTATTATCAAAAGTTCTGCCATACTTGTACATGAGGCCGCAAACCTCATGTAGGGTCTAAAATCAGGGGTGGCCACTCCTATACAACTTGGACTTTGCGTGATGTTGCAGCGACAAAAGACCCAATGATAAGCACCCTACATGAATATCGAGCTGCCAAAAACAACTTGCTGGATTTGCCCCGAGGGCGAATTCAAGGCTACCTGCATCGAAGCCAACCAACGTGACACCTGCCTGAAGCTCATCTTCAAGGTCCACGTCAACGAAAACCACAACGTCCAGTACCTTGCTCAGAAAAGGTACCCGCTGCCGGTTAAACCGGGGTCAGAGCTTCCCTCAGACCTCGAACGGTGGCTGGGCAAGGACTTCCTGAAACGTACCCGCTCCATTGATCCAAGCATGTTGAAGGGCTTGGAAGCGGATTTGGAACTCATCCACACCCACAACGACAACTACCCCGACCCCTTTGTTTTCGTGAATGGGATCTACGCCCCTGGCACGCTGGTATCAAACTCCACTCCCTCCCCGGCCCTGTTCGCCCCCACGTTCCAACTTCTGGAGGTGCCATGAACCATTTACCTGACCACTGGGGGGAAGAAACCACCCTGAAGCAGGAGATCACCAATGAGTTGAGGTTCATGGGCCTGTGCCTGATTGCCCTCATCGAAGGGCTCGGCCTCGTTGACCTGTGGTGGCCATTTGGAGAAAAGGACGCCAATGAAGCCTGAACCCACCCTCGCCCCAGGATCGTACAGAGCCCGTTTGAAGAGGATCACGTGTCGCAGAAGCCAAACCCACCGCCATGATCGGTTGAGCTTTGTGTTCCGATTCGCTCTACCCTGTGCCGAAGAACGGGAATTCCTCGCCGCCAAAACCTACAAAGCCGATTTGGAGGCAGGATCGGAGTTGATGAAGGATCTCGAGAGGTGGCGAGGGTGTGCGGTGACCTTTGCAGAACTCGACCACGGCACTTTCACGCTGGCCGATCTCCTTGGGGGCTTGGCGGACGTGGAAGTGGAGGTGAGGAGGGGAAAGATGATGATCGCCTCGATTTGGCCTCCTGGAACGCTGGGAGGGACGTCGTCGACACTTCATGGGTGATCACAAACCGGTGTCTACATTCAATGAATGATGACCACAGCGCGATCGGTCCATTGTAGAAACGACTGCTCCACCCATATTCATATCTCACCCACGGTGGAATATTAATATGCCATGGAGCATTCTTGTTTCAGGCAGTGCTGAACCATATTGACGAGTCCCTGTTGGTTGAGCTGAATGATAACTCAAGGAATCTCAATGAACGCCGGCTTGAGGAATTTGCTCTCCATTGATATTTGGGGGAATATCCGGACTTCTCAGCGAACACGATCATGGGCATTGCGCACCTCATAGACAATATTGCAATGGTGCTCAATGAAGAGACGCATTTGTTGGCTCAGCACACTTGTGAAACAGGTCACCCAAACGGAAATCCTTGGTCAAGCCATCTCAATGACAAAGGACGTTCACGATTGGAAACTCTATTTTCGCACAAGACACTACATTCATGACCTATTCGAGCTTCCAAACGAGCAATTCTTGAACAACTTTCATACTCACTCATCGTTCGAGGGTCCAACTGCCTCACTTGCCTCATTGATACTGATATTCAGGCCAACGGCGGAAATATTGGTATGAATGAGCAAAGGTGCAAGGAAGGGGAGTGGGCTGACATGAAGCCTGCTGTCATTGTAAAATGTGCCCTTGGACCGTTCATTGTTGATATTGATATTCCCGCCGAGGGCGATGATATGGATATGAGGATTGAATTAATCACCTCATCCAAGTAACAAATCAAAAACTGGTCTGCAGGATATAGTCATGTCATATCGACATCCTGGTGCCTGACAGATGCTTGGGAGTTCTTGCTCGTGCAAAGTCTGTCAATTTCACAAATACAGCCCCCTGCACGATTGACCGTGTATCGCAATTTCCAGATGCCACATGCCGAATTGGGTTTCTGGAAGGACAAATCCAAGCCATCTCATTTATCCACGCTCTGATATGAATACTCCACGACCTTCACCTCTCAACTTCGACACGATCACCGTTGGACAGACATTCACCCTCCTGAAGGGGTTCCTCAACACATGCGGCACATTTTTCTGCGGTGTGGACGATTTAGCCCAGTCTCAGTTTGAGGCCGACGAGACAAACGAGGGAATTGACTACCAGATATGAGGCAATGACGGGGGTGAACATGGCTGCCGAGGAGTATATTTGATTCAACGGCGACAGATTTGGCGAACCAACATTCAGCTTTCAACTTGAAGCCTTCGTCTCGATCAATTGCGGGGTTGAATTCTGCGCTGTGCCTCCTGAATTATGATGACCCTCGTCGACGGTACGAGCGCCCCATATTGGATCGTGGAGCGATTGCGGGCCATTCCAGATATTCCCTACGACTGAACTATATTTCGCAAATGCCCTAAATCTATTTTCCCGTGACACTCACCCTCAAGAAATCTTCCGTTGAACCTGTCGCAGTTGGATCACCTGCAGCTTGATCGGCACAACTTCGAAGCCGTTACCGCATACTGCCTCCATCCAGGAACCGTTGAAGGCCGGCTTCAACTTCTTCCAGCGCTGGCAATCTTTTCGCAATCTGAATCTCGATCCCAAGGGCTCCACACACCTTTTCAACCACCGGACCCCACCTTGGGTTGCGGATCATGAGCTTCGAGGGGAGGTGAGGCGATTTCAGCAAAAGGGACACAAAGACCTCCCCGGTGGAAACCCCAGGTGCCACCCCGCCCGGTGTCACCTCAGCTCCGATCACGATTCCCACTCTGGAAGCCACCAGCAACGCCGTCCGTCCAAGACAAGGCCTGCCGTTCTCGGTGAATGAAGCGCCTGGCGTCAGGGACGAGTCGAATTCGAAGACCAAACCCGGTGATCGCGGCAACTTCAGTAGACGATTCAGCTCTTCCTCGGTCGGCGTGAAGGCTGACAGGGGTGGTTCCGGCAACCGGAGACAACGGC
>CAIMTB010000569.1 GCA_903844265.1 uncultured Verrucomicrobiota bacterium
CGCTGGCGATGGAATCGTACCGCTACGCGGCCACACACGATCCCGGGGCGATCACCGCTGCACGCCGCGCCTTTGCGACCTGCGAGTTCCTCGAGAAGGTCACGCGCAACCCCGGGTTCATCGCACGGACCGTCGTGCCCACGAACTGGGCCGAAGTCCACGACCCGAATCTCGTCCTCACCCCCACCGCGCAGGCCGAGGAAATCGCCCGTGACCCGCGCGACAAATATGTACCTGTTCGCTGGCACCCATCCGAGGACGGCCGTTGGCTATGGAAAGGCGACACCAGCAGCGACGAGGTGACGGCGCATTTCTTCGGATATTTCGTGTTCCATGAACTCGCCGCCGACGCGACAGACCGCGCCCGGGTCCGAGGTCAGGTCCAGCGGATCGTCGACCACCTCCTGCGGAACGACTACTCGTTGCGGGACCTCGACGGCCGGCACACGCGATGGGCGGTCTGGGGACCGGCCCAACTCAATGACGATCCGAACTGGGAAATGGAACGTGGCATCAATTCGCTTGAGCTTCTCTCCTATCTCAAGCTCGCGGCCCACGTGACCGGCGAGGCGCGCTACGAGGAGCAGTACCGACACCTGATCCGGGAACATCACTACGACCGGAACGCCCTCAACGCGCCAAACCTCAACACCGCGTGGCGCACCTACATCGACCTGGAGCTCCTCGCCTTCGCCTATCCCGCGCTGCTCGCCCTCGAGAAGGATCCCGCCCTCCTCCGCGTCTACCACGCCAGCTTCGAACGCTGGCATGACTCGGTGAAGGCCGACGGCAACCCGTTCTTCGAATACCTCTACGCCACCTACCGGTCCGCACGCCGCGCCAACCTCGCCGGATCCATCGCCTTCCTCCGCGATACCCCGCTCGATCTCGTCCGCTGGGACATCGACAACCGCTCCCGCGAGGACGTCGTCCCAAGACGATTCCCGGAGGTCGAACGCTGGCAGACCACACGCCTCCTGCCGCCGTCGGAAATCGGGTATTCACGAACCGACCAGAATCCCTGGCACGTCAGCCAGGGCGAGGGCGGTCGAACCGAAAGCGACGGCGTGTTCTGGCTGCTGCCGTATTGGATGGGCCGCCATCAAGGCTTCGTGAAGTGACGGAGGGCGACGGACACCCGGCGACACCGCGGCACAGGTTGCCTCCCCGTCAGCCAGGATCCCCGGAGCGCCGACATCCCGCCGGCATCGGTCCCTCCATCGCGGCCCGGAACACCCGCTCCGCCGTGGCGGAAGGCGCTTCCCCTCCCTCAATCGTCAACCACGTCACCGGCAGTTGATGCCGAAACCACGTCATCTGCCGCCTGGCGAACTGCCAAGTCTTCGTCTTCACCAGAGCCACCGTGGCCGCCAAGTCCCGGTCCCCGCGCAAATGCTCGACCACTTGCCGGTAACCGATGGCCTGCAACGCCGTACGCTCCCGTCCCAATCCCGCGTCGAGCAGGGCCCGGGTCTCCTCCACCAACCCCTCTCGAAACATCCGGTCCACCCGCACGTCAATGCGCACCCGCAGCTCGGCGGTCGGGCGCTCAAGGACTACAATCGTGCTCTGCGTTGCCCCGGCAGCAGGCGGTAGTATCGCGGGTTCAGGACGCGTGGCCCGGAACCGCGCAATCTCAACCGCCCGAACCACACGGCGGGGATTGCATCGATCGATGCTGGCAAACCGCGCGGGATCCCGGGCCTGAAGTTCCACAAGCAATTCCTCGAGAGGCCGCGACTCCAGTTCCGCCCGCAGCGCCGCGTCCGCCGGAGCGGGGGCATCCAACCCCTTGAACCACGCGCTGAAATAGAGCCCGGTTCCGCCACAGAAGATCGCCGCTCGACCGCGCCCTCGGATATCGTCGAAAGCCGCCTTCGCCAGCCCCAACCACCGTGCCGCGTCGAAGGGTTCGTCGGGGGCGGCGACATCCAGCAGGTGATGCCGAACCCGGCTCCGCTCCTCGCCGGTCGCCTTGGCCGTACCGATGTCCAGACCCCGGAAAACCTGCATGGAATCGGCGGAAATGATCTCACCGCCGACGCGCTGCGCCAATTCGAGGGCCACGGCGGACTTCCCGGAAGCCGTCGGGCCGGCAACAAAAAGCACCGCCGGCGAGGCGCTCGCAGGCGGTGCAGAAAGGCTCACTCGAAGGACGTATCGCGCGCGCTTACGCCGCCAACTCGGCCTGGATGCGCTCCAGAAGCGCCTTGGTGTGGAGGACTCCCTCGGACTCGGAGAGCTTGTCGCCCTCGTACTCGATGCCCACCCAACCATGATATCCGGCCTCGAGAACGATGCGCATCATGCGCCGGTAATCGATGTGGGATTCATTGCCAAGATCGTCGAACTCGTTGCTCTTCGCGCTCACGGCCTTGGCGTAGGGCATCATCTCCTGCACGCCGCGGTAGCGGTCGTAGATCTCCTTGTCGGAGATCGCGAAGTTGCCGAGGTCAGGCAGCGTGCCGCAGTTCTTGAGGCCAACCTTCTGCATCACGCCGGCCAGCCAGGCTCCATTGGAGGAGAGATGACCGTGATTCTCGACGATGACGTTGAGGCCATGCTGGGCACCAAATTCACAGAGATGCCGAAGCCCGTCGGCCGCGCGATCCTGCTGCTCGTCGTAGCTGCCGACGCCGTTGGTCTCGGCATTCACGCGGATGGAATGGCAGCCGAAGAACTGGCCGGCCTCGATCCACTTGTAATGGTTTTCAACGGCCAGCTTGCGCTTCTTCGCGTCGGGATCCCCGAGCGCGCCTTCCCCATCGACCATGATGAGGAGGATCTTCACGTTCAGATCGTCCGCGCGCTGCTTGAACGCACCCAGGTAATCCCGGTCCTTCGCCTTGCTCGCAAAGAACTGGTTCACCAACTCGATGCCGTGGATCCCGTAATCCATCTTGGCCACGCGGGGGAAATCCATGTGGTCCATCTGCTTCGCAAACAGCGCCCGGTGGAACGACCACTCGGCGAGCGAGATCCGGAACAGGCGGCTCTCCGCCTTCGGGGCGGGACCGTCGGCAAGGGCGAGACGTGGGAACGCCGCCAACACCGCACCCGCGGCGAGGCTCTGCTGCAGAAAGGAACGTCGATTCATGAGGTCAGGTCAGGATCGGGATGGGATTTGTGGTCCGGGTCATACTCCATCAGTGCGCCGCCTGGGCGGGCTTCGCGCTGGCTGGAGGATTAAAGAAAATCAGCAGCAGCAAGGCGGCAATGGCGGCCGTGGCAGACGGAACCATGAACACTTTCGCCCAGTCGGGACCCGCCGGGTTCTTGAAGATGTTGCCCAGTTCCGGCCACAGGAAATTCCCGACAAAGGGCCCAAGCCCAAAGATCAGGAAGTTGAAAAGACCCTGGGCTGTCGAACGGATGTCCTTCGGGAAATGTTCATCCACAAAGATGTACACCGTCGCAAAGAAGAACGCGTAGCAGATGCCGTGCAGCACCTGGATCAACACGATCACGGCCCGCGCATCCGGCATGGTCGCGAACACCGCAAACCGCACGGTATGCCCGAGAATGCCGAGGATCATGATCTTCTTCCAACCAAGCCGCTTCAGGAAGTAGCCCAGCACCGCCATGGTGAGTATCTCGAAGACCTGCCCGATGCTCATGATCGGCATGCCCCAGCGAGCCTCGAACCCCACCCGCTGCGCAAGATACGACTCGGTCCAGATGAAATAGCATTGGTGCACGCAGGCATCGATGAACGTCACCAGGAACAGCACCAGAATGAACGGCACCTTCAGGAGCGAAACCGCCTCGAGGAATGCAAAATTCCCACTGTCGCTCTTCGCCGGCTTCGGCGGCGTGTGCGGCAGGGTCAGGCTGAACGCGGCCAGCACCAACTCCGCGACACCCGCCACGAGAAATCCCACGTTCTTCAGCGCCTGCGCATCCGCGCCCGTCTTGTTGCCAAGAATGAAGAACAACGGCCACGCAGCGAGGACCCAGCCCACTGTCCCCCCCATTCGCACCGGCCCAAACTCACTCTGCGCATCCTTGAGATGTGTGAACGCAATCGAGTTGGCGATCGACAGCGTCGGGACATAAAGCAGGCAGTGCACCAGCATCAGCCCGAAGAACGGCCAGAAATCCTTCGCCCAAAACAAACCCAGCATCGCCAGCCCACCAATCAAATGGCTCACCGCCATGAACTTCTCAGCCGCAAACCGACGGTCCGCGAACTGGGTGCTGAAGAACATCGCCAGGAATGAACCCAGCGCAAAGGCATTGAGAATCCACCCCTTCTGAACCGTGTCGAACTTCAGGTAGTCAAGATACCCGAAGATCATCGGCAACCATGCGCCCCAGATGAAAAGTTCCAGGACCATCATGAAGAACAGCTTGAAACGGGGGGTCTTCATCTTTCAAAACCTTAGAGACCTGACCCGCCCCGAGGCAAGGACGTCGTTCCAGAAGTGCGGCCCCCAGGTCTCAGACCACCCAAGGGGCCGAAAAAGGCTGTCAGGATGTCCCTCCGAGACTTCGCCAGGCGATCCCTGCCGCCGCCCCCGCGACCGGCCCACTCATCGGAATGTCAGTGTTCGTGCTCCCGGATGTACTCGGCCTTCAACCCAAGCTCCTCCGGCGCATGCAGAACCAGCATCTTCATCCGGGTGTCCGCCGGGAGTTGGTTCCGCGTCCATCGCGAAACCAGAACCATGAGCAGGATCGCCCCCGGCACCGCCCAGATCGCCGGTTGCTCGCATAGGATCCGCAGCAACGGATGCCCCGCCCAGAAGGCCTTCAGCGGAAGCCAGCCCAGATCACTGAAGTTGGTCACCGACACCGCAACCATCGCCAGCACGCCCCCCGCAAGCATGCCGGTCGCGGCACCTTTCATGGTCATGTTCCGCCACCAGACACTCATGAACAGGACCGGGAAGTAACTCGCCGCAGCAATGGCAAACGCCTGGCCCACCATGAAGTTGATCTGCAGCGGCTCGACAAAACATCCCAGCAACGTGGCCACCCCGCCGACGACCCAGGCGAACACCTTGAACATCCGCATCCGGTCCGCCGCGGTGCTCTGCGGCCTCAAAATCCGCCCATAGACATCGTGCGCCAGGGCACCCGTCATCGAAACCAGCAGCCCGGAGAAGGTCGACATGAACGCCGCAAACGCCCCGGCACAGGTAATTCCGCTCAACACCGAGCCCCACGGAAATCCACCCCCGGCCGTCACCCCTCCCACCGTCGCCCGGGTCGTGGCCGTCGCGTTCGCCGCGGTCGTCGCCGCCTCCTGACGCGGCCGATCCAGGATCTTCGGCAGTTCAAGGACCACTTTGTCCGTCCCTTTCGCGCCCGTGCCGGCATAAAGCTCGGGCATGTGATTGCGGCCAATGACGCCAAACACGGGTGGGAAGACGTAGAACACCCCAATCAGGATCATCACCCACATGGTGGTGCGCTTGGCCGACACGCCATCGGGGTTGGTATAAAAACGCACGAGGATGTGAGGCAACCCCGCCGTCCCGCAGACCAGCGCCATGATCAGCGAATAGGTGTAGAGAAGCGCATACGGCTTGGCGTCCGATGCTGAAGTGACACCCCCAGCCCTCGCCGCCTTGGTCGTCAACGGCCCGAACGGTTGCAGCCAGGCCTCGTCCGCAGGCGCCTTCGCCGGCAGGACCCGTCGGACAAGGGCGCTTGGCGCAGCCGCGCCCGTCCCCATCCCCGTCCCCGTCGCAGCCGCCGGGCCATTCGATCCAAGCTGGGTCCCGTAGCTGCCGAACACCGACATCAGGACGAACACCGGCACCGAAATGGCGAACATCTTCGCCCAATACTGGAACGCCTGCACCATCGTGATCCCCTTCATCCCGCCAAGCGCGACGTTCAGCGTGATGACCACCCCGACCACCACCACGCCCGCCCAATACGGCAATCCCGGGAAGACATAAGCCAGCGTCGTCCCCGCCCCCTTCATCTGGGGCATCGTGTAGAAGAAACCGATGAACAGGACGAACACCACCGCGATCTTCCGGAACAGCGGCGAATCATAGCGGCCCTCGGCAAAGTCCGGGATCGTATAAGCCCCAAAACGCCGCAGCGGCCCCGCAATGAAGAGCAGCAGGAACAGGTAACCGCAGGCATAGCAGACCGGGTACCACAGCGCATCATAACCGCTCGACATCACCATGCCGGCAATGCCCATGAAGCTCGCGGCGCTGAGATACTCACCCGAGATCGCAGAGGCATTCCAACCCACCGAAACCCCCCGACCCGCGACAAAGAAATCCGACGCGGTCCGCGAATTCCGCGCCGCCCAGAAACCCATCCCCAGCGTCAGTCCCACGGTCAGGACGCTGAACCCGAGAATCCATGGATCAATCATGACGCTGCGCTCCCTGTGTTGCGCCGCGACACGGAGGTCCCCTCCCCACCGGCACCCCGGGCCTCCCGCTCTCTCCCCCTCGTGACCGCTTCCACCGCCGTCACCTCGTCCCGCTCGAGCCGGATCGAGGACCGGATGAAAATCCACGCGATCAACCAGACCACCGGAAAAAACGCAATGCCCAGCAGAAACCACGAGAGCGTGAACCCGCCCATCACCCTCCACGCCATGACCTCCGGCAGGAAATAATTCGCCAGCGGCAACGCCACCAGCATCCCGAGAAACGCCAGCGCGCATCTCACCGAAAGCCGGAGCTGCCGAAGCATTAGCGTCCTTAAAAAGGCCTCGCTGTGGATGTAATCACCTTCGGACGACGCACCGCCGCATGAGGTCCGCGCCCCGGAAGGCACGCTGGTTTCGGAAGACACCTCCGCCCTGTACCAGATAGCCCGGCCCCGGGGCAACTACCCCGTCGTGGCAGATGCCAGCGACCCCTTGGTTGTCGGGGGCGGGGCGGCCTGTGGATGCACCGTGTCAGGTGACTTTCACCACGATCTTCAGGGAATCGGCAGTCGGCTTGGCCGCCAACGCCACCGCGGCGGCGGTCTCTGAGAGCGGGAACCGGTGCGTGATCAAGGGCCTCACATCCAGTTGCCGGCGGAATACCAGCCTCGCCACCTCCGTCTGCAGGGTGAAATCCGAGGAATAACTTCCCACGAGGTCCTTCTCGTCGACACAGACCGACGCCAGGTCAATCGGCTCGGCATCCCCACGCCGGGTATGGGCAAAAAGCAGGAGCCGCCCCCCCCCCCGCAGGAGGGACTGCGCCTGGTGCAGCGCCGCGGCACTGGGCACCGCGAGCACGGCCGCATCCACGCCATTCCTGCCGGCCGCCTTCCTTATGGCGTCCACCGCGTCGATGGCATCCGCCCGCACCGCATGCCGCGCGCCCCATTTCTTCGCCAGCCTGAGCCGCGAATCAAGGAGGTCGGTCGCCACCACGCGCGCCCCGCCAACCTTCAGCAACCGCGTGAAAAGCAAACCGATCGGCCCCTGCCCCGCCACCAACACCGTGTCTCCAGGAAGCAGGTCCAACCGACGGATCCCCTTCAGCACCGTGTTCACCGGCTCAAGCATCGCCCCCTCCTCGAAGCCGTTCGCACGCGGAATCCGCACCACGCCGGGCAGGCAGAACGACATCACCCGCACGAACTCCGCATAGCCACCACCGGCCGGCTCGTACCCCGCCGTGATGCCCGTCCGCCGATAGGTCGCACATTGGGCGAACGCGCGATGCCGACAAAAATGACAGTCGAGACAGGGCACGTGATGATGCAACCCCACACGATCGCCCTCGCTGAAACCACGTACCCGGGCGCCCACCCTGACGATCGTCCCCGCGGTCTCATGCCCGAAGACACGCGGCGGCGGAACCGTCCCGTGCATGATCTTCTTGATGTCGGTGGGACACACACCGCAGGTCGCCACACGTACCAGGATCTCATCGCTCCGGATGCCCGGCACAGGCAACTGCTCCATGCGAAGATCCCCCGGTCCGTGATACACGACCGCTCGCATGGTCTTCGGCACAGCCAGGCTCTCGCTCACGCCCCCAGCATGGGGTCGACGAGGGAACCTGACGAGGATACACGGTCAATCTCCTGCAAACGCACGAAACCAGGGCTCCGGTTCCGCGGTGAAACGCCGCGCCACGCCACGCCACGTGAACCCAAGTTCCGCCGCGTGCAACGCCTGGTTTTCCACGATCAACGCCGCCCGATCTTCCTCCGTCATGACACACGAAACGAACCGCAGGTAGCGCCCGGCGTCCGCCCCGTAGATCTTGTCACCCACGATCGGATGCCCGACGTGCGCGAGGTGGATTCGGATCTGATGTTTGCGGCCTGACAGGGGTTCGACCCGCAGGACACTGAACGCGCCGCCATCCCGCTCGAAGCGCTTCACGACCCAGGCCCGCGTGGTCGCCGCCACGCCATCCTGGCGCACCGTGTCCTTGATCGCGACCGGGCTCGATTCGTCCTTCCCGAGCGGGGCCTCGATGACGAGTTCATCCGCCGGCGGATGACCGTGCACGATCGCGAAATAGACCTTGGCCACCGCCCGCGCCTCGAACAGTCGCCCCAGTTCGCCGGAAACCACGGCGGTCTTCGCGGCGACGGTCACCCCACTCGTCTCGCGATCGAGGCGGTTCACCAGGAACACGGGCCCACCCTCCCGATGCAGTCGAAGCCGTGAAATCAGGCTC
This sequence comes from uncultured Verrucomicrobiota bacterium, assembly GCA_903844265.1. Taxonomy (GTDB): domain Bacteria; phylum Verrucomicrobiota; class Verrucomicrobiia; order Limisphaerales; family CAIMTB01; genus CAIMTB01. Next base: position 8,610 of record CAIMTB010000569.1, read on the forward strand.
GAATAAACATCGCCCTTGGTCGGATGACACACCAGACCCGCGGGCTTGTTGACGACGACGATGTCCGGATCCTCGTGGATCACGTTCACTACCGGGGTCGGAGTCATGCAAAAAAAGTCCCCGTGCCTCGGTGTGAGGACGGGGACGCGATCATGTCGGGACCGGCGAAAGGCCGCTCGATGAATCGAAGCGGCCTCCCGTCAAATCACGGGACGTTCGGCGTCCTGGCTGGAACTTCGGCGACGATCGCCTGGAGCTGCATGAAATCCAGCACCTTGGACGTGAGGATCTGCTCGGCGATGGCGTTGATCTGGCCGGAATTCTGCAATTCCTTGAGCACCTTTTCAGGGGCCTGCTGCCGCTGCTGCGCGATCCGGGCGACGCGCTCAAGGACTTCCTCGTCCTTGACCTGGATGTTCTCCTTCTCGGCGATGCGGTTCAGGACCAGCGCGGCCTTCACGCGATCCTTCGCGCTGCTGGTCGCGGCGGAAAAGATCTCGTCCTTGTGTTCCTGGATCGACTCCGTGGTGACACCGCGCTCCTGATTCTGATGGACGATGTCACGCACCACGTTGCGGGTCTCGCCCTGGACGATCGAGTCGGGAAGTTCGCACTGCACGCGATCGAGCAGGGACTTGATGAGCTGGTTGCGGATCGAGGTGATGCGCTTGTTCTTCAGTTCGACGTCGAGGTCGTGGCGGATGCCGTCACGAAGGGCCTCGACGGTCGCCAGGCCAAACCGCTTCGCAAATTCCTCGTTCACCTCGGGCAGAAGACGCTCCTTCACCTGAAGGATCTCCACCTCGTACACGCCCTGCTTGCCCACAAGGACGGCCACCACGAAATCCTCGGGGAACGTGATGTTGACGGTCCGCTTCTCACCCGCAGACGCGCCCACAATCTGGTCGGTGAAACCGGGGATGAACTGACCGGATTCAACGCGCATCCAGAAGTTCTTCTGCTCGGTCAGGCCGCGGGCCGTGGGGGCAAGCTCGGTGATGGGCTTGCCTTCGCAGGTGCCGGTGTAGTTCACCACCACGAAGTCGCCGGTCGCCACCGGTCGAGCCACGTCAGTGAACTGGGCGCCCTGCTCGCGGATGCCTTCCAACGCCCGATCAATGTCCTCAGGCACCACATGGCGCACCTCCACCTCGACCGTCAGACCTTTGTAATCCGGGATGTCGAAGGTCGGCTCGGTCTCGATCGTGGCGGCCACCTGGAACGACTTGCCCCGGCCGAATGCGATCTCCTCGACCTCGGGATTCCCGAGGGGGCGCAACCCCTTGTCGCGAAGCGCAATCCGGTAGTTCTCGGAGAACACCTTGCGCCGGACCTCCCGCTCGATGTCAGGCCCGTACGTCCGGGTGACGAGATACACAGGCGCCTTGCCCGGGCGGAACCCGGTCAGCTTCGCCTGCTTCTGGTAATCACGCGTGACGCTCTCGAACGCCGCGTCAACGACGGCCGCATCAATCTCAATCTTCAACAAGACTTTGCACGGGGCCAACTGCTCCAAGGAAACGTTCACGCTGCTTGTCCTTTCTTTGCCAGAATTCCGCGCCCGGGAAATGCCCGGGACCGAACGGGTCGGGCACGCTAGGAAACGACACCCTCACCGTCAAGCGAACGTCGGGAACAAACCCACACAAGTTGCGACTGTTGATCCTGCCGCCAACCGGGCATATTCCCGAAGTGACGTCACCCCCCGACACGGGGTGCACGGCCCAGATGACCCACGATACCGTCGCCGCGGACACAGCGCCCGATCCAGCCCACGCCCTCATCACGCCCGCAGAGCGCATCTTCCACGTGCGTGGCCTGAGCAAGACCTACGGCGAAGGCTCCACCGCCGTCCACGCGCTTGCAGGCGTCGACCTGGACCTCTGCGCCGGTGAACTCATCGTCCTCCTGGGCCCTTCCGGCAGCGGCAAGACCACGCTCCTCAATCAACTCGGCGGACTCGACATCCCCACATCGGGCCAACTCACCTACCGCAACCTCGACCTGACCTGCGCCAACGAGGACGAACTCACCCAGTACCGCCGCAATTCCGTCGGCTTCATCTTCCAGTTCTACAACCTCATCCCCTCCCTCACCGCCCGCGAAAACGTCGCCCTGATCACCGAGATCGCCCCGCATCCAATGCCCCCGGAGGAAGCCCTTGGGATGGTCAACCTCGGCGCCCGCCTCGACCATTTCCCAGCCCAACTCTCCGGCGGCGAACAACAGCGGGTCGCCATCGCCCGCGCCATCGCCAAACGCCCGGAGGTCCTCCTCTGCGACGAACCCACCGGCGCCCTCGACGTCCGCACCGGCATCGTGGTCCTCGAAGCCATCGAACGCGTGAACCGCGAACTCGGAACGCTCACGATCGTAATCACGCACAACGCCGTCATGGCCGACATGGCCGATCGCGTCATCCATTTCTCCGACGGCCGCGTCCACCACCAACGCCGCAACACCAGGCGCGCCGCCCCGGACACTCTCAATTGGTGAGCGGTCCGGCCCATGCTAGCCCACCTCGACCGCAAGCTGCTGCGTGACCTTGGCCGCATGAAAGGCCAGGCCATCGCCGTCGCCATGGTCATGGCCTGCGGCCTCGCGATGATGGTCATGGCCCGCAGCCTCATCCATTCGCTGGAGTCCACGCGGCAGGAATATTACGAGGCCCATCGATTTGCGGATCTTTTCGCCCACCTGAAACGCGCCCCCAATGGACTGGCCGAACGGATCCGGACCATCCCCGGCGTGGCCGCCGTCCAACCGGACATCTCGGTCCAGATCACGCTCGATCTACCCGACCTCGACGAACCCGCCAGCGGTCAGGTGAGGTCCCTGCCTGACGTGGGTGAACCCGAGCTCAACCGGCTCTACCTCCGCACCGGCCGATGGCTCCCGCCAGGAAGCCGCGGCCAGGTGCTCGTCGGCGAGGCGTTCGCCCTGGCGAACCAGCTCCGACCCGGCGATCGACTCGCGTTGTTGCTCAACGGCCGACGTCAGGAATTCACCATCGCCGGCATCGTGCTTTCCCCCGAGTTCGTCTTCGAATCCCGCCCCGGAGCCGCCCTCCCCGACAACCGCACCTTCGGGATTTTCTGGATGCCCTACGCCGAGGTCGCCGCGGCGTTCGACCTCGATGGCGCGTTCAACCACGTGACGCTCACCCTCACCCCAGGCGCGTCACCCCACCCGGTCATCGCCGAACTCGATCGCCTGCTCGAACCCTACGGCGGCCGCGGCGCCTTCGACCGGGCCGATCACCCCTCGCACATCCGCGTCTCCGATGAGATCCGGGTGCTGCAGACGCTCTCGATCGGGTTCCCCGTGGTGTTCCTCAGCGTCGCCGCGTTCATGACCAACGCCGTCCTTTCCCGCCTGCTCGCCCTGCAGCGCGAACAGATCGCGATCCTCAAAGCCTTTGGATTCTCGAACCGACAGGTCGCCACGCACTACCTGAAGTTCGCGTTCTTCATCGTCGCCGGAGGTACCCTCGCCGGCACCTTCGGCGGCATCGGAATCGGACATCGACTGGTCGGGATGTACGAAATGTTTTTCCGGTTTCCCCAGCTGAACTTCCGCCTCGACCATACGGCCGTCGCCACCGCCCTCATCATCGGCGCCCTCGCCGCCTTCGCCGGCGTGTTCGGCTCCGTCCGTCGCGCCGCGAAACTCCCGCCCGCCGAGGCGATGCGACCCGAGCCACCCTCCCATTTCCGCCCCGCCTGGATCGAGCGCACCGGCATCGCCCACCTTTTCTCCCACTCGTTCCGCATCGCCATCCGCAACGTCGAACGTCGCCCCATGCAGGCGGTGTTCACCGTCGCCGGACTCGCCCTGGCCACCGGTATCCTCATCGTTCCAAACGCGTTTCGGGACAGCGTCTCCGAATTGCTCGGATTCCAGTGGGACGTCATCCAACGTCAGGATCTCAACCTCGGTCTCGTCGAACCTTCCAGCCGCCGGGTTCTTCATCAACTCGCCCAACTGCCGGGCGTCATCGCCGTGGAACCTTCCCGCGCCGCTCCCGCCCGCATCCGCTTCGACCATCGCCATCGCCAACTCGCCCTCCTCGGGATCCCCGCCGGCACGCATCACAGCCGGATCATCGAGTCCGGTTATCACGAGGTCCCCGTCCCCACCTCGGGCATCGTCATTTCAAGAAAACTTTCCGAGATCCTCGAGGTGCCACTCGGTGGCGAGGTGATCGTCGAGATCCTCGACGGCCGGCGCCCCGTCCGAACCCTCCGGATCGTCGGCCTCTCCGACGACCTGACCGGCATCTCCGCCTACATGGAACTTGGCGCACTGAACCGCCTCCTCGGCGAGGGGGACATCATCACCGGCGCAAGCTTCACCATCGACATGGCCCACCGCGCCGAATTCCTCAGGGCCCTCAAGAACATCCCGCGGATCAGCTGGGTCGGGATCAAGGAATCGCTCCGGCAGAATTTCAGCAAGACCACCGCCGCAAGCATCAACCTCATCCAATCCATCTACCTCGTCTTCGCCACGGTGGTGGCCTTCGGCGTGGTCTACAACAACGCCCGCATCTCGCTCGCCGAGCGTTCCCGCGAACTCGCCACGCTCCGCGTCATCGGCTTCTCGCAACGCGAGGTCGGCGCCGTGATCCTTGGCGAACTCGCCATGCTCGCGCTGGTCGCCGTCCCCATCGGCCTGGTCCTGGGCACCGGCTTCGCCACCGTGATTCTCAAGATGGTCAACACGGAGACG
>CAIMTB010000570.1 GCA_903844265.1 uncultured Verrucomicrobiota bacterium
CCTCCGACCGGCGCATCCGGTAGTTTCATCCGGCAGTTTCACCCAAGGGCGGGCAGTCCCTTGCCCGCCGCGCCTTCGTCGTCACCCGACGGCGCAGCGGAGTGCGCGCCCTACCGTCCATCTGTGGATGCACGGGGCGCGGGGAAGCTCAGAGGCTCAGGAGGAAGGCCACCAGATCACTGATCTCGGCCGGGGTCAGGTGGGAAGTTTTGCCGTGCAGGTCCCCGACATTCCGTTCCTGCAGCACTTCACGGAGGGTTGCGGCCGAGCCATCGTGCAGATACGGCCCGGTGCGCCAGACTTCGAGCAGGGTCGGGGTGTCGAAGAGGTCGATCGGCCGGTCGACGAGGGCCCGGGTACCGACCGCATAACCCTCGCGGTTGGTGTAGAGCGGGGGCGGATGGCATTCGGAGCAATGGGTTGCCGGGTCGTTGAACGAGACACGCCCGCGCTCCGCCGCCGGGGAAAGTCCGCCACGAACCCGATGCGGGCTGGGAAATCCCTTCAGGCTGGCGATCCATTGGTCGATGGCCGCCGGCACCTCCTCGGGCTGCAGGGTGAAGAGGATGTGATGAATGCCGGAGCGGACGGCCACCTCGGCGTTGTCGCGGATGCCCAGGCTCATGGCGGGTGCGGTCAGGTGGGCGTAGAGAAGACTTTTGGTGTTCTTGGAATTGCCCTTTCCGTCGTTCATCAGGTCCCAGTTGAGGGCGTCCACACGCGCCTCCGACGAGTGGCAACTGGCGCAACTCTGCCAGCTCTCGAGGCACAGGGTGGCATCGTTGAAAAGGGCTTCACCTCGGCGCAGGACGGTCATCGGACGCGGCGGGTGGAGGGGGATCTCGGCGACCTTCGCCGGGGTTGCGGTGAGGTCAACGACCGAGATGTTCTCGGAGAAGTAATGACCGACATAGGCCTTGCTGCCGTGCAGGGCGATGGCCCGGGGGCCGTTTCCACCCAGCCGGACCGATTGCCGGAGGTCGCGCAGGAAGGAGAGGTCGCACGAGACATCGCCGACCACCCGGGACACCACATAACCGGGCTGGGCCGCCCTGCCCTGCGTGGTCTGGGGCAAACGGGCAAGCTTCTGCAACAGGCCCGGGAAGTCGATGACACTGAGTTCGTGCGTCCCGGCATGGGTCACCAGCAGGGACCGTCCGTCGGCAGACCAAGCGGCCCCCCACGGATTGGCGGCGCCGTGTTCGATCTGGTCCAGCAGCACCGTGTTGACCACGCTGAGGCTGGCGAGATCGATCAGGGTCAGGGCACTGCAATTCATCCAGCCACGTTCCACCTGGGTGGTGGGGAGTTGAAACCGGGCCAGGGTGTGGGTGACGCAGGCGTGACGCCCGTCCGGAGAAACGCGGACATCGCGAACCAGGTTGCCGCCATTGGGCAGGGCGATCTGTCGGACGACCTGGCCTGCCAGCACGTCGATGACCGTCACGTGGGCGGCGACCCCACCCGCATCGGCCCGTCCGATCGGCAGGTGGTTTGCAACGAGCAGATGGCGTCCGTCGGGCGTGAGGGCCAGGGCCACCGGTTCCCGCTCGACCTCGAAGCGCCTCGTCTCCGTACCTTTTGACAGGTCGACGACCGACACCGCGCCCTCGAAACGCATGCAGACGTAGGCCGTCCGGCCGTCGAGGGAGAGGACCGGGGCCATGGCTCCCGAACCCAGGGGAACGCTGCCGACCACCCGCCCCTCGCGCCAATCGATGATCCTCAGCGTGCTCTCCGGCGCCGAGCATGTGACCAGCAGTTGGCGATCGTCAGGCGAGAGGGCCAGGCCTGAAGGGGCGTCCGGAACGGGCAGGGTCTGCACCACCTTCAGTGTGGCGGCATCGAGGACGAGCACCTGACCTGACGTCGCGCTGGCGACGAAAAGAATCCTTCCGTCATGGGTCAGGGTCAGGGCGCTCGGGGAGATCCATGGATCGGCGGGTTCATCGACTGATTCGCCGCGCACCGGGCCGAGCCCGGCACCCGCCAGAAGGCACAGGAAGACGAGGATCCGTGCGGGTTTGGAGGAAGGGTCCAAGGGCGGAGAGTAGGTCATGGGCCGTGGATGCCAGAGGGGGGACCTATGGCTTTGCGTGTTGGAGTGTCTGGTAGAGGTCGAGGGCTTCCTTGGGCGAGCGTCGTTCGTGCACCACGGCGCGGATTGCCTGGATCATGGCGACGGGGTGTCCTGCCTGGAAGACGTTGCGCCCCATGTCGACACCTGAGGCGCCCTGCTGGATCGCGCGGTAGGCGAGTTCCAGGGTCTCATCCTCCGGCAATTTCTTACCCCCGGCGATGACGATGGGGACCGGGCACGTGGCGGTGACCTTCTCGAAGTCGGATTCGCAATAGTACGTCTTCACAAACGTCGCCCCGTTCTCGGCGCAGACGCGGCATGCGAGGGAGAGATAGCGGGCGTCGCGGGTTAGTTCCTTACCCACGGCAGTCACTCCGAGGGCGGGAATACCATACTTGGCGGCCAGGTCGGCGGTACGGACCAGGTTGGCTATGGTCTTGGCCTCGAACCTGCTGCCGGCCGCCACCATCACCGCCAGCGCGGATGCGTTCACCCGGATGGCATCCTCGATGTCGATCAGGCATTCGTCGTTCAGGTCGGTCAGGACCGTCGTCCCGGCCGAGTAACGGAGGGACACCGGCTTGTTGGAGGTGGGGGGCACGATGGACCGCAGGGCGCCACGGGTGCACATGATGCAGTCGGCATATTCGATGAGGGGCGGCATCGACAGATCCATCCGTTCGAGGCCGGAGGTCGGTCCCATGATGTACCCGTGATCGAAGGCGAGCATCACGGTATTGCCTGACTTGGGGCTGAATATGCGGCTCAGGCGGTTCTTCATTCCCCAGTCCACGTGATCGAGTCCCTTCAGGAAGAAGGGATGCCGGGGGACGGGAATTCCGATGCCGTATTCAGCGGCATCCTTGGTCGTATCATTGTCTGCCATGGTCTTGGTTGGGATGAGTCTTCGACGGGGGATCAGGAAGGGATACCGACGTCCAGTTTCGTGGGGGTCGTGGTCGTGGGAATAGGGATCTGGAACAAACCGGGTTGACGTTGTTCCCCGGGATCGGCCGTGAATCGCGAGGCTGTCTCGCTGAACCCTTGGAAGAGCAGCGAGACCGAGACGGCACCGGGGTCGAGATGGCCGAGAACGCGGTCACCGAGGTTTCGGGCTCGGCCGAACTTCGCACGCATGCCGGTGGTGGCCTCGGCGCCGCGGGCGGCTGCCTCGGCGGCGAGTTGGAGGATCCGCGATGGAGCTTCGTCGGGTGCGGCGGATTTCATCGCGGCGAGGGCCGGCAGGAAGGCGTCCATCATGGTCTTGTCGCCGATTCGTGCCCGGCTCTGCTTCTGCAACTGCTGGATGCCGGCCTCGATCAGAGCCACGAGGCCCGGTCCGTCGAGGTCCCGTTTCCCCGCTCCGGCCTCGCCCATGCCCGCGAAGAAGGTGCCGAGCAACGGCCCGGTCGAACCTCCGTCACAGGACATCACGGCCCACGCGATCTTGGAGAACAGTTGCTGCAGGTCGCCCTCCGGGTTCTGGGCGACGGTCTGGGAGACCGCCTCCATCGCCCGGAGGATGGTGATGCCGTGGTCGCCATCACCCACGGCGCTGTCGAGACGGGACAGCCGCTCGTGGTGGTGGCGGATCTGGTCCACGGCTCCTTCGAGCAGCCGGCCGATTTGTTCGAACGTGACCGTTTCGGGCATGGGCTGGGGCATCACGGTTGGGGATCCGGTTCGGTTTCCTGGCGGACGATCAGGTCATCGTCAGAGCGGGGGTGTGGCAGGGGGCATTCCAGTAGCCGAGCAGTTCGTCATCGAGCCTTGCCACGAACAGTTGGAACCCGGCCATTTCCTGGACGGTGAGGAATTCGCCACAGCGGGCGACGGCGATCCGGATTCCGCGGGAATCGAGGTAGGCCCGGCAGCCGCGCAGCACGATGTACATTTCCATCAGCGTGGTCGCGCCGCTGCCGTTGATGAGGAGCATCAGGCGGTCGCCGGCCTTCGCCTTCACCGCCTCGATCAACGGCTCCAGCATCCGCTGCGCTGTCTGGTCGGCGGTCAGGATGGGGCTGGGGCCGGTGCCGGCCTCGCCGTGCTGGCCCATGCCGATTTCCATCTGGTCGTCGGGGAGTTCGAAGATGGGCTGGCCCGAGGCGGGATGGGTGGCGGTCTTCATGGCCACGGCCAGGGTTGCCATGTTGTCATTGAAGCGGCTCGCGAGCGCGTGAACCTCGTCGAGACTGCGGCCGGCCTCGGCGGCGGCGCCCGCGATCTTGCAGAGCGGAAGGCACCCGACCAAGCCACGCCGGTCCTCCGCCGGTGCATCCTTGCCTGGGGCGATGTCCTCGTGGGTAAGGATCATCCGGTACCGGATGCCTTCCCGTTCGGCCATCTCCCGGGCGATGTTGGCGCTCATGACATCGCCGGCGTGGTTGAGGACGACGAACAGGATGCCCGCCTCACGGTTGGCCAGTCGGAGCGCCTCCAGGACCTTCGGCGGCCCCGGGGCGGCGAAGATGTCGCCCACGACGCTGTAGTCCAGCATGCCGGGTCCGACGAAGCCGCTGAGGGCGGGTTCATGGCCGGCGCCACCGAGGGTCACGAGGGCCACCCGATTCCCCGGCTTGGGCTGCGCGCGGCAGATGATCTTATCCGACTGCACTCTCACGAGGTCGCCGTGCGCGATGACGAACCCCTCGAGCAATTCCCGGGTCAGGTTCGCGGGATCATTGATGAACTTCTTCATGGTCATGGGAGTCACTCCTTCGGGCTTGGTCTCGGCGTGCGCTAGAACTTCACGCCGGGATTGGTGAATCGCAGGCCGTCGCCGTCATGGAAAGTGGCGTACTCACTGACGATGGCGCCCTGGGTGCCGCCCATCATGAAATGCTTCGCGGTGACGCGGTTCAGGGAGCGGATATCGCCGGGCTTCATCTCGTAGCACTTCCTGGCGGTGATGAATTTCTCCTGGCTTGCCGGCAGCCGGACCCCGGAGGGGAGCGGGCCGCCTTCCTCGCCGAAGGTGAAGATGCTGCCATGGCGGACGTGCCAGCTCTCCATCTTGGCCTTGCCCTTGGGAGTGGCGTCGTGCCCGTGCTCGACGATCATCTGGCCGGGGAGCAGGAAGATTTCATGGGCGAAATACCCGCTCTTCTCATCGTTGATCCAGAAGATGCCGGCCATCCCCACGTTCACGAAGTCGCCAAGGCCGAAGTCGGTCGCCCACATGTTGGTGCGGAGAAAATCGGGAATGGGATAGCCATGCGCCGTCATCATGCCGAAGTAGGCCTGCTGGGCCTTCTCGACCTGGAACTTGCCGTCCTGGTAGAAGTCCGGGTTCCGGAATTGGGGTAGGTTCACGCGAGTGGAAGGCTTGGAGGGTTTCTCCGCGGCATGGACCAGGGTGACGGTCGCGACGACGGCGGCGACGGCCATCAGGACCGTGGTCAGGGCGAAGCGGGTGGATGCCTTGGCGTTCATTTCATCGGTGGGGGGTTGGGGTTGGTTCGATGGACGGGGTAATTCGTTACGGCTGGGTTGCGGCGCTACCGGGCCGTGGTGCGCGTGCCGAAGGGTGGATCGAGGATGACCACGCGGAAGCCGACGTTGTACACCCGCTGCCAGGCCGGGTAATCAAGCCGGGAAGAGGCCCGGGATTCCTTCGGGCGTTCCGCCCATGATCCACCGCGCACGACCCGGCGGCTGTCGACTGACACGTCGTCACGACGCCCCTTGGCGAGGTAGGGATAGGGGCGGTATTCGTCGAGGGTCCACTCGGCGACGTTGCCGATCATGTCGTGCAACCCCCAGGGATTGGGCTGGTAATGGCCACACTCGGCGAGGTGCAACGTGCCGTCATTGAAGCGGGCCTCCTTCGGCACGAAATCCCAGAAGCGGTCCGGGTTGGCGATCGGTTGAGGATCCACGCCGGACACCGCGAGCCTGCTGATCGTGGCATCCGCGAGATTGGCATACGGGGCGAAGTTCGTGTTGAGGTCGCCGTAATACGCGGGGGTTCCGGCTCCGGCGCGGCAGGCCCATTCCCATTGCGCCTCGGTGGGGAGAGTGACATTGCGACCGGTCAGTTCGGACAACCACTGGCAGAAGGCGACCGCCTGACCCCAGGAGACCCGGATGACCGGGAATTTCGGGTAGTCCATGAGGTACCCCGGCTTGACCTGATCCTTGTAATGCATGTCGTAGTAGCCGTTGCGGTGGTTCGGATCGAACTCCTGATATTGCTCGAGCGACACCTCCGCGGCCCCCATCCAGAACGGTTCCTCGACCGTGACCCGGGACATCGGGAATTCGTTTTCATCACCCGCCACGTCACCCATCGCGAAGCGGCCGGCCGGGATGCGCCGGAGCGCCAGGGACACGCCATGGCCCAGGGTGAGCGTCAGATTCGAGGTTCCCCCCGAAGCCGCCTGCAGGGTCCTGGCCTCGGTGGGTGTGAAGGGCCATCCCTCCACCGTGATGCGGGAGGGGCGTGGAGTCAGCGGCGGCGGTTCGACGAAGACGGCGGGCGGGCGTTGGATCACGGGAATCGCCTCGATATCCTCATCCACCCCGGCGTGCAGCTTCTTGAAATCGTAGCGGCGCTTCTCGAAGTCCGAGGGGATGGCGGCGACCTCGTGGTAGGTGCCGTAGGCCGGGACGTTGAGGTCGATCCAGGTGATGAGCCGGTCCCAGGCTTCGTCGTCCAGTTTGACATTGTAATGCCCCTTGCGGAGCAGTTGCACCAGGAGGCTGGTGTCGGCATGGAACTCGAGCGGGGTCAGCGTGTGATAATCCCCCTCGGGCCCGTTGCGCCGCACAAACGGATGCAGTTCAAGATAGGAACGAGGCAACGGTGAGATGCCGCCGCTCGTGGGAATGATCCGCGCGTCGGCCAGGTTGGGCCGATCGGGTTCGCCCTTGTGGCAGCCGGCGCAGTACTGGTCGAGAACCGGCTGGACCTCGCGCACGAATCCAAAGCCGCGCTTGGGGCCACGCCAGGGCGCGGGACTGGCGGGGGCATGCAGGGAAGCCTCGGCCATTCGCGGTGTGGCCGAGGCATTCTGCCGTTCATGGCAGCCGACGCAGCTCACCCCTTCGCCAGGCATGCCCACGAACCAGCTCCGCATGAGCTGCAGGGCCTTGCCGTCCGCATCCAGCGGCTGCACCGCAACCGGGGTGTTCGCGGGAATACGGAAATAGGCCGACCCGTCCGCGTAGACCGGGACCGTGCCTATCATCCGCCGGACATCCCAGCCACTCTCCATGCCGACGAAGTAATGACCGCCCTGGTTGCGGTAGGAATATTCGTACTGGTAGACCCGGAGTTTCTTCACGACACCCCGCGGCACTCCGTCGAGGCCCGCACCCGCATAAACGTCCTGGATGAAGGCGGTTGCCTCCTTCTGGGCCAGGTCGACACGGTCCCGCAGGACCGGCGGGCACGGCGTCCGACGCAGCGGCAGAGGTTCCATCAGGGCATAGCCCGGCTCCTCCTTGAGAAGCAGCAGATTGTCGAAGACATCGACGAGATAGATACCCCAGCGGGCCTCGGGCGTAGGCTTGCAGGCCGCCAGGAAATATTTGTCACTCAGCGGGTAGGGATGCAGGAACTTCGGCCAGGAATTGTCCACCAGGGAGTCCTTGATGATTCCAGCGATCGGCTTGCCACGACCCGGGAAGCGATGGACCGCCCCCGAGGCTTCCTGGCGGCCTTTCGTGGTGTCGAAGACGATCATCTCACCCATCCGCGGCACGCCATGATGACCGCCCACGATCCCGACGAAGCGCGTGGTGCTGCCAGGGAGCGGCCGCGCGTAGAAGAGCGAGTTCGGCCAGTAGGAATTGCTTCCGTAGTACTCCCCCTGGCCCGTGCCATCCGGGTTCATGGACATCAATACCCGGCTGAAGTAATGCGCGGAATCCGTGTACTCCCAGCGCAGGTAGAGAACGCGTCCGTTCGGGAGCATCGTCGGACACCAGTCGTTGTCCTGGTCGAAGCAGAGGCGCCGGACGCCGGTTCCATCGGGCAGCATCAGGTGCAGGTTGGCGACATAGTCGCCGCCGCCGACACAGGGCACGCCCTGGAACGTGCTCGTCGAATCGAAGATGATGCGACCGTCAGGAAGATACACGGCATCGTAGTTGTCGATGTCCGGTTCCTTCCCCGGGGTGACCTGCCGCAGGCCCGTACCGTCCGCCTTCACTTCAAAGATCTGCCAGCGCTTGTGCGTTCCGATGGAGGAAAACAGCATCCGGTCGGCGTCGAAATGCAGATCGACGTCCCCGACGAACCAGTTCCCGGCGGGACGATAGAGGGTGCGGACGGGCGGGCTTGGCTCCTTGAAGGCCAGCGTGGCGATCTCGTTGTCGACCGACGGGTTCAGGCTGGAGTTGCCCTGCCAGTTCTGCGGAAGACAGAGGTTGGCCTCGCTGCGCTTCACCAGCAGGAGCTTCCCGAAGTCCAGCAGCGGGTTGGCAAGGAGGGCCCGGCGCTCCAGGTCCCGGAACCGGTCCAGAACCCCCACAGCGCTCCGATCACCGCGGGCCAAGGACTGCTTGAGGCCGGACAACTCCTTCTCGAAGACGTCGAGCTCGCGGAGAATCCCAGGCCCGGCCGGGTAGCGCTCGCCGAAGGTCTCCACCAGGTCCTGCACCGCCAACCGGACGGCTGTGAGGTGGATGGCCTCGGCATCAGCCCGGGCCTTTTCAAGCCCGACCACCTCGCCGGCAACCGAAGCCAGCGGCCCGATTCCGTCGTTACTCCCGAGACTGAAGTCCCCCGCCCAAGCGGCCGGCATGGCCATCAGAAGAATCAACATCCGTACGGTCAGGAGACTTTTATCCTGCCGCTGTGGGTCGGGGAATAAGTCCGAGTTCATGTCAGTGGATGGATCCGGTGCGTTTCGATCCCCCATGGGTTCCGAGCAGACCATGGTCCAGGCGGGTGGAGATCACCCGGGCCTGGTCGCGGACCAGGACACCGACCGCGTCGAGGTCGGTGGCGAGGACACGATCAGCGGGGCCCGTGATCCAGATGGCCGCGATGGGGTAGGCGTGGCGGTTGAAGACAGGTGCGGCCACGCAGTGGATGCCGGTCAACTGCTCGCCGCGATCGATCGCGTAGCCTGTGACGGCCACGCGGGCGATTTCGGCGCGGAATTCCGCGGCGCTGGTGAGCGTGTTTTCCGTGAAGCGCGTGAACTTGATCCGCCGGATGATGGCCGCGCTTTCAGGAGGCGGGAGGAAGGCCAGGATCGCCTTGCCCGGCGCCGCCGTGTGAAGCGGCAACCGCGTCCCGAGATCCACGGAAAACTTGAACGGATACGATCCCAGGACCTGCTCCAGGACGACGAATTCAGTGTCCACGATCGTGCCGATCAGGACCGTCTCCTTCACGAGATTCCGCAGGTGCTTGAGCACGTCCACCGAGACGCTCATCAGGTCCGGCTCGGCCAGGGTGCGACTGCCCATCGCCACCAGTTTGCGGCTGAGGCTCATCGCCTTCGTCTCCTCGTCGCGGATCAGATACCCATGTTCCATCAGCGTCATCGCGATCCGATACACGCTGGTCTTCGAGCACTTCAGGCGGGTCGCGATCTCGGTCTGCTGAAGCCCGCCCGGGTGGTCGAGCAGGAGCTCGAGGATCTGCAGGCCACGCTCCAGGTTCGGCACCTTGTAACGGGAGGAGGCGACGGGGAGCCGCGGTCGGGAAGCCTTCGTTCGAGATCCAATTTTCACTGGTGAAACGTGATTTCGCTTGTGAAACTAGGAACGGCCCCCCGATCTGTCAACGATCGCGGAGGGCATGGGCCAACTTAGCCGTCAGGCTAATGATGGAAAACAGGGAGGCAGGAGACGGTCCCGAAGACGACTGACGGCGTCACGCAACCCGCCCATCGGTGATCCCCAGGTTGTCGGTGGTGGGGCGTGCACTCCGCTGCGCGCCGCCCTTTGCGGACACACCCAGGTACCGCGCCCTCGGAGAGGCCGCCCACCCAGGTCGTGCGGGCCTGATCCGGGGCGGATCTCCGGTCAGGCGCCTGCGCGATGTTTCGCGACGGCGGCGGCGAGGGTCTCGACGCTGCGGAGGATTTCCTGTGCAACGGCCTGGTCGGTGATCTTGAGCCCGTAATGTTTATCGAGCGCGACCACCAGCTGGAGGGCATCAACCGAGTCGAGGCCGAGCCCGCCGGGGCCGAAAAGCGGTTGCTGATCGCCGATCTCCGCGGCGGTCACCTGGAGCATGAGGTTCTCCACCATCAACCGCTTGAGTTCATCACGGAGCGAGGTGTCGGCATCGGTCATAGGATTCCTCCATCGGCTTTCAGAACGGCGCCCGTCACGTAGGCGGCTTCGGGACTGGCGAGAAAACGGACCACGGCCGCAATTTCCTCGGGCTTGGCAAAGCGGCGCATGGGGACCTTGGAAAGGGCGGCGGCACGCGCCTCGGGAGCGAGGGAGGCGAGCGCTTCGGTCTCGACGAAACCCGGGCAGACCGCGTTCACCGTGATGCCGAGGCGCGCGATTTCCTTGGCCAGCGACTGCGTCAGGGCGACGACACCGGCCTTGGCTGCGGCGTAGTTCGACTGCCCGGCGGGCGCGAGCAGGGCGCTGAGGGAGCTGACGTTGACGATGCGGCCGCCGCGCTGGCCGATCATGGCATTCATCACGGCGCGGCAACCGAGGAAGGTCCCGGTGAGATTGCTCGCGATGACGGAGTTCCAGGCATCGTCGGTGAGGTTGGCAAGGAGCCCGTCCTCATGGTGTCCGGCGTTGTTCACGAGGACGTCGAGCCTGCCGTCCTGCGCGGTGATCGTCGCCACCGCCCGCGACCATCCGGCGGTGGCGGTGACGTCGAGGTCGACGAGGCTGACGCGCGCGGGGTGTTGCGAGGCGAGGGCTTCGGCAGCACCACGGTTTCGGCGCACGCCCAACCAGACCCGCGCATCCGCTGATTCGGACAGGAACGACGAGGCGATGGCCAGGCCCAGGCGCCCGTTGGCGCCGGTGATCAGGATGACACGTCCAGGCACTGCCCGAATGTCACGGAATCAACAGTGTGAGCGCCATTCAAAAGCCGGGGATCGGGGACTTCCTTGGAGTGCGGTGATTCGAACGACCTGGGTCGCTCTCAGCGCCGGCCCTGGCTTTGGATTCGCACGCAGGCGGCACCGAGATTGAGGCCGGGCACGCTGACCCATGCCTCGTCGGCGCATCCGCGGCGAAGCGCCTCGACGGCGGTCACGCATTGCCATGCGGAACCCGCGGCGAAGCCTTCGCCGAGGGCGCGCTTGGGCGAGAGCCGGGGTCCTTTCCAGTCCAGCCACACGTCGGTCTCCGCGGTGTCGTAGCGGCGCGCGCCCACGCAGCCATCGACGAGCAGTGCCCGATCGGGATGGATCGGCGCCGGATGGGCGACGTCGGCCCGTGCGGCGGCGATGGCGCGGGCACGGGATGAAAGATTGTGATGGCTGAAAATTTCCGAGATCTGGCTCAACTCGATGGGCAGGGGCACGTGGCCGGCCTGGGTGTCTTTCGCGAGAAGCACGGCACCGGCTCCACCGCTCGCGAGCGCGGGTGAGCCGAACAATTCCCAGGCCTCGGCCGTGAGCCAATCGGGTTCCTCGGCACCCACCACCAGGGCGCGATCCACCAGCCCGGTCGTGATCCAGGAGGCCGCGATCGTGAGGCCTTCGACAAACGCGGAGGCATCGCCCACAAGCGTGTAGTTGATGCCGTCCGCACCGAGCAACGCGGCCAGATGACTGGCCGGAGCGTTGAACACCGTTTCAGGAAAAATCACCGGGCTGGCCGTGGAGGGCTGGCGAAGGACCTCGTCGTAGAATCGCCGCGAATACGTCACGTTCCC
>CAIMTB010000571.1 GCA_903844265.1 uncultured Verrucomicrobiota bacterium
GGAAGGTCAGATGCTCTGGCACATCGGCGTGGTCGGCATCGTCGCGTCGCGTGTTCTCCAACGGTTCCATCGTCCGACGATCATCGTCGGCGGCGATGGCCTGACCTGGCGCGGGTCGGGACGGAGCATTGAGGGATTTGACCTCGCCGCAGCGTTGCGGCAATGCGACGACCTCCTCGTCCGCCACGGCGGTCACGCCATGGCCGCGGGTCTCAGCGTGGCTCCCGAAAACCTGGAGGCCCTGCGTCGTCGCCTGAACGACATCGCGCGTGCAGCCCTTCGCCCGGATCAACTCCAGCCACCGCTCCGCCTCGACGCCGCGGTCGGGTTGTCGTCGCTGACCGAGGAGCAGTTGGTTGAACTGGACCGGTTGCGACCGACGGGGCAGGGGAATCCTGCGGTGCAACTGATCGTTCAGGGGCTGAGGCTCGAGCGTGCGCCGCAGCGCGTGGGGCGTGAGCGGCAGCATTGGAAATTCTGGATGACCGACGGACGGATCACGCGCGAGGCGATCTGGTACGGCGCGAGTGATCGCCCGATGCCGGAGGGTCTCTTCGACGTGGCCTGTGTGCCGCACGTGCACGAGTACAACGGCCGCCGGAATGTGCAGTTGAAGATGCTCGATTGGCGGCCGTCCTGACGGGCGGTGGCGGGTCCCGAGACCTGTGAATAACCCCCGCCGCCGAACATTGCACCCATCGCCCCGGGACCGGAACATCACCCCATGTCCCATGCGGACTTCGTCCACCTCCATGTTCATACCGAGTATTCCCTGCTCGACGGCGCGTGCCGGCTCGATCGCCTGATGGAACGGGCTGCGGCCCTGAAATTTCCCGCCATCGCCCTCACCGACCACGGCGTGCTCTACGCCGCGATCGACTTCTACCAGGCCGCGAAGAAGGCGGAGATCAAGCCCATCATCGGCTGCGAGGTCTACGTCGCGCCCGGCAGTCGCACGGAACGCAAGGCCGGCACCGGCGGTCGCGACAGCAATCATCACCTCGTCCTCCTCGCCCGCAGCCACGAGGGCTACCAGAACCTCACCAGGCTCGTCACCGCCGCGCATCTCGAGGGCTTCTACTACAAGCCGCGCATCGACAAGGAACTCCTCGAGCGCCACCACGAGGGCCTCATCGCGCTCTCCGGCTGCATCGCCAGCGAAGTCCCGTCCCTCATCATCGACGGCCACCTCGACCGTGCCCGCGAACGCATCGACTGGTTCAAGCAGATCTTCGGCGCCGAGAACTACTACCTCGAACTCCAGAACCACGGCATCCCCGATCAGGCCGTCGTCAACCGCAGCCTCATTCCCTGGGCGAAAGAGTTCGGGCTCCGCACGGTCGCCACCAACGACGTCCATTACGTCAACCGCGAACATTGGCAGGCCCACGACCTTCTCATCTGCATCGGCACCCAATCGCAGCGCGAGGACACCCAGCGCATGCGGTATCAGCCGGAGCAGTTCTACCTGCGCTCCGAGGAGGAGATGAGGGACCTCTTCGTCGAGGTCCCCGAGGCCGTCACCAACACCCGCCTCGTCGGCGAGCAATGCGATCTGAAGATCGAGTTCGGCCGGCTGCATTACCCGATCTTCACACCTCCCGAGACCTTCACCCGCGAAGGTTACCTGCGACAACTGCTCGCCGAGGGGTTGCGCAAGCGCTACGGCATGCACGCCAGCGTCGAGGGTCACCAATTCGTCGTCGATCATGTCGAGGATTGGTCGCGCTTGCCCGTCGCGCCGTTGGCCGGCACGGAAACGGGCGCCGTCGAGGCCGTCGCCCCGGTTGACCTCGCCGCCGCGGTGAAGCCCGTCCTCGACCGCCTCGACCTCGAGCTCGCGGTCATCGAGAAGACCGGGTTCGTCAGCTACTTCCTCATCGTCGCGGACTTCGTCCGGCACGGACGCAGCATTGGCGTCAGCTGCGTGGCGCGTGGTTCCGCCGCCGGTTCGCTCGTCACCTATCTGCTCGAGATCGCAAACGTCGATCCCATCCGGTACGGGCTGCTGTTCGAGCGATTCCTCAACCCCGAGCGCGTCAACCCGCCGGACATCGACATTGATTTCGCCGACGACCGCCGTGCCGACGTCATCGCGTACGTCCGGCAGAAGTACGGCGAGGACTGCGTCGCGCAGATCGTCACGTTCGGCACCATGGGCGCGAAGTCGGTCATCCGCGACGTGGGTCGCGTGATGGGCCTGAGCTACGGTGATTGCGATCGCCTGGCCAAGATGGTGCCCAACGAGCTCAAGATCACCCTCCAGGAGGCGCTCATGAAATCGTCCGATTTCAAGGCCGCCTACGAAAACGAGCCGCAGACCCGCGAGCTGATCGACAACGCGCTCGTCCTCGAGGACCTCACC
>CAIMTB010000572.1 GCA_903844265.1 uncultured Verrucomicrobiota bacterium
GCCACGCATCGAGACACTCCTGCGCCTCCCGGTGGAACCCGCGCCGCTCAAGATCGACGACCATCATGCACGACTCATTGCCGTAGGCGCCGTAGGAAAACGACCCCACCCGCGCAAAACGACGCGCCGCACCAGGCTCCCGCTCGCAGTTGACCAGCAGGTGCATCGCCACCGACCGGTGGAACTCATCCAGCATCGGTTCCGGCGTGATCAACCGCGCGGCACCCGCAAGCCGCGAGCGCCACCACCCCAGCACCGCCGCATGCTCACGTTCGTAATCCAACAGGGCCAGCTGGTCCCGCTCCGCGGCGCCCCCCGGCGCGAGGTACGGCACCTTCAGAATCCAGGCGGCCCCGTGCCCCGGCTCGAGCACCCCACCCGGTTCGAGCCCAACCTCCGCTCCCGCGCCCAACGCGAAGAACGCACGCGCCTCGGCACCCCCGACTCGCAACCAACCGCCCGCCCCTCCCCCGACCTCCCGGACCTTGTCCGCCATGACCCAACGGAACGACGCCGGCGAACGCCACGGCCTGGACGACATGTTGGTCGCCGAAAAACGCACCATGAGCACGGTCGGCGTGTCGCCCTCGATCGGCACCCGCACCGATGCCATGCCCGACAACGGCGTCACGAACGCCGTCTGTTCGATCCGCACGCCATCGATCTCCCAACGCGCGGTGACCACCGGCAGCGACTCGTCCGCCAGCGTCCTGAAAACGGGCTGACCCGGCAGACCAAAATCCAGCGTCGACGGGCCGGGCTCCGCGTCGAGCCTGGATGAATCGGCACCGGGCCGAGCTCGCAGGTAGCCGTCGTTGTGACGGAAATCGATGTGGCCGTCCGCCCAGACGCGGAACCTCTGCCGGCCTCCGTCGAGGCCCAGCGGAAAATAGATGTCGGTCTTCTTGCGCGGCATCCCGGCCCAGGCCTTGGCCCACGTTTGCTCGGGCATTTCGGCGACCCGCTGCCGAAGAGTCTTCCCGCCCTTGGCCACCACGTCCGCTTCCACGGTCGCATAGTCCCGAAGGTCGTCCGCAGCCAGCACCGCGACCCCGGCGTGGGACACCCACAGCGGACCCTGGGCGAGGTCATCGACGCGAAATGTGAAGACCATCGTTCCATTCGTGACGGTCACCAACGTCCTGTCGAACGTGTTCGGGTCCGGGTTCTCGGCGACACGCAATCGCAACCGCTGGATACCGGCGGCTTCGTTCTTCACCTCGAGCACCTCGCCGTTGAACGCACCGAAACCGACACGGTCCTGGACCCCCCGCCACGCCAACCGCACCTCCCGCTCGGTCCAACGCGAATCCGTGATCGCGGCAAGGCTGCGAACCACGGGGAGCGGAGCATCCGAGACCAGCCGAATCTTCAACGTGTAGCGAAACGCCGCCGGATAATCGGCAACCTTCGGGAATTCGAGGGCGTTGACGGGGCGGAAACGGAAGACGAGGCCCGACGGACCCGCGGAAGCGACGTCGACATCCGCCTTGCGCCAGCCGTACTTCCACCAGTTGCCGAGCTCCAGCCACCCGGTGTCCCCCCCGCCGGGCTCGCGGTCCTTCGGCAAGTGACGTTCGGGCCACCAACTCCCCCAGTACTCGAGCCGCACCTGGCCGGGCGCGAGAGCTGCGCCGTCAAACTGCACACGGACCTCATGAATCTCCCGTGGGTCTTCCCACATCAGCCCGGTCCCCTCACCCGCCGGCAACGGGAGCCCGCCCGGTGCCGCATCGAACGACGCTGCAGCAAAAGCTCGGGTTCGCGGGCCGATGCAGGCGAGCCCCAAGGCCAGGCAAGCCAACATTCGAAAGATCCTCGCACGACGGCAAAACCAGCCCCTCGGAAAGTCCGGATTCGAATTCATGGATCGCCACGAACCTGCGCGCATCGGGGCGATCGTGACAACCCTGCAGCCGCCACCCGGATTTCAGGATGCGTCCGCACCCTCCCGGTCACAGCCTGCCGGGGTCCGCCCGCCACAGCCGGGTCAACCACCGCCAATCCCGCTTCTTGAGCATGTCGAGGAGAACGGCACCGAGGATCACGAGGCCGAGAACCACACGCTGGCTGTAACTCTCGACGTTGGTGAGGTTCATCCCGTTCTGGATCACCGCGATGATCAACGCGCCGATGAGCGTCCCGAACACGCGGCCCTCGCCACCGCTCAGGCTCGTGCCGCCCACCACCACCGCGGCGATCGCGTACAACTCGTACATCGCGCCGTAGGTCGGCGCACCGCTCTTCAATTGCGACGCCTGCACCACCCCGCCCAGACCCGCCATCGCGCCGCAAAACGCATACGCGAACAGCAACACCAAAGGCACGTTCAGCCCCGCCAGGCGCGCCGCCGTGGCGTTGCCGCCCACCGCGTAAACCCACCGCCCCAGCACGGTCCGAGTCATGAAAAAATGCGTCCCTCCATACAGTCCCAGCATCAGGAGGACCGCGTTCGGAATGCCCAGGAAATCCGCCCCGCGACCCAGCCACGTGAACCCGTCCGGCACCTCGTAGATCGAACCGCCTCTCGCGATCATGAACGCCACGCCACTGGCCACCTGCATCACCGCCAGCGTCGCGATGAACGGCGGCACGCGGAACAACGCCACCAACCCGCCTGACACCAACCCAATCCCGGCGCACGCCATCACCCCCGCCAGCGAACACAGGAAAAGCTCGCCCGCCCCTGCGGCTGTCGCCCCCGCCCAATCCCGGATCAGCACCGTGACACCCACGGCGCTCAGCGCAATCAGGCTGCCCACGGACAGGTCAATGCCGCCCGAGATGATGACGATCGTCATCCCAACCGCCAGGATCGCCACCACGGCGATCTGATTCGCGACATTCAACAGGTTCTGTCGCGTCAGGAAGGTCGGCCATCGCACCCCGACTGGGATCACCATCCGCGGCGCGCCAAGCGCTGGAAACCGTGTGGCCGCCTCCTGAAGAACCGTCCACTCCGCCGCCTCGGCCGTCGCCCCGATGAAGCCCAGCTTCTTCCCCTCCCTGGCCAGACG
This sequence comes from uncultured Verrucomicrobiota bacterium, assembly GCA_903844265.1. GTDB lineage: Bacteria > Verrucomicrobiota > Verrucomicrobiia > Limisphaerales > CAIMTB01 > CAIMTB01. The sequence continues at coordinate 3,018 of CAIMTB010000572.1, forward strand.
CTCCAGCGCTTCCCGCGCATCCCGCGGCTCACCCACCACCTCACCGACCACTTCGAGCCCGCGCTTGCGCAGAGCCGCACCCACCCCTGTGACAAATTCGCGATCCTCATCCGAACCGCGCCCGACAAGGAGGATCGTCCCGCCGCCCGCCATGCGTTCCGCCAGCTGCCGCGCCGCGTCCGCGGGTCCCGCGGACTTCTCGGTGTGGGTGACGATGGAGAAAAAGGCGCAGAGAAACACCAGCACGACCGCCATGCCGTACCGACCGAGCCAGCCGCGTGTCGCTTGGCCGAAGGAGATCACATCAGGTCAAAAGACAGCTTCGTCCGGCCGGAAGGATGCCGGCGCCCCGGAGACGGGTACGACCCTTCCGCCGTGCGGCCACGACGCATCAGGTCGGATCGTTCTGCTCGGCCTCATTTCTTGAGCGAGGAATCCTTGTCGGCGTCCGCCTTCCGATAGAGCGCCGTCGGGATGAGGATCTGCGCCTCGACGTCATCCCCCTGAAGATACTTGCGGATGGTCTGCACCGCGGTACGGCCAATGCGGTCGGGAAACTGGATCGGGTCGGCGTATATCTGGCCGTTCTTGATGGCCTGCTTTCCCTCCGGCATTCCATCAAACCCGACAATCTTCACCTGGGCCAGGCGGCCCGCCTTCTCGAGCGCGGCGACAGCCCCGAGCGCCGACGGATCGTTGATGGCGAAGATCCCGTTGAGATCGGGATGCGCCTGCAGCAGGTCCTCGGCGGCCTTGAAGGATTTGTCCTTGGTGGCCCCGCCCGGGAGCCGGGCCACGACCTGCATCGTCACGCCATTCTCCGCCTTCTGCCGCGCGAGCTCCTCATCGAAGCCCTTGGTCCGCAGGATCACCGACTCGACTTCCGGATGGTCGAGGATCGCGACGCGACCCTTGCCACCGAGGGCCTCGATCAACGCCTGGGCCGCGAGGCGCCCGCCGCCGAGGTTGTCGGTCGCGACGTGCGAGACAACCTTCGCGCCGCTGCCGAGCGCCGCGATGTCCACCGTGAACACCGGGATGCCCGCCTTGTTGGCATCGGCGATCGCCGTGACGATCGCCTTGGAATCGCAGGGCGAAAGGACGATCGCCCCGACCTTCTGCACGATGAAATCGGCCACCTGGTTGCGCTGTCGGGCGGCATCGAACTCGCCCGAGTTCACCGAGACTTCAAAGCCGCACTTCGCGCCTTCCTCCTTCATCGCGTCGCCGAGATCACGGAAGAACGGATTGGTCAGTGTCAGCAGCGAAACACCGATGCGCGCCTTCCGCGGCGAAGCGGACGGCGCGGCGCATGGGATCAACGCAACGGCGGCAAGAACGAGCGACAGGAACCTTCGATGGGATCGGATCATGGTGGCGAATGGCGTTGGCATCGAATACGCACCCCGCCGCCCTTTGCCAATCACGATCCTTCAAGCTCGACGATCCCACAGCCGTCCGATCACCCGGAGCAGGGCGACCGAGGCGACGACGAAGACGCCGACGAGGAGTGCCGCCTGGGTCCAGCGTCCGTACAGAATGCTTCCCACGGTGAACAAGGAACTCCAGACCACCACGCAACCGGCGAACCAACCGACAAGGGCTAGGGGGATGTTCTCGTGGCGGGCCGACTCGGCCGCCTCGGACTCGGAGATCCCTGCCGCCTTCCGGATCCCCTCCCAACCGGGCCCGAACGGACGGACGCGGCGGTAGAAGGCGATGAGCGTCTCGCGATCCGTGGGCGGGGCGACGAACGCTGTGACGACCCAGCACGCGGTGGTGACGGCGATGGTGAGAACCAACGCCTGGGAGGTGTTCAATTCCATCACATGCCCGCGCCGCAGGACCAGGATCAGCACCGAGATCCCGAACGAACTGACCATGGCGGCAACCTCGCACCATGCGTTGATCCGCCACCAGAACCAGCGCACCAGATACAGCAGACCCGTACCCGCACCCACCTGCAGCATGATGTCGAAATTGTCCTTGGCCGAATCCAGCAGGTACACCATGCCGGCCGACACCAGGAAAAGACCGAGCGTGGCCACACGCCCAACCTGAACGTAATGGGCCTCGGGAGCGTCGCTGCGGATGTGGCAGCGATAGAAATCGTGGACCAGGTAGGATGCGCCCCAATTGAGGTGGGTGAGGATGGTTGACGAATTCGCCGCGATCAGGCCGCCCACCATGAGCCCGATGAACCCTACCGGAAGGAACTTCAGCATCGCAGGATAGGCGATGTCATGCCCCAGCATCGTCGGGTCAAGGTTCGGGAACGCCTTCTGGATGTCGGACAGCTGCGGGTAGACCAGAAGTGAGCACAGGCCGACGAGGATCCACGGCCAAGGGCGGAGGACGTAATGGGCGAGGTTGAAGAAGAGAACCGCCGCAAGCGCATCTTTCTCGGACTTCGATGCCAGCATCCGCTGCGCCATGTAACTGCCACCCCCCGGCTCCGCACCGGGATACCATGTGGCCCACCATTGCACGGCGATGGGCATGACGAACACCGCCACCGCCAGATCCCAGTTGCTCCGAAAATCCGGAAGAAAATCCAGATAGTGCAACCGCGTCACGCCATCCGGCGCCAGCAGTTCCCCGGACAGCTTGCCCACGAGAACGTCAAGCCCGCCGACATGGCGGACCGCAAAATACGCAGCGGCAATGACGGCCGTCATCTTGATGAAGAACTGGATCATATCGATGATCAGCACCCCCCACAGCCCCGAATGCGCGGCGAACGCGACGTTCAGAAGCCCCACCAAACCCAGCGTCTGCCATCGCGGCAGTCCGAAAAGCAGGTTCGCGATCTTGCACGCCGCGAGGTTCACGCTCGCCATGATGATGCAGTTGAAGAAAAGACCGAGATACACCGACCGGAACCCGCGCACCACCCGCGCCGCCCGTCCCGAGTAGCGAATCTCATAGAACTCAAGATCCGTCATCACCGCCGATCTCCGCCACAATCGCGCATAGAAAAAGACCGTCGCCATACCTGTCAGGACGTAGGCCCACCACACCCAATTCCCCGCAACGCCGTTCCGCCGGACGATGTCGGTCACCAGGTTCGGCGTGTCGCTGCTGAAGGTGGTGGCCACCATCGACAACCCGGCCAGCCACCAGGGAACGGAGCGGCCCGAGGCGAAAAATTCGGTGGTGCTCTTCCCCGCGCGCCGTCCGAAAAACAGCGACGGAACAAAGCAGACCAGAAGCGAGGCGGCGACAATGAGCCAATCAAGGAGTTGCAGTTTCACACGGGTCTCAGGGCAAGGGTTCCCTGCGCTTGTACAGAATCGCGCGCCAACCCGCCACTCCAGACCCGAAGGATGGCGGGTCGTGGGACACGGCTCGCCGAAAGCGCTTCGGTGAACTGCTGGATGCCGAACACCGCCTGGGCTCCCGCCAACCCAAGGGAAGGACCCTATATCAGGTCGTCTGCCGGGGTGAGCGGTGGATCGGGCTTTCCCTTTGGACCGCGGCTGTCTCGCATTTCAAGTCGCAAAATATAAAGGGCCAGGTCTTTTATAGGCTTGACTCGATGTCTTCCCTCCTCTTCTCTCCTCCCATGCGTGCGCGTCGTCTCAAGCTCCCCCAGGGCAGGCCCAGCGCCTTCTATCACTGCCTCTCCCGTATCGTCGACAAACGCCCCATCTTCGGCCCCGCCGAAAAGGACCACTTCGTCTCCCTCCTCCGCGAATGTGAACGCTTCTGCCGCGTCCGCGTCCTCACCTTCGCCATCATGCACAACC
>CAIMTB010000573.1 GCA_903844265.1 uncultured Verrucomicrobiota bacterium
ACGCTCCGCTGCGCCGTCGGGTGACGACGAACGCGCGGCGGGCAAGGGACTGCCCGCCCTACCTCCTGAGTGTGGGGAAACTGGCGGATGCGCCGGTTGGGGGCAGGGCGCGCACTCCGCTGCGCGCCGCCCTTTGGGGACTGGAGGAAAGCGGTGACAAGTCATGCGCTTCACGCTAGGGAGGGGCATGCGTCGATGTTTCCTCCCTCCCGCGTGGGCGGGGGTTTTGCTTGGGTTGATGCTGGGAGTGCTTTTGCCCGCCGCGCGTGGTCAATCACCGCTGAACGATGCCCTGACGGACGCGTTCCGGTTGGAGGGAATTGCCGCCAAGGCAACAGGTTCCAACGTGGGGGCGACACGTGAGCCCGGCGAGCCGAGGCACGCGGGGTTGTCGGGGGCCAATTCGGTTTGGTGGACATGGACCGCACCGCAGGACGGCGTGGCGGCGGTGGACTTGAAGGGTAGTTTTCGGGCGGCAGTTGTTGCGGTTTATCTTGGGAAATACGTCGATACCCTTTCGCTGGTGGCGAGCAATTCGTTCCTGAACACCGATGGTACCGGGCGCGTGCGGTTCGATGCGCGCTCTGGGTCGACCTATCAGATTGCCGTGGATGGTGATCAACCTGGACGGACGGGTGTCGTTCAATTGGATTTTCTGGTCACTGCCCATGATCAACCGCCGGAGCTGGTGACCCAGCCTTTGGACAAGGACGTCATCGAGGGTGTCGACAGTCCGAGCCTGGATGTGACTGTCCGGAGCGCCACTCCGGTGGTGTACGACTGGCGCTTGAATGGGGTGTCGTTGCCCGATGGGACGAACCGGGTGTTGGCGCTTCCGCAGGTGCGCCTCGATCAGGCTGGGGCGTATCAGGTCATCGCATCCAATGACGGGGGTTCGGTCACCAGTCGGGTGGCGCAGGTCGTGGTCCATGCGCGGCCGGTGAACGATGATTTTGCGCGGGCACCAGGTCTTTCCGGACCGGACGTCACAGCGGAAGGTTCGACGGTCAACTCGACTCTCGAGGCGGGTGAGCCGCTGGGTGCGCTCGGGAGCCGGTCCTCGATCTGGTGGAGATGGACTACCCCTGTGGTCCAGGCAGCGACGGAGGTCAGTCTGGCGGGGAGTTTTCCGGATGCGACGGTGGATATTTTCACGGGGTCGGAGGTGACGCGGTTGGTGTTGGTTGCGTCGGATGTGCGGATCAATGGGGATGGCACGGCGAAGCGGATGTTTCATCCCTCCACGAACACGACTTATTACATCCGGGTGGGGACGTTGCTTCGGTCCCAGGGACGTCAGGGAGCGGTGAAGCTGCGGATCTCGCAGGTCTCGGGTGCCCTGTGGCCGGAGATCCTCTCGAGTCCGGCGGACATGGAGGTGACGGAGCGGGAAGGCAATCCGCGGCTGGAGGTCGTGGCGTGGAGTCCGACGGCGTTGAACTACCAGTGGCGTTGGAATGGGGCGGCGATTCCGGGTGCGACCAATTCGATTCTTCGGCTTCCGCAGATCCAGCAGAGCCAGGCGGGCAGCTACGATGTGGTGGTGGGCAACGCCGGGGGAAAAGCCGCGAGCAGCTCGTTCCGGATCACGGTGCACCCTCGGGAAGTGAACGATGATTTTGCGGAGCGCATCGTGCTGAGCGGGGCCGAGGTTTCGGCCGACGGGGACAACGGCCACGCCACGGTCGAGTCGATCGAGTTGGGCCTTGCGGGTGGCAACGTGACGAAGTCCATCTGGTGGTCCTGGGTGGCCCCCGAGAGCGGCGCGGTGGCGGTGGATCTTCTCGGGAGTTTTTCCAACGCGCGGCTCGACATCTTCACGGGCACCAAACTTTTGGATTTGAAAGCGTCGGACGTGGCTGCTGCGGTCAATCCGGACAGGACCTCGGTTGTTCGACTGCGGGTTTCTGGGGGAACGAATTATTTTCTGCGGGTGTCGTTGTCTGCGGGCTTCGACGCTTCTTTGGCGGGTGTGGTGAAGTTGAAGATCCAGCGTCTTGGCGCGGATCTTCCGCCGGAGATACGGGTGGATCCGGTGGACGTGCAGGCCGTCGAGCGCGAGGGGAACCCGAAGTTCGAGGTCCAGGCGTGGAGCGTCTCGGCCCTGTCGTATCAGTGGCGCTTCAATGAAACTCCGATTGTCGGTGCGACGAACAGCACGCTTGTCCTCGGCAGGGTTCGCGCTGATCAGGAGGGCGATTACGATGTCGTCGTGGCGAACGCGGGGGGGACGCTCACGAGTCGCAAGGCGCACCTCACGGTCTTGCCGCGGCCCGCGAACGATGATTTTGCCGGTCGGATCCTGCTCACGGGCGCCTCGGTCACGGCGGCAGGCACGACAGAACGTTCCAGTCGTGAGACGAACGAGCCTCCGGCGACCCCGCAGCTTGGAGGGTCGGTGTGGTGGAGTTGGACGGCGCCGGTATCCGGAGTGGCCGAGGTCGATCTCGCGGGGAGCGTCGGCGATGCCACGGCGTCGGTGTTCCGGGGTGCGTCGCTGGATTTGCTGGCTGTCGAGGCGTCGATTGTCCGGACCAATTCTGATGGCACCGCCCGCCATGTATTCACCGCAGTGCGAGGCGTGGAATATGCCATCCGTGTCGGGTATGTATCGAGGGTGGGATTGGTGAAGCTGCGGGTGGCGCTGATGGTGCCGCCGCAGGTGGGAACACAGCCGCTCGATCAGGACCTTGGGCTGGGTGAGACGGCGTTCCTGGAGGTGTCGGCGGTGGGTGAAGGGCCGTTCTCGTTTGCATGGAACTTCAATGGGAACCGCATTCCCGGCGCGACCGGATCGAGTCTCGTGGTCTCGAATCTGAGCGTGGTGAACCGTGGCGCGTACGCGGCGGAGATCCTCAACGATGGCGGCTCCGTGACCAGTCGGGTGGCGCAGGTCAGGCTTGCAAGTGTGATCGCCGGGGTGGTGACGGATGCCATCGACAACCATCCGCTCGGCGGGGTGCTGGTGAGCGTGGGCGGGCAGTCCGGCTACACCGATGACCTTGGGCGTTATCGGCTGACGGGAATGTCGGCGACGCCGGGTCCGCGGGTTGAATTCACGGCCACGCCACTGACGGGGGATTCGCCGCTGACCGTGCAATTCACGAACCTGACGGTCTTGGAAGGGCTTGGCTTGCGGGCGCGGACGAACGGGTATTCGGCGTACGATGACGCGACGATCCGGCCGGTGTCGCTGGGGGTGCTGACGAACAACTTCGCGATCTCGCCGCTGCTTGATCCAGGGTCGATGCGGCTCGTGTTGAATTGGCGGGCCAACCCGCGCGATCTCGATGCCCACCTGCTCACGCCCGCGATCGACGGCCTGTTCTACCACATTGACTATCACCGCGCCGCGAACGGCGATCCTGCCATCGTGCCGTACGCCCGGCTGGACTTCGATTACACCAACGGGTTCGGTCCCGAGACCCTGACCGTCTCGAAGTTCGCACCGGGGACCTACCGGTATTACGTCCAGCTTTTTGCCGGCGATGGAGGTCTTGCCGGCTCGGGTGCCACGACACGTCTCTACACGGCAGATGGCGACCCGAGGAACATCGTGATCCCCGCGGTGGGCACGGGACGCTACTGGCACGTGTGCGATGTCGAGGGCCTGACTCGTGCGATTACGATTGTAAACCAGATCGTCCCGGCGCCGCCGCGGGCCGTGGGCGCGACCTTGATGGAAGCATCCCCGGGGCGGTCCGTGATGGCGTCGGAGGCGACGGGGAGCGGAGGTTCCGGGTTCCGGTATCTTTGGGATTTTGGGGACGGCACCACGAGCGCCGAGGAATCGCCGACCGTTGTCTACCCGAAGGCGGGTGAGTACACGGTCCGGCTCGAGGCCACGGCGCCGGACGGGACCGTCGGGTCCCTGACACGGACGAACTACATCGTGGTGCGGGATCCGGTTGCGCCGCCGGTGGTGTCGGATCCGAAGGATGTGGTGATTGTGACGGTGGGTGCGGACCCTGAACTGGATGCTTTGACGCGGGCGTTGGCGGATTGGAGTGCGGCTGGGGCCACGGGTTTGTCGTGGCGTGTCGTGCCCCGGGCCGGTGTGACTTCCCAGCTGCTGGCGCTGCATCGGCTGGTGATCTGGGATGATATGGGCGGGGCGGGGCCGTTGACTGGAGACGAGTTGGGGATGCTTCAGGGCGCGCATGACAGCGGTATTCCCGTGTGGTTCATGGGGCCTGGGGTCGCTCATTCGGGCGATGGACTGTCGGAAACGCTGCGTGCGGGATGGTACCGGCTGATGCACCTCACGCCGTCGGGTGGGGCGGCCACAGGCACGGTCATTGAACCCGTGGCTGGGGCGGATGCGGCGGCGATTTTCGGCGGACGTTTCGGGGCGGTCGCGACCTTGCCGGCAGGGGCGGGTGTTGCGGAAGGTCGAGCGATGTCGGATGCGGTGGCGCTGGCGCGGGTCGGGACGAGCGACGTCCTGGTCGCCTCACCGCCTGCAAGTGCGCTGGATCCTTCGTTGCCGCGCAGTCTCACCCAGTTGTTTGCCTCGCCTGCGGGAGGCACGGCCGAGGCCGACGCGAAGCGGTTGAGCTACTTCAGGAATGCCGTCTGCTGGCTGTTCGCCTGCGACAGCTGCACCCGGGTGTCGCTGACGGCGGAGACGTCGATCGGCGGGGAAGTGCGGGCGGGGGTTCCGGTGAGCCTGACGGTGACGCTGGGCAACAGCGGTGAATGCGATGCGAGCGCCTATCAGGCGCGGATCACACTTGCAGGCGGCTTGCAGTTGGTCGGTGGCAGCACGGACTACGGGTGGTTGCAGGTCGAGGCGGGCGTTGTCACCGTGCGCGCGGAGCGCCTGGTATCGGGTGATCGGTTCGTCCTGGTGCTGGCCGTGAACCCGACGATCTCGGGGAACCTGACCAATATCGTCGAGGTCCGGTCGTTGGCCGTGCCGCTGCGCCGGACCGAGTGGGTGCTCTCGTCGGCCGGGGATCGAGCGCCGGAGCTGCGGATTGCGCTGGGTTTGGGCGGGGACTTGAAGCTGCAGGTGACCGCGGAGCCGGGCCGTTCGTACCTCCTTGAACGGGCCACGCAGGCCGGGGGCAACGGTCCGTATCAGTGGTCGACCGCGACGTCGTTCCAGTACAGTCCGCCGGTTTTCGAATGGCACGACCGCGTGGTGAAGACGAATGCGGCGATGCTTTATCGGGTGAGAAGTGCGCCTTGACCGGGCACGGCGGCGCTGTGCCTTGGCGAACTCGGACCTAGCGGCGACCCACCAGCCAGCGGCGGATCGCGACGTTTTGCGGATGCTCGGGTTCGAGGTCGAGGACCTTCAGGTAATGTTCACGGGCGCGGTCCGGCTGGCCGAGTTTCTGAGCGTAAAGATTTCCAAGAAGCAGATGTGCGGCGACGCGCTCCGACTTCGAGCCGCCGGCATTCCCTTCCTTCTCCGCGGCGATGCGCGAGGCCTCGACCGCGGCGTCGGCCGGGTAGCCGGCGTTGTCGAGAGCCAGTGCGAAATTGAGCCGGGCGGGGATCGATCCCGGGCGTAACGCCAGCGCTGTCTCGGCGGTTGCCAGGGCGCTGCGTGAATCGCCCGACTGCAGAAGCGCGGCCGCCATGTTGTGCTGGGAGTCGAACGACGACGGATCGATTTTCACGGCCTCCCCGTAAAGCCGTAGCGCCGAGGCGAGCCTTCCCTGCCGGTGTTCCTCAAGAGCCCGGGCAACCACCGGAGCCGCAGTCGCCGTGTCGCCAACCGCCGGTGCCGATGGCTGCATGTAGCGATAGCGCGGCACGTCCGGGACCATCGCCACTTGAACCGGTGCCCGCGGCGTCGGCGTCGGCGTCGGCGTGGGGGCGGGTGCGGGTGCGTTGGTCACGCTGCCGGGCGCGGGCATCGACGGGATCGGCGAGGGTTCGACCTGCGTGGCCAGGGGAGCGTCGGAACTCCCGCCAGCGGATTTGTTTTCGCCGGGCCTGAACCAGGTCATCGGATTCGCCCAACGCCAACGGTTCCGTTCGTCGTCGGCCGACCCGTCGGCCGGAGGGCTTTCCGTCGATGCTGGGTCGGTGCCCGCGGAGGTCGCGTCCTTGTCCGAGCTGAACCACTTCGTGGGGTTGGCGCGACTCCAGAAGCCGGGCTTTTCCTGGGGCGGAGCAGGGCGTTGTGCGGGGATTGGTCGGATCAGCGGCGGTTGCGTGGTGGCCGTTTGCCTTGGAGCAGAAGCGATCGCTGGCGGCACCCCGGTCTTTGTCGTGGCCGCGGCCGCGACGTTGGCTGGGATCGTCACCGGTTGGATGGGCGTGGTCGCAGGCTGCGTTGGGGTGGGGCCGGGTTCGTCGCGCAGCTCCTGCGCGATGACGGGAGGAGTTACCAATTGCACGAGCTCGACCGGCGTTGGGGCGGGCTCCGGCGGAGGTGTCGGCTCGGGAGTCGGGGCCGGGGTGGACAGGACTACATTTGTGAGCGGAGAAGGAGGTGGAAGTGCGGGCGTTGGCGTGGAGGAAGTGGATTCACGCGGCACGGGCGCGGACGCGGGCGCAGGCACAACGACAGCGACGGCGACGGCGACGGCGACGGTGGACGTCGGGGAAGGGGAAGGTGGGGGAGCGACGACGGCGGGAGGCGGGGTGGAGACTGCTGCGAGGTCGCGGGGTGGAGAGGCGGTGTCCGGCTGCGGCGTGGGGTTGGGCCCGGGAGGCGGAGCAACGGCGGTCGTGGAAGGCGCGGCGCGGACGGCGATGGTGGGGTTCGTGGGGTTCGTGGGGGACGCGTCGGCGTGTCGAGGTGGCGAGCGCGGTTGGGACGGCGGATGGACGGGAAGGATGGGGATTGCGGGAGGCGGGTTGGTGGGGGAGGCGGCCGCATGGTTGCCCGAGGTTGGGGCGGCAGGGTGGTTGGTGGGCGCGGTCGGATGGGGAGCCTCTGGCAAGGTGTCGGTGCGGGTCGGCAGTTGGAAAGCGGGACGATTGGCGCTCTCGAGTTGCTGGATGACACGTTCGAGGCCGAGGGACTGGATGGCGTCGGGCCGGAGTTCGGCGAACTTGCGATAGGCCTGGATGGCTTGGGGGCGGGCGCCGGCCTGTTGGGCGACAATGGCGAGGTTGAGCCAGGCTGGGGCGAAGCGCGGGTTTTGGCCGATGGCGTTGGTGAACGACTGCCAGGCGTCGCGGCTGCGTCGTCGCTGTTGCTGGGAAACCCCGAGACCGTTGAGCGCTTCGGCATCGCGCGGCGAAAGCCTCAAGGCGCCGCTGAAACTCTGGTCGGCCTGGTCCCACTGGCGGAGTCGCAGCTGGGCCTGGCCCAGTTTGAGCCAACCTTCGAAGGACCGCGGGGACAATCCGACATAGGCGCGGAGCGAGTCCACGGCGCGGGCTGGATCGCCCTGTTCGGACCATAGGCAGCCGAGGTTGAAGTGGACGACGGCGAGGTTGCGGTCGACGCGGAGGGCCTGCTTATAGGCTTCCGCGGCGTCGGCGGGTTGTCGGGAAGCGTGGAGCGCGAGGCCGAGGTGGTTCCAGGCCTGGGCGTTCGAGGGGAGGAGTTCGACCGCGGTGCGCAGCTTGGGGACGGCGTCCTTTGGTTTGCCTTCCTGCATGAGGCGTTCGCCGTCGAGGAGCGCTTTCGGGCCGGGAGGCGTGCAGCCGGCGAGGAACGCGGCCACGCAGATCGCAACGGCTCCCCGGAGAGTCGGCATCCGGCCCGTGAAGCGTCCCTTGACGGTGGACGTCGTCGGTCCCTCGACGCCGCCGGCAGCCTGCCCGAGCTCCGGGACGCAACTGCAATGATCCGCCCGCGCACCCTCGGAGGGGCGTCTGTTCGTGTTTCTGGTCGTCAACATTCCGTTTCCCGCTACGCTTTCCCTTCCGGGCCGCCATCGGCACCCAGAAGGAATCGTCGCGTCATGCCGCGAGTCATACTCACGCTGCTTTTGCTTTGTCAGTCGTTTTGTCTGCGAGCCGATCGTGTCGGTTTCGCGGAGCCTGGTATTCTGGGTGCGAACGAGGGCAAATCCCGTGTCGTCATCGTCCGGAATCCCGCCGCGACGCGTTCGTTGGCGGCGGTGCCTGCCGTTGTTTCAGCCATGGTGTCGAACGGGGTGGTGGCTCTCACGGGCAAGGCCTCCGCGTCTGACGCATGGCGCAGCCTCGTCAAGACGCAGGACATCGTCGGTGTGAAGGTGTACTCGGTGCCCGGGCCCTCGAGTGGCACGCGCCCGGCCGTGGCCGAGGCTGTGGTTCGGGGATTGATCGACGCCGGGCATCCGGCATCGCGCGTCGTGATCTGGGATCGGCGGGAGGCAGACCTGCGCGCGGCAGGATTCGGCGAATTGGCGGAATCGCTTGGTGTCCGGATTTCCGGGGCCGTCGATGCGGGTCTGGACCCGGACGTGGCCTATGAGAACTCGGTCCTGGGCCAGTTGGTCTACGGGGATCTCGAATTCGAGCGCGACACCTCCGGCGGCGGGACCAACCGGGTGGTGGGACGGCGTTCGCATTTGAGTCGCCTCGTGACCCGGGAGATCACGCGTCACATCATCATCGCGCCGATGCTCAACCACAATCATGCTGGTGTGAGCGGCATCCTCTACACCGTGGCCAGCGGATGCACGGACAACTTCATCCGGTTCGAGACAAACCCAGCCCTGCTGCTCTCGGCCGTGCCGGAAATTTTCGGCCAACCTGTCATCGCGGATCACGTCGCCTTCCATCTCGTCGATGCGTTGATCGGGCAGTACGAGGGCAGCCAGCGCGGGTTGCTGCATTATTCCTCGATCCTGAACGAGCTCCGGTTTTCGACGGATCCCGTGGCGTTGGACACGCTTTCGCTCGTGGACCTGAACCGGATGCGCGTGGCCGCCGGGGCGCGCGAAATGACGAATGGTCTCCCGCTGTTTGAGAATGCGCGGATGTTGGAATTGGGAACGGACGACCTCCGAAAGATCGACATCCTGCGGGTCGAGTGAGGCGGCGGGTCCCGCTCCGTCGCGCCCGGCGTGGCGGCAACCTCCGTGGCGGCGTTCGGGGACTGACTTCCTGCATCCCAGCGATCAGGGGGGTGGCGTCGCGTTGGCAGGCTTGGCCTTCGGCTCCTCGGGATCGGGCTCGAGCGGCGTGGAGTAGATCAGCGCCGAGGGCTCATGGGTGCGTTCGTCGCGGAAGCCCTGGGGTAGCGGCGCGATCTGGTACTGGCCGTCGTACCGATGATCCGCGGTGGTGGCCTCGCTGCGGCTGGCGGGGGCGAACGGATTGAAGAGATTCGCGAAACCCGTGAGAAATCCCCCCACCGTCCGGCGCTGGGGCTTGATCAAACGCGGCACGGCACCGCGTGTTTCGAAGGACCGATTCGTGCGGCTGCTCGCGGCGGTCGACGCGCGCAGACCGACGCCGTCGCTGCTCCAGCCGAGTTGTGCGGCCCCCGCACCTTGGGAAGGCGCGGTCGCTGGATCGTCGGCAGGAGCGGTTGCAGCCCCCGGTCTGAGCGCCTCCGCGGGGGCAATCCCTGCGACCGGCAGGCGGACGATCGGCGGTGGAGGCGACGCCAGCGCTGGAGCGGCAGGATCCGCGGCGGGTTGGGCCACGGCGGGAACCGTGGATTCGTCCGCGAGGGCTGCGACATTCAGGAGGACAACAAGAGCCGCCGCAGTTTTGAGTTTCATCGCCACCTCCGGTCAGTTTCAAACGGGATTGAAGCGTCGGAGCGTACCGCGGTGCGATCACTTTCTGGAAGCTCCGAAATGCGGATCGCCGGCGGGATTCCCGGGTTGGCCGTGCTCGAAGAGGCGCGTGTGACGGACCAGCGTTCCGTAGGCATTGGAGGCCGCGACGAAAAAACCCGGATACCCGTCGAGGAACCCGAGTTTGAGCACGTAACCGCGGAAAAAACGCCACGCCGTCCGGAACACAACCGCCCCGGCATTCCAGCGCCTGCCCTCCGTGAGTTGGCGCTGGAGATACAAGTCGGCGTAGTAGGGAATCTTTTGGACGTAGCCGTTGACGGTCGGGAAGCTGAAATGCAGGAGGTCACCGCGCAGCGTCTTCAGGGGGCCCTTGAGCCCGATCTTCGTGTGTTCCGGACTCCCGCCCCAGCGGCCCGCGTCGCGTCGGAACAGCCGCAATACATGGTCTGGGTACCAGTCGCCGTGACGGATCCAGCGGCCGAGAAACCACGTGAGCCGCGGGAACTGCGCGCCCGTGAACCGATCGTGGTCGCCCGCGAAAAAGGTCTCGATGTCCGCGCGCAAGGCGGGTGACACCACCTCGTCGGCGTCGAGCGACAGCACCCACGACTGCGCGGCGTGGTGGAGCACGAGATTCTTTTGCTCGCGAAATCCCTGCCAGGCGTGACGGATCACGCGTCCGCCTCGCTCGACGATGAGCTTCTCCGTCCCGTCGCGAACCTCCTCGTTCAGCACCACCACGATCTCCCGCGTCCAGCCCACAACGCTGTCGAGGCAGCGCGCGATCCGCGCCTCCTCGGCGCCAGACACGAGACACACGGAAATCGGGAGCGGGTTCATCGAGAACGTTCGGCTGCGGGATGCTACGGCCTCGCTGAAAATTGGGAAGAACGGGGAGAGGCGCAAATAGAGGGACAGGGCCCGCCCTACCCGGGAGTGGCTGAATGGCCTGTGGCGAAGCTGGCGGATTCGAGGTCGAATCGGCCTCGTCTGGCGTGCAGACTCTGGGCGTGACCTCCGCGTCGTCACCCTCCGCGCGCGCCGATGCAGACCCACCCCGCAAGGTGCTGGTGGTGGATCTCGGCTTCCTCGGGGACACGATCCATCTCATCCCCGCGCTGCATGAATTGCGGCGGCATCATTCGACCGCCGAGTTGCACGTTGTCACCGCGCCGGTCGGGGCTGAGGTGCTGGGACTCGTGCGCGGTATCGACCGGGTATGGCTGTATCCCTTGGGCAAACCGAGTCCGCCCTGGTGGCGTCATCTCGACTTGCAATGGGGGTTGTTTCGCGAACGGTTCGATCTGGCGGTGAATTTCAGCGGAGCGGATCGCACGTTGTTTGTGACGGCGTTCGCCGGCGTGCCGCGACGTGTGACGCGGCCCTGCCGGCGATACCGGTTTTGGCAGCGTTGGCTGGCGGGAACCGTGGTTCCGGCGCCGTCGCGTGAGTTGCCCGTGTTCGAGCAGCGACGGCAGGTGCTCGCTGCCGCCGGGTACACGCTGGAACCCGCCCGATTTGATCTCGAAGTGCCGGAGGTCGAGCGCCTCTGGGCCGCGGAACGCGTCGCGGCGGGTTCGATCCATCTGTCGATCAACGCGAGCTCGCCGTTCAAGGAATGGCCGCTCGCGCGCTGGGTTGAACTCTCGCGCCTGCTTCTCGCCCGGCCTGGCGTTCAACTCGTGGCCACGGGTTCGCCCCAACCGCGCGAGCAGGCCCGCCTCGCCGAACTCGCGGCGCAGGTGGCGGATCCGCGACTTCAAATCATCACCGGCTCGATCTCCGTGGCGCGGTTGGCGGGCGTGCTTTCGCGGTGCGCGGTGCAGGTCGGAACCGATTCCGGCGTGACCCATCTCGCGATGGCGCTGGGCCTGCGGACAACGTCGGTGTTCCGTGATTACGCGGGTTTGAAGGAATGGCGACCGCCCGGGGAACGCCATGAGGCCGTGGTGTCGCCGTGCCAGTGCGTGGACCGATCCCGGATGTCACCGGACTGCGTCGCCGCGGGAACGGCGCTCTGCCTGGAGCGTATCCGCGCGGAGGACGTGGCGCGCCTGGTTCCGGAGTAGGCGCACCCGACGGGTTTTGACATGCCCGGTGCGTGCATCACACAGGGTGAGGGTAGGGCGCGCACTCCGCTGCGCGCCGCCCTTTTGTGGACGCAAGGCACGGCGCCCTCGGAGAGGCCGCCCTACCACGGCAACGCGGGAATAGCATTGGACCGCCTGTTGCCGCTGGCATAGCGTGCCCGCACACGACCGGATTTCGCGATGGGGCGTGCAGGAGCGCGCCGGTCCGAATCGATCGTCCTATTCACAAAGGAGATTCTTATGCATCTCAAGCAGGCCTGTCAGGAAGCTTCAGGATGGCGGGCTGTCCTTGTCCGCCGTAAGTCTGCCGGGTTTACGCTCATCGAGTTACTCGTGGTGATTGCGATCATTGCGATCCTCGCGAGCATGCTCCTGCCGGCATTGGCGCGCTCGAAACAGAAGGCGCAAGGCATTCTTTGCATGAGCAACGGCAAACAGCTCGCCCTCGCCTGGCGGATGTATGTCGATGACAACAATGAGAAAGTCCCGCCTTCCTACGGGCCCGGCCAGTGGATGAATGGATCGCTCGACAACAACCCGGCCAACCGCAGCAACTGGGACATCGACCAGGACATCAGGAAGGGGCTGCTCTGGAGCTACTCCGGGAACGCCGCCGGGATCTACAAATGTCCGGCGGACAAGAGCATGCTCAAGGTGAACGGCACCAAGGTGCCCCGCGTCCGCAGCATCTCCATGAACGCGTGGTTCAACTCGACGGACGTCGAGAGTTTCGGCGCGGGATTCCGGATCTACAAGACGATGAACGATGTCGTCGATCCCGGCCCGACGATGACGTGGCTGTTCGTCGACGAACGCGAGGACAGCATCAATGACGGTGAATTCTGCGTTGGGATGGAGGGATACCCCGACAAGCCGGGTTCGTGGAAGATCGTCGATTTCCCTGCGAGCTACCACGGCGGGAGCTGCGGCTTTGCGTTCGCGGATGGGCATTCCGAGATCAAGAAGTGGAAGGACGGGCGCACGATGCCGCCGTTGCAGAAGAATTTCGACCTGCCTCTCAACGTGTCCTCGCCCAACAACAAGGACGCGTTCTGGATGATGGAGCGCTCGACCCGGAAGAAGTAGCCAGGACGGTTCCGCGAGCCCGGCAAGGAGTCGACGGTTGCGGCTGGCACGAGAGAAGTCCCATCATCGGGCCGTGACCCCGACCCTTGCCTTGCGTCCCTGGCGGTTCAGCGCCAAGGGCCATCGTCCGTCCCAACTCGTTTCTTCCGATACCAGCCTCGGGCCGAGGTTGCGCATCCCGGGCAGGCTCAGCCACGCGATCGTGTCAGTCCTTCTCCTGGGCCTCTGTGTGCAAGGAGCCCTTGCCGCGCTCAAGGTGGAGCATCTGCAGACGGAATATCTTCCCAACCCAGCCGGCATCGACACCACCGCCCCGCGATTGAGCTGGCTCGTGAACTCTGACGAACGGGGCGACGTCCAGACGGCCTATCGGATCCTGGTGGCCAGCGACCCGGCGATGCTCGGTGAGACGAAAGGCGACCTGTGGGATTCCGGGAAGATCGTCAGCGACGAGACCGTGAATGTCCCTTACGCAGGCCGTGCGCTGGCGTCGGGCGCGGCGGCGTTCTGGCGTGTCCAGGCATGGGACCGGGATGGGAAGGCGTCCCGATGGAGTCCGGTGGGCCGTTGGACGATGGGAATCCTTCGCGACGAGGACTGGAAGGCCCAGTGGATCTCGTTCCGGGATGCGAGCCCGGTCCATGCGGATCGCACGAACCTCCGCCTGCCGCCGGCCCGGCATTACCGGAAGACCTTCGCTGCGACGAAGCCGGTCCGGCGCGCGGTGCTGCATGGTTCAGCACTCGGGATCGCGGAGTGGGTGGTCAACGGCCAGCGGGTTGGAGATGCCTACTTCGAGCCGGGATGGGCGGACTATCATCGCCGTGCGTATTACCGAACCCACGAGGTCACCGACCTGCTGCGTCGGGGAGATAACTGCCTCGGCGCGGTAGTGGCCGAGGGTTGGTATTCGGGCTATGTCGGCTACGGTTTGCTGGTGGGTTACGGGCCGAACAAGTCCGGCCGCGATTTCTACGGCAAGACGCCAGCCCTGTTGGGACAGTTGGAGGTCGAGTATGTCGATGGAACCCGGGAACTCATCGGTACGGATGACTCGTGGGAAGTGTCCGGCGATGGTCCCATCCGGGAGGCCGACCTGATCATGGGGGAGGCGTTTGACGCGCGCCGGGACCGGGCCGACTGGTGCCGTGCGCGAGGGGCGTCGGATTGGAGCTGGGAGCCGGCCATCCCGGCCGGTGCGAACGGCACCTTCAAGGCCACGTTCCATGACAACCGCGGTCCGCGCGAAGTGGAACTGGGATTTCAGCGCCCGCCAAGAATGCAGGCCTATGCCGCGCCGCCCATCAAGGTTACGGGGGAACTGAAGGCATTGGAAGTCACCGAGCCGAAGCCGGGCACCTATATCTTCGACCTTGGACAGAATATTGCCGGCGTCATCCGCCTGAAGGTGAAGGGAACGGCCGGCACGCGAATCCAGCTGCGTTACGGTGAGATGTTGCATCCCGACGGGCGGCTGATGACCGAGAATCTCCGCCGGGCACGGGCCACGGACTACTACACGCTTCGCGGCGACCCGAAGGGGGAAGCCTGGTCGCCGAGGTTCACGTATCATGGATTCCGATACGTCGAGCTCACCGGGCTCAATTCCAGACCGGGCCTCGAGGCTGTCACAGGGCTCGTCCTCCACAATGATACCCCGATGGCTGGAGAGTTTGCGTGCTCGGACGAGGTCATGACGCGGTTCTGGAAGAACACCCAGTGGACCCAGCGCGCCAATTTCGTCGAGATGCCGACCGATTGTCCGCAGCGCGACGAGCGTCTTGGGTGGATGGGAGACGCCCAGGCCTATGTCCGCGCGGCGAGTTACAACGCGGACGTGGCCGCTTTCTTCACCAAGTGGCTCGATGACGTCGCCGAGGCGCAACTCGAGAACGGTGCCTATCCGGATTATTGTCCCTACCCCATGGGGCATGGCGCCCCGGGACAAACCTGGGGCACGGCCTGGACCGACGCGGGGATCATCTGCCCGTGGACGATCTGGAAGGTGTATGGCGACACCCGGCTCCTGGAACGGCAATGGGCCTCGATGACGCGGTTCATGGAGTTTCGTCGGAAGCGCGCGCCGGATTTCCGCGGCCGTGGCGACGGCAATTCCTGGGGGGATTGGCTGAACGTCAACGAACCCACGCCGCTCGAGTATGTGGACACGGCGTATTTCAAGCTCAGCGCGGACCTGATGGGGGAGATGGCCGCGGCGCTTGGCAGGACGGGTGAGGCGGCGGCTTACCGGGAGTTGTCGGGGCGCATCGCGCTCCAGTTCGGGCGGGATTATCTCAGCGCGGATGGGTCCCTGAAGGTGTCTACGCAGACGGCCCATGTCCTCGCCCTGGCCGTCGGCATGCTGCCCCCGAATCTGGTTGGCCCGACGGCCGACCGTCTGGCGGCACGGATCGCAGCCAATGGGAACCGGATGACCACAGGCTTTCTCGGGACCCGGGATATCCTGCCTGCACTGAGTAGGAACGGTAAGCACGACATCGCGCTCGGGTTGTTCCAGAGCCGACAGTATCCCTCGTGGGGATATGAGGTGGTCAATGGAGCAACAACCGTGTGGGAGCGATGGGACAGTTATACCAAGGAGCACGGGTTCAACGGGGCCGAGGGCAGCCAGAACGCCTCGATGAACAGCTTCAGCCACTACGCGTTCGGGGCCGTCACGGCCTGGATGTTCCGGGACCTGGCCGGGATCGAGACGGACGGACCGGGCTACCGGCGGATAATCATCCGCCCCGGGATTCCGTCCGATGCCTCGCCCTTCCGGCAAAGGAAGGACGTCGGAGAGGTGGACTGGGTTCGGGCCCGCTATGACAGTGTTCGCGGTCGGATCGTGAGCGCCTGGAAGAGGAC
>CAIMTB010000574.1 GCA_903844265.1 uncultured Verrucomicrobiota bacterium
GAGAAGGTCTTCGACACCGGAAAGAACAAGCTCCAGGAGCAGAAGGGTTGGGCCACGGGCACGGTCGCTCACGAGATCCAAGCCCACTTCTTCGCCTTGGCACACAACCTTCTCACTCTCCTCCGTCGGGAACTCGAGCGCCGCCACGGTTGCAAAGGACCGCCAGGGCAGGCAGTTCCTGTGGAGTGGAAGATTGAAAAATCAATTCCCATCCCCACCACCAAGCGGAAGTCGTCCGGCTTGGGTTGAACAAGGTCCGCGCCGATCTTCGGGACGGAGATTCGGTCCCAAACAAAGGAGACATCGAGATTGAAGCGCTTTGTCAGTTCGAAGGACAGGGTGCTGACGCTGTGGTGCGTCGTTTCCCCGACCTCGCGGCTGGTGTATTGGCCGCGGTATTCCAGAATCAGTTCGATGAGGCGAGTGATATTCCAATCAAAGCGGCTACCAAAGGTGAGCGCGGCGACGCCCTTGCTGCGTGCCTCGTCCGGCTTGCTCGAGTCGAACCAGGCATGTTGGTACCCAGGCCCCGTGGTGATATTCCACTCCAACTTGGGGCGATCGATAAGATCATAGCCGATTCCCGAGCCGAGCGTCACACGATCCGAAAGGTTTTGGAACGGGTCCTTGTAATATTCGGCGAACGGAAGGATGAGATAGAAGCGCCGCGAGAGCCAGAGATCAAACTCACTGTTGACCCGGTGATTGTTCGCGTTCTCGGCCCCGTCACTCATGCTGACGTTGCCGATGTAATCCAGACTAAGTCGTGTTTCCGGCGTCCTGCGCTGGAGATGGGCCTTGGCGTTGTACTCGATCTGCGACGAATTACCGGCCCTCAGCGTCAATCCCAGGGAACCCTTCACCGACCAAAAATCCCGCTCCTTCGAGCCACCCGGAGTCAGGCTTTGGACATCCTGCTTTTCCACCGACCGCACTCCACCACCCCGCACCCCGACCTCCCCGGGCTTGATCGTGACGGGACCGGACACCTTCTGGCCATCGGTGAACAGGACGTCGATGGTATGGGCGGAACGGACCTGGCGGATGTCCTTCCAGTCGAAGGTCAGGCTGTCCAGTTCCTCGCTGTCGAATTCGAGCTTCCTATCCTGCATGGCCTTGAGCCTTCCCTTGAGCCACTCGCCGGACTTCAGCTGGATCCAGTCGAAGCTGTCCTCCGGAGGCACCCAGCTCAGGTCCGGGAGTCCTGAGTTGGTCAGCCCCTCGACCGGCTTGCCCGACCCCGGGGTGAAGGCGGGGGTGGTCGCGGTGAGGGTGACGTAGTTGGTGACGAAGATGGTGTTTGTGATCGTCACGTAGTTCGTCACGGCGATCGGAGTCGGGGGGCTCCCGCCATCCGCCGCCAGCGCTCCCGGCGCGCCCCAAAGGGCCAGGAACAGGAGCGCCCCCAGGAGCCCGTTAAAAAAGCACCTCTCCATCGTAGCAGTCGACGTAAGGAGACTCCATCCATTGGCTTTCCGATGAAATTTGAGTCTCCTAACGTCGACTCCTACGGCTTTTCGACGGGCCGGTAGGCTCCCAAGGAAAAGCCTCCTCCGCGTGCTACCTGAGGTGGGAAGGCTCTGTTCCAGGGCGTTTGGGGAGAGGCGGAGTCTCCTAACGTCGACTGCTACGAGCCCAGGACGGGGCGCGGGGAATCGAGCCGTAGAAGGATCAATGCTCATGCTCACGCCGTTACGGTCTTTCCATTTGAATTCCCGCCGCGCCGGGACGAGCCGTCAGTTGGCGCGCCGCCCCTTCCAGTCGAACCGCGGTGTCCCCGTAGTCCCGCACGCGAAAGGGCTCGGCGTCCTGGGCGTCGGCTTCGGCTGGATGCGTTTCGCCGACGCCGAAGCGCTTCATCAACGCGTCGAACGTCGTCAGGGTGGTGTTCAAGGAGGTCGACATGCGTGACCCGGCCTCCAGGGCGGACTGAACTTCATTCACCAAGGGCCCGAGCTCCTTCTCCTGGGACCTGAGTGTCCGGAGGATCTCCTCACGTTCCGTGGCGACCTGAGCCGGCAGTTGCTCGGCCGCGCGTGAGAAGCGATCGACGGAAGCCGAGAGGAGCGTCGAGTTCGTGATGAGCTGCCGGACAGCTGGGATTTCCACCGCGTTGACCGCGAGCAGTTCCGTCTGCCACCGCACCAGCATGGGCATCTTCTGGGCCACGTAGAGGGCGCGCTCGGCGAACATCCGGGTCTGGGCGATCTCGCGTGTGGCGGGGTCGAGTCCGGAGAGCGGATCCAGCATGAGGAGGTTGAGCACGCTGCCGGGACGGCCCGTGTCGGTCCGGGTGGCGCGAACCACACGCGAAGCGAGGCCCAGGGCGCGGGCGGCGAACACGCTCTCGGGTTCGGGATTCTGTTGGCGCCAGACGTCGATGGCATGGCGGAACTCCACAATCTCGCCAGGCTGCAGGACCTTGGCGGCGTATCGCCAGGTGTTGGTCTCAGCCTCGCGACAGCTTTCCACGATGGACGACGCTGATTCGCCGAAGACCTTGGGCTGCCAATGTTCCTCCAGCGATGCGCGGGTCAGGGTGATGAACACCGTCATGTCCAGGAGGTTCGCGACCGGGTTTGGGCCGGAGGCGATGGAGCAGATCTCGCTCCCCAGGGCGAGTTGCCAGCGGAGGACCTCCGCGCGTTCGAGCTCCTGGGTGCCGCGCCGCAGTCTCTCCACGCCCCCGACCATGCTCGCGGAAAACTCATCGGCGAAGCGCAGCAGGGTCTGCTGCACCTCCACCGGGTCGACAGTGGGGCCTGTTTTCTTGCCTGGCGCGATCGCGCGGACGGTCGCGCCGGGCGCATCCACGGCGGTCTGCAGGACCCGGCAACCGGAGCCGGTGAGGAGCGCCAGAAGAGTCATCCACGCCGGCCCTCGGAAGAAGGTCCGCTTCGAGCTGCAAGGCGGTGTGAAGAGGTTCACTTCGTGAGCCTGACTGGCGATGTCGGTCTCCCCACGTGGACGGCTACCGCCCTCGAAGGCTTCCGTCATTGGGCTGGAATGGTGATCAGTGGCAACCGGTCGCTGGTCCCGGTTTCGGCCAACGTGAAAAAGAACATGATCGCGGTCAGGGCCCGCTTGGATCGCCAGTCCCCGTCATCAATCCAGAACCAGAGGGAGAATGGGGTCAAACCTTGACTGTTGACATTCAACCCTTGAGCCCTCAGGTGTCGCCACCCGCCGAGCGCCTGAAGCAGTGAATGACCGCCACCTCGGCGGCACCAGCGTCCTTGAGACGCGTCGATCCAAATGTCGACTGTCAATGTTTGACCCCATCGCGTTCATCCTGATCGCGATAGCGCGCCTCGTCCTCCGGACGGACCTGCAGCGGGGCATGCGGCGCATTGCTGGCGATGTAGGCGAGAACGGCCGAGCGCGGTCGCGCCGGGATTCGATCCAGCGCATCGCCTGCCCGAAGAAGACCAACGCCGAGTTGTCCGGGCGGGTTCGCCAAGAGCCAGATGCTTTCGCCCTGGCGGATGATCAGTCCTTGGAAGCGGCCCGCAGAATCTCGTCCCCCATGCGGTCGGCGAAAGACCCCGCGTGCGGCGGGTTGTTATAAGTACCGTGGCTGCCTTCGATCCCGACCGCCCGGACACGCGCAGCATGAGACTCCCAGCCAAGTGTCGAGGGCAGCCCGGAGAACAGCCGCGCAGTCTCCTCGGTCACCGACAGCAGGACCTCGCCGGGAAACGAGGGCGGGCGCCAAGTTCGAATCTGGGATTGGCTGATGGCGGCTTTGGCGCCTGAGGCGAAGTTCTGACCGAAGCACAACAGACCGGTTCGAACGGTGAGTCGCAACAAGGTCACGCACTCTCGGCCGGCGATGAATTGAATGCATCGGCTCACGGCGATCCTGGCCTCAGCCCTCACCCGCCGACGAAGACGTTCCCATGCGGGCCCTCCGGCAGCCCCCTGACACCAGGCCAGCCACGCGCCCCGGGACAGGAGGTTGTAGCCGGAGCCAGGACGGATGTCCGTGATGGCCAAGAACGGCACCCTGTACCCGAGATCGACCAACTGGCAGCCAAGCTCGAATGCCACCCTTCCACCAAACGACAGGCCGAGGAGATAGATCGGTTCCCCTGGCCCGGTCATCCGGGTGATGGTCGTTGCGTGCCTGCGAGCCAGGGCCTCGATGGAATGGACCCTCTCCAATTCCTCCTCCAACGAAGTGGATGGCATCAACTCGACTTCGATGATCTGGCTGAGGCGTTCGGCCAAAGCACGGTCATTGACCGTCAGGCCAGTGGCAGACCCGACCACGAACAACCTCCCGCGCACACGCCGCCCGCCCGCCACCCGTGCCCGGCCGGCGTCCGGCCAGGCCATTCCCAAAGCGACGGCGATGGAGCGTGGCGTTGCCGAGGCCGTCACAAGCCCCGAGGGAAGCCGCCGTTCCAACCGACGCTCCAGCGCCATCATCAGCCCGAGTGCCTGCAGCGAGTCGCCACCGGCATGGTCCCATCGCTGCTCAGGCGAGGTTGGCCCGCGCCGCAACACGCCGTCCCATTCCTCGGCAACGACCTTCATCAAGGCGTTGGCGCCAGAGGTCCCGTCACCCACCTCAACAACCTGTCCCTGGTTTGGGTCCACGACTTCGACAGCCCCGGCCGCGATCTCCCGCAGTCTGATGGCGTCGAGTTTGAAGTTCGCGAGGCGCGGCAGGCTCGGAATCACGAGGACGCGGTTTGGAACCAGATGCGACGGCAACCGGCTCAACAACGCCGCCCGAAGGTTGTAAGGCTCCAACACCTTTCCCGGCGAGGCCTCCGCCACCGCCACCAGGTGCGTTTCCTCCCTGTCTTCAACAACACAAACACAAGCGTCGCCGACCCCGGGCAACAAACGCAGCACGGACTCGACCTCGGCGGGTTCAACCCTGAAGCCACGCACCTTCACCTGGCGATCGGCACGACCGTGGAACTCCAGCAACCCGTCGGGGCGCAGTCGGCCGCGGTCCCCCGTTCGAAACGTCCGAAAGCCGCCCTCGTCCGCCTCGCTGAAGGCTCCCGCCGTCAATTGAGGATCGTTCCAGTAGCCCCGCGCCAGAAACCGACTGCGGACATGGATATTGCCAGCCTGGCCCACTTCAACCGGAAGCCCCTCGTTGTCCAACAGGATCAGTTCACGATCGGGAACGGCGTGGCCCACGGGGACGCCTTGCACCTCGGGAGCCCAATGCGGGGGCATGAACCACTGCCGGTACAGGGTGGCGCATTCCGTTGAACCAATGCCCGTGTACAGCAAGGCGTCCGCCGGCATGGCCGCACGCAGAAGGTGGACGTCGCACGCATGAAAACGGTCGCCCGCGACATAGGCCAATCGGACTGACCCGGGCAACGGCGCACCGGGCCTTGATTGCAACAACGCCCTCAGCACCGGCGGCATGGCATGGAAGATGGTGATTCCGGCCTCGGCCATCCGTTCCCATGCCACCCGCAACCCCTCGACCCGGAGGTTGCTCATGCAAAGGCATGCTCCGTTGAGCAATGCCCCGAAGATGTCACGAATGGCGCCGTTGACGGATGGCGAATACAGCAGCGTCGTGGTGTCCTCGCTCGAGAGGTGCACGGAATGCGTGTACTGCATCACGTCGTGCATCAGCCCGCTTTGGTGCTGATACACGCCCTTCGGCCGCCCCGTGGAACCGGAGGTGTAAAGGATGTACGCCGGGTCCTCGGCCCGCGGGGCAGGCCGCCAATCGTCCGGGGCTGCCGCAAGTCCGTCCAAATCCGTCAACCGCCGCCCATCGCCCAGTAATCCTTCCAACTCCTGCGCTCCAGTCCCAGCCACCAGCACCCGTGTCACGCCGGAATGCACCATGACGTGCCTCAAGCGCTCCGGCGGATGACTCAGGTCCAGGGGCACGTATGGCCGACCGGCAGCAAGAGCACCCAGCATGGCCGACGGATACCGTGCGTCCGTCGGCAACCCCAGGGCCACCGGACTCCTCTCCCCGTCCTTCGCCAGTTCCCATCCAACCCTTCGAACCCACTCCATCAACTCACCGTAGGAAGTTCGCTCGGTTCCGCACCGGGTCGCCTCCCGATCCGGGTGCGCCTCCGCCACCTCCTTGAACCTCCCGAAAACCGTGATGCCGGCGCCTTCGGATGGGAACGGATGAAACCGGCGTCCGACCGGCCCGTTGAAATCGAGGGGCGGAGCGATCGACGTCATGTCGAGTTGGGTTTGGCCGCGACGCGAGGCAAGGGGCGGTCGGGGCGCGATTCCCGCGCGGCAGCGGTCGCCGCCAAGATGTTGGCCTCCGGCGTGTCCAAGGGCAGCACACATCCAGCACCGAGCAGGAAGCCGGGGCCCTTCCACTTTTCCAACACCGCCCGGACCTCGGTCGCCGCCTCCTCCGGCGTGCCCCGCCGGATGCTCCCATCCTGGTCCGGCCCGCTGCTGACCCATCGCCGCTCGCTGTCGAGCAACTGCTTCGGGTCGGGGTTCCCTCCGTCCGAGGCGAGATGCAGGACGCATCTGGGGAAGTTGTCCGCCGCAGGAAGAAAAACACCCTCGCCATGGAGGTGGAGGAAGGAGGCGAACGGCATGCCGGCCGCGACCTCCAGGCAACGCGCATCCGAAGGCCAACCGAACCGCTCATACGCGGCCCGCGAAAGTCCTCCATCACGGGCGTGCTGGCTGACGAGGTAGATGCCATCGACCCCGGCATCCGCGAGCGCCTCGATGAATTTCACGGTGTTCTCCGTGATTCGCTTGAGCCCAGCCTCCACGGCCTCCGCGCATGCCTCGACGTGTGCCCCAAAGGCCGCACCACCAATCACGGACGCCTGGAAGACCGGGTTGAAAATACTCTGGAGAACAGGCACGTCCCGGGCCAGTCGACGCCTGAGTTCCCGTGCGCACCGCAAATGCCTGCCAAGGAAGCCTTCACTCGGGTCGATGGACGGCAGTCGATCCCAGTCCTCCGGTTCCCGAATGATCCCGGGCCCGATCCAACGGCGCCCGAGCGGATCGCCCTTCCACGCGTCGGTGATGCCGTAGTCACGCACCTGAAAGGTCGATGCCGGCGTGACTTTCACCCAGTCGCAATCATAGCGGCGCTGGAACGCAAGGGTGCTCTCCACCATGGTTCCCTCGTCCTGGTCTGCAACAGGATGATGCTGCCAGAAGGCGACAGGACACGTCGGCACGCTTTCCCCGCGGAGCACGGACTCGATCAATTCACGATACCTCGCGGCCGGAATCGTTCTGGATTTCACCTCGGGTGATGGTCGAAACGCGCGCCTTCGTATCGCAAGGTCAATCTACGACCGCACTTGGAACTGGTGGGCACAGAGGGAGAGTGGGGTCAAACCTTGACTGTTGACATTCAA
>CAIMTB010000575.1 GCA_903844265.1 uncultured Verrucomicrobiota bacterium
TATACACCCTCGCGGAGGCATCAGCCCTCCTGCAACTATCCTACGCCTCCGTGTGCCGCTTGATACAGCGGCGAAAGCTCAGGTGCCTGGGATCACTCCGCCACAAGCGGATCCCACGCACCGAAATTGATCGGTTTCTGAACGAGGATCTCTCCTGACGGCCAACTCGCTCCTGATTTCCATCATTAGTCGCACGGATTCATCATACTAACGTCAGCCACCTACAAAGAGACAGTCACTCCATTCCCATGAAACGCACCCATCATTCCTTGAAAGCAACGGCGGCGCTCGCCTCCCTAATACTTCTCACGTCGGGATGTGAAGACGACAATCGCCTCAGGCAGGCTCAGGCGGACATCAGCTTCTGGCAAACGGTAGCCTTCATCATCGGCGGCGTTGCCGTCGTCTCGGTGTCGATGAACCTGTGGAACACATCCAAGCCTTCAGGACCGGATCTGGGCGGGGACTCCGGCGGTGGCCGGCGTCAGGAAGGTGGTCGCTCGCGCCCGTCCGCGGGTCCACAAGGCGGCAACGGGTACGTGCCCAGCCCTGCGGACTCTCAAAATCCCGACCTCGGGTCCCACAACAAACCCGCCTCGAACGGCAGCACAACGGCCAAGACTCCCCTCAACGGCACATCTTCAGCGCCCACGTTCACCGTGGTCCCCAAGCCCCCCTGCAATGGGCATCCTGCATGGAGCGCGCGGTACTTCGTCATCGACGGGCTCAACATCTGCCGCAGCTACCACTCCACGGGTGAATTCCGACTCGAGACGCTTCTGTGCCTCGCCACCCAAATCCTCCGCCACGGCGCCGACTTCGAGTGCCACTTTGATGCCTCCACCCGATACCGCGCCGTCGACAAGGGAAGTGAGGAGCAGCGCGCAGCCTACGAGGCTCTCCTTGCACGTCATCCTCGTCTCTTCTCGCAGGTTCCAGCGGGCGAGCCGGCCGACGCCACCGTTCTGTTCCGCGCCAACTCGATGGGAGCCACCGTGGTGAGCAACGACCGCTTCGCCAAACCCACGGAAACCTATCGCCGGGAATATCCGTGGCTGGAGAACAAGGGGCGCCACATCCATGGTCGCCAATTCCAAGGCCGGCTGCTGGTGACGTCCCTCGGTCTTGATATCCCCATCCAGAGCAACCTTTCCCAGGCCGTTGAGGAATTTGAACGCGCCTACCAGGAATCACGGGCCAACAAGAGCGCCATCATCCGAATGGCGGCGTGAGACCCGAACCTTCAATACCCAAGCACACATGACCACCAACCCCTTCCGGGACGTCCCACCCCACGATCCCAACGTCCTCTGCGATCTGACGGCTCAGACGGCAGACCAAACGGCGGTCACTTCCAACCGATGCGTCCTGAACGTCTCCATCGACTCCAAACTCGTCCGATTCGTCCTCTCCCTCGCCGGGACGAGGGAAACCGTGAAGTGCCGCTCCAGAGCGTGCGCCGAACAACACTCGGAATAATCCGCCACCATCAACCATTCATCGCCATGGTCCACGACATTTCCCGGCAACCCACTGGCAGGGTGTGCGAGATGACCCTGATCATCGACGGGGTCACCTATCAACTCCGCCAGGTTCCCCACGGAATCCAGGAAGCCCAGAAGCCTCCTGATTCCAGTCTCGTCAACACGTTCAGGAAGTCCGGCGGCGTTTGGGAGGTACAATACGCTGCGCGCCTCGTACACCTCCCTGACGCCCTCGGTCTTCACTACATCCATCATCTCATGCGATCGGAGGGTTCCTCGATTCACTCATCCCGCCTGCTGGCCTTGATCAACGGCGAGTCAGTCAACTGTTCATCCCCCTCGATGGCCCTGGCGGATGATTCAGGCCTCCAAGAAGCCGAGAGTTCCTGCGGTGATGAGTTGGTCCCTGCTGACGCTCGGAGGCGGTTGCTTACGAAAATCGAAAGCCTTGGTGAGGAAGTGGAATGCCTTCGTGCCTCCGGTGATTCCGAGGGGGCAGCTGAGCTTGAGGAGCAAATCGAGCAGATCGAGGCCTATCTCAGACGAAATACCTATCGGGGTCGGAGTGCACGATTTGCGAATCGGTCAGATCGTGACCGTAAGAGCGTGGGGATCGCCATTCGTCGAGCCATTCGGGCGATGAGCGAAATGCATCCGGCACTGGGTCGTCATTTGGATAACTCGATCCGTACCGGTTCCTCCTGTTCCTACCAGCCTGAGCAGCCTACTGCCTGGGCCTTGTAGCATCACCACATCTCCTGTTGCCCCTTGGAGTATGAAGCGCCTCCTGGCTCTTCGGTGATCAGTCCCGGCGATTCCTGATCATCCACTCCAGCCGGCCGGATTACGGCGCAGCCCACCGGACAAGGGCAGCGAGCAGGAGAAAATGGTTATGATCGTGAAGTCCAAGAAATCCAGTCGTCTCACCCCCGAGGGGCCTCATATCGCCACCTTGGCATCGGTGAAGGGAAAGCCGAACGACGAGGCACCCAAGAAGGCCATCCTGAGGTTCGCCATCGATGGGCGGGAAGATCAGGTCACCAAGGAGGTGCCGGTGTCTTTCGAGGAAAAGGCACCCCTGCGGCGGGATGCGGAAACCCTCCTGGGTCGTCAGTTGACCGCCAAGGAGGCGGAAGAGGGGTTGGATCTGGGGTCCCTGGTAGGTCGGCCCTGCCGGGTGGTGGTGGCTCACAAGCCCGGGGTTGGCGGACGGCCCATCGCGGTCGTGACGCTGATCCAGTGTGCTCCGGAGGTGGTGAGCGCCTGAGTGCAACCCACCGTGCGGCTGACCCTCAGGGTTGGCCGCACGGTGAACTCATTCAACAACCAATGAATAGCACTATGAACCGGAATTCCCGCCAGGCGGTTGAGGCGTCATTCCTTCTCGTGGTCGAGATCCTGAATCTCGGCCACGACTCCCCGATCCAAGTACATGCGGTGGAGCCCGGGTGGGCCGAGGAGGATCTACTTCCTGCTCCCGCCGTCACTGCGCTGACCCTGCATTGCAGTGGAATCACCGTGACATTCTTCCTGGAAGAGACGGAGTCGAGAGACGAACTCGTCGAGCTTCTGCAGGTTGATGGCATAGAATCCATCGCGGTAGATGACTCATACCCCTACGGGCAGAAGATCATAATGCGGGAAGGTCACGAGACCTCGGATCAGCTCATGATTCGGGGAGTCGAGGTCACAAAGCATGGAAAAGCATGGCCGGAGATCGAGCCATGGGAACGCTCCAGGAAGCGCGCACCGGTCGTGATCAGTGCCGAACCCAATCCGATCATTAGTATGGGGGTTGAGGGCTTCGAGGGAATGAAGCCCGGGGTTGGGGTCCGGATTGTCGGCGCGTTCGGCAACACATCCCCGTGGGGGCCGCCCTTTGTGATTCCCCACCACTGGATCTGGAAAGTCTGGGCCGCAGATGAAAAGGTCACCTTCGACTTTGGCTTGGACACAACTTGGCGAGCGGTCGTCGCATGTTCCAGCACCGAGGGTGCCGCCCGCCTTGCCCGGGATATCCAATCCCGCAAAACGCTGATCCTGGGCATCAACGAGGAAGTACGCAGCATCGCGCTCAGTCGGCTCAACTCCGACGTCGATGCCACGCTCATCCTGGGCTCCGCATCCCATGCCGCGCCCAAGGAGGCATCGCGCGACTAGCGGGTTAGATCAGGCGGATGCCGGAGGTACGGGGCGTAACCACCATCCGGCCAAGCTTTCGACCTCCGGCTTCCGCCTCTTCCAAGGACCACTATGCAAAACCTGGGACGCAAACCGCTGCGGTACATCCTTCTGGATCTACCCAGCGATCACGAAATCGAAGGGGCGCTCGCCACGGAATGCGACGTCCTCTACGCCATGCTCGCCAATCACGAACTCGCGGCGGTCACCAAGCGGATTCGCATTGGCCGGCCGGAAACCCTCCGCCAACTCCGCCTCGGCACCAGCGGTGCGGAATTCGTGCACATCGCGGGGCATGCTACCGCCGACGGTCTTTGGATGCTCGGGGATGTCGTTGCGTGGTCGCACGTCGCGAAAGCCCTTGCGAACTGCGTCAGCCCCCTGAA
>CAIMTB010000576.1 GCA_903844265.1 uncultured Verrucomicrobiota bacterium
AGACAGACTGCCGGCGTGCTGAGAGTCAGCGACAAGACCATTTACCGGCTCTTGTGTCGCGGCCACCTCAAGGCCTCTCCGCTCCTACGCCGCAAACTGATCACCGTCGCTTCTATTACCGCGTTCGCGGATCTCGCGAACATCTGAAGAGAGCAGTTCGAAGTGCAAAGCCGTCGACTCGAAAGGGTCGGCGGCCCTTTTGTTTTCAGGACCTGCGATGAAGTGCGAGGGGGGTATTGTCCTGGTGCAGCCAGCTTCCTGAATTCGCACAGAGCTACCTGGCCTCCAGCAACAGCCTCGCCAGCATTTCCTCACCTTTCTACGACCCTCGCACCTTCCCCCAGCGAGGCACTTCCCCACTCCGAAAAACTCCCTCTTCAAAGTCTGCACGAAAATACCGCCCAGTTTCGATTACCCCATTGAAGGCTCCAAGATGACTGCAACGGCCAACAACGAGGAATCGAAATCGGCGCAGCGGGAACTCGCTGGTCTCGCCTCTCTCGAGAACGCCAGTGCGAAAAGTCAGAAAGCCTGCACGAAAATCTCCACCGATTTCGATGGAGTACTCAGAAGGGCGATTTGCTCCGAATCCCTTCTTCAACAATACCCCGGAGCCGTGGCCCACAAGCCGCGCAAGACAGGAAGAAATCCGAAAATGAACACTGCAGTCCAAACCCAGCCCGCGAAGACAACTAAACCCGCCGTGAACCCCTCCACCCCCATCCCTCACCTGGAGCCGGAAGTCGAAGACACAACCCCAGAAGCGCCCCAGATCGTGGAAATCCCTGAGAACGAGGAATTCTTCGTTGGAAGCTCCAAGCCCTCAGCCGCCCGAATCAACGGACTGTACCCGGTCACAGTCGTAGGACTGAAACACAAGCCCGCCTCCGGCCAGAAGGGGCAAGGAGCCAGGATGATCTTCACGCTCGCTCTGGAGTCGAAGCAGGAAGATGGCACCCCGAATACCTGTGAGTACGATTGCTCCAGCACCTGGAAGACGGACTCACAGCTCCAGATTGCCGTCGGCACGGTCCTTGGCCGCACCCTCACGGCGGCGGAAACCCAGGGGCAGTTCAACATCAACATCCTCCGTGGACAACGTTGTGTCGCCTACGTGACCGAGCACAGGACGCGTCCCAAGAACGGAAGCACGAGCACGCGTTCCCTGGTTGTCGGTCATCTCCAGCCCGTCACCACGAAGGTCGAGGCCGGCGCCGTGGAAAACGCTGAGCAAGCGTAAGGAAATGCCAAACCGGGGGCAGACAGCCAATGCCCCCGGCCCTCTTCTTCATAAACTCCCAATTTATACCAAAACCATGAACGCAAATACCAATCCCTCCACCGACACGCGAATATTCGGAGCTTTTACACTCGCCAGGCCGCTGTTGCCCCATGAAACGGTGCCGCCGGATATAGATCCGGATGCCGTGAAGGTTACGCTCGATGTGATTCAACACTGCGATGAGGAAGAGGTCCGCCTGACAGTCGTTGCATCCGGGCAGTGTGCTCAAGGCTGGACTCCACGCGGTCAGGGAATCCGGTTTAACCGTCGCCCTCCTCATCCCGGGATAACAATCGATCAGCGTGGGAACAATTGATAAGAACCTGCACCAAAACCTCAAAGGAAATCAGCCGGTATGAAACCGACAGTCACAAGCGCTACCATCGATACACGACCCGTCACCGGTTCATCCGGTCAGATCACAGCCGACGCGATTTCCACGCTCGGCGATGATTCACAGCACTTGCCCCACACTCAAGAGGCAGAAGGTTTTTCCTCCTTCCGTTTCATTCCTGCCGGTGGGCCTGTGGACATTACTGCGCCGCTACCGCCACTCCTGGATTGGGCACCGGACGGAACCGAGGTTGTGCGTCAACCGGATGGCAGCCTTCCCGTGGCACTCCTCCACGATCAGCTCGAGCGAGAGAGTTGGCTGAACCTCCGGCTGCTCTGGCTCTACCTCGGGGAAGGCCAGGAACCGCTCGAGGAGTTCGCCATGGTCCAATTGCAGGCCGGCCACTTCCCCTTTAAGCGTCACAAGGCGGTCTTGCTGTGGAGGTTCCTCATCCTGGCCGTCGCAGGCAGGGATTGCCCCTTGTCGACGATTCCCGTTCAGGACTACGCCGCCGGAATCCAGCGATTCTACAGGGAGCACCGGGACAAGGTCTCGCCGGCGTTCAACCTCATGGACGCGCCGGTGGAGATTCCGGAGCGCCCTGAAGCCTACAGAGCGTGGGGGGAACACGGCCTCTCCAGCGATGCCGCGGGTCTGCAATGGGTCAAGATCCTCATCGGCGGCCTCTGGCAATTGGATCCGACCC
>CAIMTB010000577.1 GCA_903844265.1 uncultured Verrucomicrobiota bacterium
AGAAGCGCGCTTGGCCCGCAGGCGGGGAGTCGGTGACGGAGATGGTTCCGCTGCTGGCGGTGATGGGGTTGCCGAGGTTGGTCCAGGGGGCTGAGGCCAGGTCGGAGCTGTATTGCAGTTGTACCGTTTGCCCTGGGGCGGCCGTGAGGAGCAATTCAATGCGGTCGTTGGTAGGTGACACGCCTTGGAAGGCCGGCAGGGGCACGCCCTTGCGGATCGTATGGTTGCCCCAGTCCGTTACAAAGAGGTTCCCCAGTCGGTCCACCACTATACCTACGGGCTGGTTCAACCGGGCGACGCTGTTGGTGCCATTGGCGATGCCTGCGAACCCTGCCTTCCCGCCGATGGTACTCACCACCCAGTTGGTCCCGACCGGCGTGATCTTCCGGATCGTGTCGCCACTGAAGTTTGCCACATAGAGAGCGCCTGCAGAGTCCAGCGCGATACCATTGGGACAATTAAATCGTGCCACGCTGTTGGGTCCATCAGCGCTGCCGACGAACCCCGCCTTCCCGGCGATGGGACTCGATACCCAGTTGGTGCCCTGTAGGGTGAGCTTGCGGATTCTCTGGCCATCAAACTCGGTGAAATAGAGATTGCCGGCCGAGTCCAGCGCGGGGACAACAGGGTCGTTGAATCGAATTGTGGCGTTGGTGCCCTCGGCGCTGCCAGCGACCCCCGCCTTCCCGGCAATGGTGCTCGACACCCAGTTGGTCCCTACCGGACTGAGCTTGCGAATGGTGTGGTTGCCACTGTCCACGACATAGAGCCCGCCCGAACCGTCCGGCGCAGTGGAGTTACAGCGAAATCGTGCCGCGCTGTTGGTCCCGTCAGCGCTGCCAGCGGCCCCAGCCTTCCCGGCGATCGTACTCACGACCCAGTTCGTCCCCACCAGGGTGATCTTGCGGATCGTGTAGTTGTCCCAATCCGCTACATAAATGTTGCCGAGGCTGTCCACCGACACATGTCCAGGTTTGGAAAACCGGGCGGCGCTGTTGGTGCCATCGGCGCTGCCCGCGCTTCCTGGCTTCCCGGCCAGGGTTTTCACCACCCAGTTCGTTCCCGCCGGTGTCAGCTGGCGCACGATGTGGGAACCACCGTCTGCAACATAGAGATTACCCGCTTTGTCCATCGTCATGCCGTTGGGCTGGTTAAACCGCGCGGCGCTGTTGGTGCCCTCGGTACTCCCTGGAGTTCCCGCCTTCCCCGCAATGGTGAACCACTGGTAAATCAGAGGTTCGGTACTGCCTGGGGTGGCGCCCATGGAGAAGCTCACGGTGGTGTTCGGGGCCACCGGCCAGTTATTGACATCCCTCACGTTGTTGACCGTCAGCGTGTAGGCGGTGAGATCGGGGTTCGGTTTGGCAGTCCTGAGCGTCACGACGTTGCCTTCCACCGTCACCCTCGTGATCCCCAAGGCGGGACTGATCGTGTAATTGGCCGGACGTGTTGCCAGGGTCGCATCCCGAGGGTCATTGACGACCGCGGAGCCGGTGAAGAGGGGCTTGGAGAAGGTGACCACCACTTCATTCGCCACGGAATCGGCAACGACCGACAGGATCGTGGGTCGGGTCGTGTCGATCGGGTCCAGGGCCGATTGGTACTCCAGCAGGTTACTCAGCCCATTGCCGTTGGGATCCTTGGCGGCATCGCCCGGGTCCAGCGGATTGAGGCCCCACTGGGTTTCCCAATCGTCCGGTATGCCATCTCGGTCGCTGTCCACCCAGGAGCGGATGATCATGCCGCTGATCCCGCCCCAACCATCTTCCATGTGGGCGTACCAAAGGTAGTCCCCCGCTTTGAGGTCCACGACCAGGGTCTGTGGATGGCCCCACCGGTTCGGGACACGGGGGGAATTGGGATCGTTCGGATTCGACAGGGGGTTGGCGGAGAAGTCGCCGGTGTTTTGCCCCGCGGGCTCGTGTTTGCCGGTGATGTCATCGACCCAGATCTTGCCATATTGCCCGTTCTCGTCACTGACGCGGCCGTCGAATACCGTGACGTGGTATTGACCCGGGGCGAGATTGGCGAAGCGGAATAGGACCTCGGTTCCCGCGGTGTCGGGGTCGTGCCACATGTAGTCGTCCTTCACGGCCGCGGGGACGTTGATGCCGCCGTAGACCACATCCAGTCCTTGGGGATCCGGATTGTTGCTCCCCATGCCCAGGGCCGGGACGCCCGTTTGCGCCGCCAGGCCGGCGTTGTCCAGGATCGTCAGGGTGACGTTGGTGTTCTTGCCTGCCGAGAAGTCGGTCAGGTTCCAGCTGGCGATGCCGTCGGGGAAGTCCTTGAAAGACCAATCGGAGAGCGTATCCCAATCGGTCAGGGTCACGCTGTTTTGCAGGCCGCCGAAGTCCAGCTTGAACAATCCGGCATGCGACGGCACGCCGCACACCGACGCGGCAGCCGCCAGCGCCGCGACGACCGTCATCCAGCTTAGTGTCTTCATGAATGGGTATCCTGTAGTTGGTTGCTCTGGGGGGCTCGTGAATCCGCTCCCCTTCCCACCCTTTCGCGGAATCCCGCACAGAATTTTCGGAACTATTTTGAAATTTCTATGGGGCGCGCCTGATGCCGGTGCATTCACGCGTTGTGGGCGCGCACTCCGCTGCGCGCCGGCCGTGTCAGGCTTCCCTTCAGGGTGCCCTCACCGGCGGCGGGCAAGGGACTGCCCGCCCTACCTTTGCGGTTCATGAAGAGGCCACCCACAAATCCCGGATGCACCGGCCTGGCTCGGGGTTTTTGTGATGCGACAGGCGGGCAATCTGGCATCCTGACTCCATGAGCGACGTGACTCACCTGATCGAGGCGGCTTGTCAGGGGGACCCGCGAGCGGGTGAGCAACTCCTGCCCCTTGTCTATGAGGAGTTGCACCGCCTGGCCGTGGCCAGAATGGCCCAGGAGAAGCCCGGCAACACGCTGCAGCCCACCGCGCTGGTCCATGAGGCGTGGTTGCGTCTGGTCGGAAATCGGGAGCGGGAATGGGAGGGTCGCTCCCACTTCATCACCGCCGCGGCCGAGGCGATGCGGCGTATCCTGATCGACCGGGCGCGACGCAGGCGCGCCATGAGGCATGGGGGCGACTACCAACGGGTGGCGTACGAGGAAGTGGAGTTGGCCTGCGCGATCCCGGACGACCAACTTCTCGCCCTCGACGAGGCGCTGAGCGGACTTGAAGCCATGCATCCGCGCCAGGCTGAAGCGGTCAAGCTAAGGTACCTCATGGGCCTGACTCTGCATGAGACAGCCGAGGTGCTCGGCATTTCAACAACCAGCGCCTGGGACCTTACTGCCCACGCCCGGGCCTGGCTGCGCCGTGAGATGGCGAAAAGTTGAGAATAGTCCCGAAAATCCTTCCTTGGATTTCGCCTTGATCATCGGTGGGTCGGAGCCGGAAGGGGCCGAGGACCATCGACTCAGACAACAGTTATGGACTTGAGCGCATCTATCCGGGAGGCCGCCATCTTTGGTATGGCCCGCAGGCTGCCAGCCGAGGAACGGGGCGCCTATCTGGATGGGGCCTGCGCGGGGGATGCGCTGCTCCGACGGCAGATCGAGGAACTCCTGAAGGCTGACGAATTGCCGGGGACTTTCCTCCCGGAGCCAGACGCCGAGACCAGGGCGGGGGGTGCCGTCCAGGCGGGTGCAGGAGTGCCCCCGGAACCTACCCTGCGCGTGCCGCCCGGCGCGTCGGAACGGCCCGGTGACACCATCGACCGCTACCGGTTGATGGAGATGCTGGGCGAGGGCGGCTTCGGGGTGGTGTACGTGGCGGAGCAGAAACAGCCGGTCAAACGCCGGGTGGCGCTGAAGATCATCAAGCTGGGGATGGATACCGCGGCGGTGGTGGCGCGGTTCGAGGCGGAACGACAGGCGCTGGCGATGATGGATCATCCCAACATCGCCAAGGTGCTCGACGCCGGCACGACCCAGACCGGTCGACCGTATTTCGTCATGGAATTGGTCCGGGGCATTCGGATCACCGACTACTGCGACCAGGCGAACCTCAGCACCCGGGAACGGCTCGAGCTGTTCATCCTGGCCTGCCAGGCGATTCAACACGCCCACCAGAAGGGGATCATCCATCGGGACATCAAGCCGTCCAACATTCTGGTGACCCTGCATGACGGCGTGCCGGTGCCCAAGGTCATCGACTTCGGCATCGCCAAGGCGACGGAAGGCCGGCTGACGGATCACACGATCTACACGCAGCTGCACCAGTTCATCGGGACGCCGGCGTACATGAGTCCGGAGCAGGCTGAGATGAGCGGCTTGGATACCGATACGCGCTCGGACATCTACAGCCTGGGGGTGTTGCTCTACGAGTTGCTGGTGGGTCGCACGCCTTTCGATGCGAAGGAGCTCATGTCCCAGGGTGTGGACGCCATGCGGAA
>CAIMTB010000578.1 GCA_903844265.1 uncultured Verrucomicrobiota bacterium
ATGAAAACGCCGACTCCTAAACCAATCAATGCACTTTTAGTCTCTAGTTTTGTGTTCATAAAAGGTGTGATGTGATGACGCCGAGCATTGTTATTCAGCCGCAGTCCCACCTCCGGGTGCGGCAATATTGGTCATGCCGCACACCTTGCACCGGACGAAAGGGTTGTCCAGCAAGGAGTAGGTGAACTGGTCCGTTGGATATCACGGAGTACACGCCTCAGTCGTGAGCTGCGGAATGTCGGTCCGTGAGGCCGTCTGCGGCACGATTGTTCGTGCCGCACTCTGCAATCTGGCCGAAGTCGCTGCGCTGGACGCTGCTGCGTTTTAGCGGTGTCGGATATCACGGATCTCGTGCCTCAATCCCGCTGACCTGGGGGGCATGCACCAACCCACCCAGCCGTATACGGTCCCTCATGATCTCCGACCCATCGTCTGCGCGTAGCGCCCTGGCTGGCCTCCTGCTCACCTGCGCATCATTCATTCTGGCTGGCGATGGGCCTGAGTGGCGTGGACTCAACCGGGATGGTGCCTGGAGAGAGACCGGCATCACGGGATCGTCGACGTCTTGGCGACTGACAGCCGAGGAAGTGCCCAAGGCAACTCAGACTTGGCTCTGGTGAGGTCGAACCAGTCGGTCGGAGTGGGAGATCGCCAGGCGATCAGGACAGCCCTTGGTCATTCAACGCCCTTCTTCCGGGGGCGGAGTTGCCCCCGGAAAAAGAAAAACCGGCCTTTTGGGCCGGTCTGTTCGCGGGAAAGTGGCGGGAGTGGCGGGACTCGAACCCGTAACCTCTGCCGTGACAGGGCAGCGCTCTAACCAATTGAGCTACACCCCCTTGAAACAGGGCCGAAAGTATGAACAGCGCGCGCGCCGCGTCAATAGGCCTTTTTATCGAAGCCCCCGATCACGGGTCGCCGATCCCCACTAAACCCGCGATTTTATTGGCGAAAATTGACACGCTCCCACGAATCGTCATCTTCTCGAATCACGATGATCCGCCCCGTCACCCACTCTCCATTCCGGTCCCGACATGCGATTTGCACCGGCCTCGCGTCCGCCACGGTGGCCGTGCTGGCCTGCCTTCTGGATCCCGCATCCGTCGCCCGAGCCCAGGACTGGCCCCAATGGCGCGGACCAACGTTCAACGGCGCCGCGCCGGAACAGCGGCTTCCCGATCGGTTCAGCAAGACCGAAGGCCTGGCCTGGACCGCGGCAATGCCGGGGCCATCGGCATCAACGCCCGTGATCTGGGGCGAACGTGTGTTCGTAAGTTCCACCGACGCCGCCAGCCGTTCCCTCGTCGCCATCGCCATTGATCGGAAATCGGGCAAGGAACTGTGGCGCCAGCCTGTTGCCGACGGCGATCGTCGCGATGAGCGCAGCAATCTTGCCTCGCCCTCCCCGGTGACGGACGGATCGCTGGTCTGGTTCTTCTACGGTCAGGGCGACCTCGTCGCGTTCACGGTCGAGGGCAAGGAGGCCTGGCGCCGCAACCTGCAGAAGGACTTCGGCGATTTCGCGTTCCAATGGACCTTCTCGGCCAGCCCGATGCTCTACGATGGGCGCCTCTATTTGCAGGTGTTGCAGCGCGATGTCCCGGTTCATGGCCGAGGCCGCACCGACGGCCCGATCCAGTCCTTCCTGCTCGCGCTCGACCCGAAGACCGGCAAGGACTTGTGGCGTCAGGTCCGGCCGTCCGATGGGCAGCAGGAGTCGCGCGAGGCCTACAGCACGCCGATCCCGTACGTGCATGACGGTCGGTCGGAGATCCTGATCACCGGAGGCGACTGTATCACCGGCCACGACCCGCTGACGGGCCGCGAGCTCTGGCGCTGGGGCACGTGGAATCCCGAGCGCATCACGCACTGGCGTCTCGTGCCGTCCCCGGTCGCGGGCGCCGGGTTTGCATTGGCCTGCGGGCCCAAGGGTTCGGCGATCTTCGCGATCAAGACCGGGCAGAACGGGACACTCAAGGAGGACGGCTTCGCCTGGAAGAGCCCTGACCGCGAGCTCTCGAGCGATGTGTCGACCCCGCTTTTCTATCGCAACCGGTTCTTCGTGGTGAACAGCGACCGACACCAGCTGCTCTGCGTGGAGCCCGCCACGGGGGCCGTGTTGTGGAAGGGCGAATTCCCCGGCCGCTCGAAAGTGGAGGCGTCGCCCACCGCGGCGGATGGCAAGATCTACGTCATGAACCACGCGGGTGAAGTCTATGTCGTCGGTACCGGCGACAAGTTTGAAGTGATCCATTCGGCGTCCTTCGCCGACGAGGGGGATCGCGAACTCCGCTCCACCGTGGCGATCGCACACGGCATGCTGTTCATCCGCTCCGGCCGCGCGCTCTACGCCATCGGGCCGAAAGGTTGAGGCGGCCCCAAGCCAGCCTCCGGAATCCTCGCGATGCCGACACGCTCCATGGCCCTCGCCTGCGGTGACCCCGCGGGAATCGGTCCTGAGGTCACGCTCAAGGCGGTCGCCCTTGAACTCGCCGGGTCGGCGGACACGCGATTTGTGCTGTTTGGCGACCTGGCTCAGCTCAGGGAACTCGACGGCCGGCTTGGCACGGGGCTTTCGCTCAACGGATCCGGCGACCCGGCGTCGTCCGGATCCCCCCGGGTTCTTGTCGTCGATCCGCGCAGCCAGCGTCTGGTTGAGCCCTGTGTCCCCGGCTCGGCGGTGGCCGCACGCGCTGGGCTCGATCATCTTCGAGCCGCCGCTGGGAGCTGTCTGCGTGGCGAATGTTCCGCCCTGGTGACCGCCCCGGTCAGCAAGGAATCCATCCTTCGCGCCGGGATTACGTTCGTAGGCCAGACGGAATTTCTCGCCGACCTCACGGGCACTCCGGACGTCACGATGATGTTGCTCGGTGACGATGATCGGGGGCGCTGGCTGCGCGTGGCCCTGGTGACCACGCACCTGCCGCTGCGCGCTGTGCCCGGGGCGATCGGAATGGGCGACGTGGTCCGAGCCATCCGCCAGGGTCGCGACGCCTGTGTGGACCTGGGATTGTCGCGTGCGCGAATCGCGGTCTGCGGCCTGAATCCGCACGCGGGCGAGGGCGGGATGCTAGGGGACGAGGAGGTTCGGGTGATAGGGCCGGCGGTGCGTGTGGCGCGCGAGGCCGGGATTGACGTCCACGGTCCGGCGGCTGCGGACACGCTCTTTCACCAGGCGATCCGTGGGGATTACGACGTGGTGGTGGCGATGTACCACGACCAGGGATTGGGACCCTTGAAGTTGGTGGCGTTCGAGCGCGGTGTGAACTGGACCCTGGGCCTTCCGTTTCCACGGACATCGCCCGATCACGGGACGGCGTTCGACCTTGCCGGGAAGGGGGTGGCGGATCCGTCGAGCATGAGGGCTGCCCTAAGGCTTGGCAGAAGTCTCGTGTCTGGGGCCCCGCGTCCGTCACAGACCTGACCCTCCGGCCCGGGGCCGGGGTTTCTACCGTCCCAGCCACCTGAGCATGCGTCCGCCGGCGGTGGGGGCTGGAACGATTTCGGGCATGCCTGGGCGGAATCTTGCGACGAGGACCTGGCTGCGGGCGGAGGTGAGGGCCATGATGAACTCGTCGTAGCTTTGGAATCGGTCGGCGGGATTCTTGGCCATGGCGCGCCAGAGGGCGTCGCTGGTGGGCTGTGTGATTTCGGGTCGGACGTGATTGGGCGGGGTGAGAGGCGTGTGGATATGGGCGGCGATGAGTTCCTCGATCGTTGGGGCTTCGAAGGGCACGTGGCCGGTGAGGGCGTGGTAAAGGGTACCGGCGAGGCTGTAGAGGTCCGAGAGGAAGGTTTCCTGTTCGCGCTTCACCTTCTCGGGGGCGACGTAATAGGGCGTGGCCCAGAGTGAGGATTCGTCGACGCCGTCGGGTTGGGCTGCGCGGGCGAGGCCGAAGTCGACGAGCTTGGGTTCGCCGTCGGAGTTGAAGAGGATGTTGCCGGGTTTGATGTCGCGATGGAGGAGGTTTCTCTTGAGTGCGGCGTCGAGGGCGCTGGCGACCTTGATGCCGACGTCGAGGACGTCGAGTTCGGGGAGTTGCTGTTCCTTTTCGATGCGGCCGTCGAGGCTGCCGCGATCGGCGAGTTCCATGACCATGTAGAGCTGGCCGTTGAGCTGATCGAACTCGTAGATGTGGATGATGTTGGTGTGGTTGAGTGCGCCGCAGGCGCGGGCCTCGCGCTGGAAGGCTTCGATGGCCTCGCGGTCTTCCTGCAGTTCACGCCTCATCAGCTTCACGGCCACATCGCGGAGCAGCATTTCATCGAAGGCCTTGTAGACGGTGCCCATGCCTCCGGACGCGATGGGTGCGCGCAACTCGAGTTGGCCCATGCGCAGCGGCATCATGAGCTGATGCCCGCACTTGGTGCATGGGGTGAATTCGAGTGGACCGAGGGTGCCGGGTATGAATGCGCGCGCGCCACATCCGCCGCAGGTCACCAGCTTGAGGGGTTTCCGCTCGGATTGCGGAGGGGCTTCGGTGGTCACGGGATGGAAGCTACCACTCCGGTAGGCTCAGACAAGGGATGAGGGCCCGTGGGCGCCCATTCGCCCAGGCTCACTTCTTCTTCGCGTCGAGGTTCGATGCGAGTTCCGGTTCGGGAACCGGTGCGCTGACGCCGCCCTCGGGGACCTCGACCTTCGCGACCCAGAGGAGGGTGTTGAGGAGAACCTTGCGGAAATTCTCATTGCCCCAGTTGCGGTGCACGTGGCCGCCGGTGAAACCGAACCCGCGTCCGCCGTCATCGCGTTCGAGCACCCACATCATGGCTTCGTCGCGGCCTTTGGCCGCCTGGATGTGCGGGTACGGCCCGTTCGGCCAGACGTAGGGTCCGTTGCGGACCTTGTCGGAGGGCTTGGCCACGAGGATCGGCGTGATGCCTTTCATGTCCGGGCAAAACCGCATGTTGAAATACCATTCGTCGCGGATTGAGAACGGTTTCACGCCCCGGGTGGTGGGGTGGGTGGTGAATGTCTGGTACTCGGGCGACCACATGGGGTTGCAGGAGAACTCGTGT
Source organism: uncultured Verrucomicrobiota bacterium (assembly GCA_903844265.1). GTDB lineage: Bacteria > Verrucomicrobiota > Verrucomicrobiia > Limisphaerales > CAIMTB01 > CAIMTB01. The sequence continues at coordinate 5,017 of CAIMTB010000578.1, forward strand.
TCGTAATAGCCGCCGATCCACTCCTGCATCGCCTTGCCCGGGTCGCCCTTGGGGACTTCGACTGCGTAATGCATGAAGCCGAGACCGACGCCCTTCTTCGCAAGGGCATTCACAAGTTCCATCCGATCCCCCTGGATTGCCGGATGTCCTGCGCCACCGTCAGAATAAATCACCACGGCTGCAACGCCCTGGAAAGCCGACGTGTCTGCGGGCCAGCCGTTGGAGGCCACCAGGGTCTGGACCGCGGGCACCGCCTGGAGTGTCCGCTGGATCAGGAGCATGCCCGCGCGGAACTCGTGATCACCGGGGCCATGGCTGGGCTTGCCGGCGATGAGGAGGATCTTTGCGGGTTCCGCAGCGCGGCACGCGGCGGCCGTCTGGAGCGCCAGGACGGTCACGAGGAAGAAGGCTTTGTTCATGCGGGTGGGCGGCACCTTGCTCTGGTCGTGATCTGACGGCAACACGTTCCAGCCCCCCTGTTCTCCCGGCTTGCGGGGCGGGGCTGACGAGGACAGGTTGGCGGGGACGGTCACGCAGTCTGGATCCAGCATATCCGCCGCAACGCACCACATTTTCCCGATGAAACACTTTCTTGGCACTGCTCTCGCCGTTCTCGTTCTCTCCTGTTCCGCGATGGCCGCCCCATGGATGACGGACTTCGAGGCTGCGAAGAACATCGCGGCGAAGGAAAAGAAGATGATCCTCCTCGATTTCACGGGGTCCGATTGGTGCGGTTGGTGCGTGAAAATGAAGAAGGAAACCCTCGACCAGGAGGCGTTCAAGAGTTTCGCGGACAAGAATCTCGTCCTGGTGGAGGTCGATTTCCCGCACCGCAAAACCCTTCCCGCGGCGATCACCAAGCAGAACGAGTCCCTGATGAGAAAATTCGGCGTCCAGGGTTTCCCGGCCTACGTCGTGCTCGATTCATCGGGCAAGGAACTTGGCCGTCAGCCGGAGTATCTCCGTGGCGGCCCCAGCGCGTTCATCGCCAAGATCGAAAGCTTCCGAGCGAAGACCAAGTGAACCGGCCTGCCGGTGGTCAGTGGAGCCGGCGAAAAAAATCCCGCGCGGCGGAGCAGGTTGCGGCGCCCAATGCGTCGAGCGTGCAACCCTTCTCAGCGGCCACGAATTCGGCGAGTTCGCGCACATAGGCCGGCTCGCAACGCTTGCCCCGATACGGGACGGGCGCGAGGAACGGGCAGTCCGTCTCCAGCATGAACTGCCCGAGAGCCGCCACCGCCAGGGAGTCGCGGACATTCTGCGCGTTCTTGAAGGTGGTGATTCCTGTGAAGCTCAACATCGAACCCGTGTCGAGCACCTGGCGCGCCTCGTCAGGTGTCCCGGTGAAGCAATGGAACACGCCTCGAACCTGACCGCGGAAGGGCGCCATGAGATCCAGCGTCTCACGGAAACCGGAGCGCTGGTGGATCATGCAGTTGAGCCCGGACTCGGCTGCGACCTCGAGTTGCTGGACGAAAAGCCTCCGTTGCTTCGCCTTCACTGCCTCGATCTCCGACTGCGAGCCGGCCTCGAGTCGGTAATGGTCGATCCCGGCCTCGCCAATCGCCACGGCCTTGGGATGGCGCGCCAGTTCGCGAAGCGGTGCGGTGATGTCGTCGGGTTCCTCCATCACGTGATTCGGATGGACGCCGACGATTGCAAACACCGCCTCAAATCGCTCGGCCAGGGCCACCACCCGGCGGCTGCTCTCGAGCGTCGTGCCGACGGAAAGGATCCGGGTGATTCCAGCGTCCAGCGCACGCTGCACCACCGCCTCGAGGTCGGGTTTGAAATCGGGAAAGTCGAGGTGCGCGTGGGTATCGTAGAATTCGGCCATGGCGCCGACGATACAACATTCTGAATAGAGGGACAGGTCTTTAAATGATGGGCTGGGCTGGAATTCCCCTCGCCGACGTTTAGGCCGTCGCTAGGATTCGGCTGCCTGAAGATGATGAAACCGACCGCTGCCCAGATCTGGACCCGATTCCAGGATTTGTATTTCGAGTTCCCGAAGTGCGGGCTCGCCATCGACCTGAGCCGGCTCGACTTCGACGAGGACTACCTCGCGCGGATGGCGGGGCCGATGAAGGCGTGCTTCGCGAGCATGGCGCGGCTTGAGGCGGGTGATGTCTCCAATCCTGACGAGGGACGCCGGGTCGGACACTATTGGCTGCGCAATCCGGCGATTGCTCCCGAGCCCGGGCTCGCAGCCGCCATCGCGTCGACGCGAAATGAGATCCGGGAATTCGTGGCCGACGTTTTCGCGGGCACGACTTCAGGCGAGCGAGGGGCGTTCAAGAATGTGCTCGTGATCGGCATCGGCGGCTCCGCGCTCGGCCCGCAGTTGGTGGCGGATGCGCTGGGACACCCGATGTCCGACCGTCTCCAGATGAGGTTCTTCGACAACACAGATCCGGACGGTATGGATCGCACGCTGGCGTCGATTGAGGGGGAGTTGGGGCGCACGTTGGTGTTGGTGATCTCGAAGTCGGGGGGAACGCCGGAGACCCGCAACGGGATGCTTGAGGCCATGGAGGCTTACCGTCGCGCGGGGCTCTCCTTTGCGCGGCATGCGGTGGCGGTGACCCAGTTGGATGATGCCAGCAGGCTGTTCACGCAGGCGAAGGCGGAGGGTTGGCTGCGGATGTTCCCGATGTGGGACTGGGTGGGGGGACGCACGAGCGTCACGTCGGCAGTGGGTTTGTTGCCTGCGGCGCTGCAGGGGCTCGACGTTGATGCGTTCCTCGTGGGTGCGAAGGCTTGCGACGAAGTCACGCGGTCGGTGGAGGTGCGCTCCAATCCTGCCGCGCTGATGGCGTTGGCCTGGTACCATGCCGGGGACGGGCGCGGGGCGAAGGACATGGTGGTGCTTCCGTACAAGGACCGGTTGGCGCTGTTCTCGAAGTATCTCCAGCAGCTCATCATGGAGTCGCTGGGGAAGGAGCTGGACCTCGACGGGCGCGTGGTGAACCAGGGCATCGCGGTCTACGGGAACAAAGGTTCCACAGACCAGCACGCCTATGTGCAGCAACTGCGCGAGGGCCTGGATAATTTCTTTGCGATCTTCATCGAGGTGTTGCGGGACCGGGCGGGAACCTCCATCGAGGTGGAGCCGGGTGTGACGGCCGGGGATTTTCTCAATGGTTTCCTGCTGGGAACACGGTCGGCGCTGCACGAGAAGGGCCGTGGCTCGGTCACGATCACCCTCCGCGAGGTCAACGCGTACACCCTGGGTTCCCTGGTCGCGCTGTTCGAGCGGACCGTCGGCCTCTATGCCTCTCTGGTTCGCATCAATGCCTATCATCAGCCGGGCGTGGAAGCTGGCAAGAAGGCGGCGGCGGTCATCATCCAGGCCAAGGTTGCGATCGTCGTGCATCTGCGAGCGAACCCGGGCACGGCGTTCACCGCCGAATCCCTCGCGGCCGCCATCGCCGCGGCACCTGAGACAGTGTTCAAGATCTGCGAACACCTCGCCGCCAACCCCGACTCCGGCGTCCGCAAGAACCCCGGATCCAGGCCGACTCTCGCCAGCTTTCAGATGTAATCCATCCGGGCCTTGGACTTTGGGCCATCGATTTCGACACAAGACACGAGACCCCACACATGCCTGCACCCACTGAATTCAAGAACGTCACCGCTGTCACGAAGGCCAACGTCTACTTCGATGGCAAGGTGGTGAGCCATTCGGTCCTGTTTCCTGACGGCAGCAAGAAGACCCTCGGGCTGATTTATCAGGGTCAGTACCATTTCGGGACCGACAAGGCCGAGCTCATGGAGATCGTGGCGGGCAGCTGCACGGTGGTCGTCGACGGTCAGGGTGCGACGGCGGGTTATGGTGCAGGCCAGAGCTTTGAGGTTGCGGCGAAGAGTGGGTTTACCATCAGCGTGGGGTCGGGGATCTGCGAGTACGTCTGTTCGTTCCTGGGTTGACCCGGAATCGCTTGCGGGGGGGCTGAGTTCCTGTGATGCCGTCGTTGCCCTATAAAATCGCGACGCTGTTGTACGCGTTTGACGAGGCGGACCGGGTGCTTCTTCTGGAGCGGGCGCGCGAGCCGAACCGCGGGCTGTGGAGTCCGCCGGGTGGCAAGCTCGAGACTGGGACCGGTGAATCGCCGCATGCCTGCGCGGCCCGCGAGGCGCGCGAGGAACTCGGTCTCGCGCTGTGCCCGGGCGATCTGCGTCTCGTGGGCCTCGTGAGCGAGTGTGGGTACGAAGGTGCGGCGCATTGGCTCATGTTCCTGTTCGAGATCCGTCCCCGGCTTGGATCCTTGCCTGCGGCCATGGGCGAGGGGCGTTTTGCGTTCTTCCGGCGCGAGGAACTCGATGGGCTGGCGCAGCCGCAGACCGATCGCGACCGGATTTGGCCGTTGTTCTGGGAACATCGGGGCGGTTTTTTCGCCGCGCATTGTCACTGTCATTCCGACGGCACCCACACATGGACGACGGAGCAATCATCGACCTGACCAGCGACCACCATTTCATGGGGGAGGCGTTGCGCCAGGCGCTCAAGGCGTACGAGGCCGAGGAGGTGCCGATCGGCGCGGTCATTGTCCGGGAGAACCGGATCATCGCGCGGGCGTGGAACCAGGTGGAGCTGCTCAGGGACGCCACGGCCCACGCGGAGATGCTGGCCATCACGCAGGCCGAAGCTGCGGTTGGCGACTGGCGGCTGAACGACTGCACCTTGTACGTCACCAAGGAGCCCTGTCCCATGTGTGCCGGAGCACTCGTCCACGCGCGCCTGGGCCGGGTTGTCTTCGGAGCGCCAGATGCCAAGGGCGGCTGTGCTGGAGGCGCGATCAATCTCCTCCAGTTCCCCACGTTCAACCATCGCTGCGAGATCACATCTGAAGTCCGCGCCGACGAATGCCGCCAGATGCTGCGCGCGTTTTTTGCGGAACAACGATCGCGCGCGGAGTAGCCCGTTCCCAGGGCGGGAGGCGATGGGCGTGAATCGCTTCGACGGATACCCCGATCCCAACCATGCTTGGGTCATGTCCAAGCTCTCCCACGTCGACGAGTCTGGCGCGGCCCGGATGGTGGATGTCACCGCGAAGCCGATCGTGGTGCGGGAGGCCGTGGCCGAGGGGGAAATTCATCTCGCGGCATCCACGCTGGTCCTCATCGAGGCCAACCAGATGGCCAAGGGGGACGTCCTCGCGACGGCCCGCATCGCGGGGATCCAGGCCGCCAAGCGGACCGGCGAACTGATTCCGCTGTGTCATCCGCTGGCGATCACGCACGTCGAGGTCCGGCTCGAGATCCCGGCCTCGCGCGACCGCATCCACATCACCGCCACGACGCGGATTGCGGACCGCACCGGGGTGGAGATGGAGGCTCTGACCGCGGTGTCCGTGGCAGCCTTGACGATCTACGACATGTGCAAGGCGGTGGACAAGGCGATGGTGATTGGTGGCGTGAGGTTGGTGAGGAAGACCAAGGGGCCGGGGGGGGCGTGATTGAATCCATGAGAAGGATGGGTGGATGAGCCCGGGGATTTTCCATTGATGATCATGCTTCTGATGGTGGCGTTGCCGTTCCTGTGGGCGGGGTGCGGCTTGTGCGTGAGGCGGACGAGCCGCGACTGTTGAGGTTTTCGGTGACGGCGAACCCGGCGCCGATGGAGGAGCGGAGGCACCCGAATGGACACTCCGTGTCAGGCCAGGAGGCCGCCGACGACTTTCCCGGCGACGTCAGTGAGGCGGAAGTCGCGACCGCTGTGGCGGTAGGTGAGGCGTTCGTGATCGAAGCCCATCAGGTGGAGGATCGTGGCGTGGAAGTCGTTCACGTGGACCGGTTGTTCGACGGCGCGCATGCCGTATTCGTCCGTGGCGCCGTACACGATCCCGGGTCGGACGCCGGCGCCGGCGAGCCAGGAGGTGAAGGCCCAGTTGTGGTGTTCGCGCCCCTTGGCCTCCGCGGTGTTGTTGAACGGCGTGCGGCCAAACTCGGTGGTCCACACGACGAGCGTGTCGTCGAGAAGGCCGCGGGACTTGAGATCCTTGAGGAGCCCGGCGATGGGTTGGTCGACGTTCTTCGCGAGCCTCGCGTGATCCATCATGTCGCCGTGGGAATCCCAGTTTCCCGAGGAGCCGGTGTCGATCAGTTCGACGAACCTGACCCCGCGTTCGACGAGGCGGCGGGCGGCGAGGCACTGCCAGCCGAACCCGGTGGTTTGTCCGCGCTTGAGCCCGTACAACGCGAGGGTGGCGTCGGATTCGCGCGTGAGGTCGAAGGTGTCGGGAACTTCGGTCTGCATGCCGAAGGCGGTCTCGAAGGAGCGCAGGCGTGCGGCGAGGAGTGGGTCGCCCGGGCGGTTGGCGAGGAAGGTCGAATCGCGTTCGCGGAGGGCGGCGAGCTCGAGTTCCTGGCAACGGGCGGAGGCTGCTCGTCGGCGGATGTTGCGGATGGGTTCCGCACCGGGAACGACCCAGGTTCCCTGATGTTCGGCGGGGAGAAAATCGGAGGCCCAGACCTGGGTTCCGGCGTAGGGCATCGCGGGGGCGAGGACCATGAACGACGGGAGGTTTCGGTTCTCGGTGCCGAGCCCGTAACTCATCCACGCGCCGATGCTGGGACGGGCGAAGGCGAACGAGCCGGTGTGCATGCCGAGTGTCGCGTTGTAATGGTTCGAGTGCGACGTGTGCATCGAGCGGATCACGGCGAGGTCGTCGACACATTCCGCGGTGTGCGGGAAGAGCGTGCTGACCTCGGTGCCGCAACGGCCGTGGGGGGCGAACGTCCACTGAGGTCGTTTGAGGAAGATGCGTTCGTATCCGGGCCGGTCCTTGATCTCCGGGTGATCGGCTTTGACCTCCTTGCCGTGGTCGGCGAACAGGCGCGGCTTTGGGTCGAAGGTGTCGACGTGGGACACGCCACCGCTGAGGAAGAGGAAGATGACGCGCTTCGCTTTCGCTGGAAAATGGGGCGGCTTCGGGGCGAACGGGTCACTCGATGGGGCCTCGGTTTCCGCGAGGAGATCGCCGATCAGGGCCGGGCCTAGGATTGAACCGGCGGCCAATGACCGGATGAAGCCGCGACGGGCGAGAGGGGGGAGTTTCACGAGAGCCTCCATCGGGCCTGTCGGAGGACGGCTGCGGACGAGCCCTTCATGACTTCGTACCAGACCGTGAGGAGTGTGTGGTCGTCGAGTTCCACGGTGCTCGGGTAACCGAGGTCTCCGCTGGCGGCGTCGGACGTGAGGGTCATCGGCGGAGACCAGGTGCGGCCGTGGTCGGAGCTGAGGCGGGCTTGGTTGCCGAGCGGCGGGCGGCGGTGGCCATAGGTCATGAGCAGTCGCCCGTCGCGGAGACGCAGGAGTTGCGAGGGCAATCCCCAAACGCCCGCCGATCCATCGGTGAGCCTCGGCCGTTCGGGGACGGACCATGTGTTGCCACCGTCGGCGGATTCGGATTGGAGCGTCTCGTTGTTGTGGGTTGGATTTTCGTTGCGGATGTGGGCGATAATCCGGCCATCGACGGTCTCGGCGGCGTGGAGTTCGTGGTAATTATCGGCGTGGTCGCCGGGGCGGGCGGGGAGTTCGGCGAGGCAGCGCCAGGTGATGCCGTCGTCCTTGGATTCCCAGAAGCCGGTGCGGCGTTTCCCCGTCCAGAGTTCCTTGCCGGCGTAGAGCAGGCGCCCATCGCGGAGGGGAACGGGGCCGTGCGGGCTGTTGGGTTCGCAGGCATAGCGGGAGGACCAGGAGATGCCGCCGTCGGTGGAGCGGAGCATCCATTGGCCGAGTTCCTTCACGCGGGACTCTGCGTTGAGACGCCGGTGGGCGGCCTGCCAGCGGGCGAGTTTTTCGGCGGGCCACTGGCCGGATTTCTCGGCGCTGGCGAGCGAGGGTTCATAAGCCAGCGAACTGAACGTGGTGACGATGAGCGTTCCTTTTGATGTTTCGGCCACGCCGGCATCGCGGTCGTCGAGGGCGCTGTCGAGGAGAACGCGCGGCCAGGTCCAGGTTTCGCCGGCGTCACGGGAGGACATGGCGACGACCTGACCGAATGGGCAGACGTGTTGTTCGCGGCCGCCGGACCAGGCGACCCAGAGTTCGCCATTGGAGCGGCGGGCGACGGTGGGCCAGCCGGCGTAGTATTCGGGCTGGGGCGAGATCACCTTGAGGTCGCGAACGGTGAATGGAGGGGGCGGGATGTCGGCACCTGAACGCTGGATGAAGAAGCCGGGAGCGATGACAGCGGTGGCGGTGGTTGCGAGTGTGATCCCGGAGCGTTTGAAGAATTCACGACGACGGATGGCGTGCGGCGGGGAGTCGTCGGGGCGTGGAGGGCGTGGAGGCATGGCGGTGATCAGTCGAGGTGGAGGAGTTCGCTGGAGGCGAGGAGGGTGCGGGCGTAGGCGCTCCAGGTGGCGAGGTCGATTTGTTCGGGGGCTGTACCGTCGAGGGCGCGTCGGTAATCGGCGAGGAATCGTGCGGCGGATTTCAATTCCTCGGGAGTGGGTTTTCGTTGGAAGCACCAGCGATGGGACGCCGGGATGCGTTCCTGTTCGGGCAGCGCGAGCAGTCGTTTCGCAAGGCCCTCGGAGCGCGCGTGGAAGAACGGGTCGTTGAGGAAGTAAAGTGCCTGGGTGGGCACGGTGCTGCTGTCGCGGTGCGGCGTGCTCGCGTTCGGGTCGGGTCCGTCGAAAAGCGCGAGGAAGGGGTGTCGCTGAATGCGCTGGGTCATCAGGTACACGCTGCGCCGGTTCGATTCGTAGATGGCCTTGAAGGGGGAGTGCTGCGTGAAGGACCAGTCCTTCTCCGGCGGGAAGGGATGAGCCGCGCCGGGGGTCGGGTCGAGGTCGCCGGACAATGTGAGCAGCGTGTCGCGGATCTCCTCGGCCTCGAGGCGTCGTCTGGGAAAGGTGTTGGTGTCGTCGGCCGCGTTCTTCACGGCCCTGAGGGTGGGCACGGTCGTCGTGGTCGCAGCAGGGCGTTGCGTGGCGGTTGGTGTGGGGCGCGCTTCGATCGAGGAGGCGCGTTGGTAGGCTGCGCTGAGGAGGATTTCGCGGTGCAGCGCTTTCACGCTCCAGCCGGACCGGATGAACGCGGAGGCGAGATGGTCGAGGAGTCTGGGGTTGGAGGGTGGGGCGCCGCGGGTGCCGAAATCGTTGGGGGTGGTGACGAGGCCGACGCCGAAGTGGCCCTGCCAGATCCGGTTGGCCATGACCCGTGCGGTGAGCGGATTCGCGGGGTCGGTGAGCCAGCGTGCGAGTTCGAGGCGGCCGCTGGTTTCGGGATCGTGCAATGGTTGGCCCCCGAGCAAGGTGAGGTTTTTGCGGGGGACCGCGTCGCTCGGCTGCTCAGGATCGCCGCGGCGTTGGAGTTTCGCGTCGGCGGGTGTGCCTTCCACCGCGGCGTAGGCCACGTCGAAGCGGGGTTCCTGCGCTGCGAGTAAGTCGCGTCGGCTCTGTCTTTCGCGTCGGTCGGGGGCGTTGGTGTTGGCCTTGAGTTCGGCGTCGAGTTGCGCGAGCGAATCGCGCCACGGCTGGATGAGCGCGTCCGCCTCGGCCTGCGGGATCAGGGGCACGAGGTCGCGCGGCTGTTGTTTGGGCTCGCAGCCTGGGAAGGAGAAGCGGGTCGAGGCGAAGATGCCGTAGAGCCCATAATAATCCTTCATCGAGACCGGGTCGTACTTGTGATCGTGGCAGCGCGCGCAACCGAGCGTGAGGCCAAGGACCGATTTGCCAACGGTGTCGATGACGTCCTCGTGGGTGAGGTGCATGTCCTTGTCGGTGTCGTGGCCGAAGCGCCGCGCGATGGCGAGGTAGCCGGTGGCGATGACGAGGTCGGCGCGGCGTTGGGGCGGAGCGCCAGCGGCGATGAGATCGCCCGCGATCTGTTGGCGGAGGAATTCGTCGTAGGGCAGGTCGCGGTTGAAGGCATCGATGACCCAGTTCCGATAACGCCAGGCGTGGGGTGCGGGGTGGTCGCTGTTCTCTCCCGCGGTGTCGGCGTAGCGAACGACATCGAGCCATTTCCGGCCCCAACGTTCGCCGTAGGCAGGCGAGGCGAGGAGACGCCCGACCACGGCTGCGAAGGCGCCCGGCGACGCATCCGACACGAAGGCATCGACCTCCGGCGGAGTCGGCGGAAGGCCGGTCAGGTCGTATGTGACGCGCCGAATCAGCGTGCGGCGATCGGCCCGGGGGGCGACATCGGCAGGGGTGGCGCGCAATTGGGCGAGGAGGAAAGCGTCGATGGGTGTGCGGACCTCCGCGGGGCTGATGCGTGGTGGTGCTGGATCGGAGATGGGCTCGAAGGCCCAATGACGGGGGGCGGGAATTCCGTGCGTGGCTGTGGCGGGATCGTTGACCGTGCCGGCGTGTGCTCTCGGGAATGAACCTGGCGAGAGCAGTCCGAGCGTGAGGGACATCGCGCACACGGATGTGCGGCGCGATCTGACCTTCGGGTGGGTAGGGCGCTGGCTCACAAGGTCCAGGGATTTGGGGATCGAAGTCCGAGGCTGCCATTCGTGACGGGCGCGTCAACGCCGGGCGGCGGGTCTTTTGTAGCTGCCCTTCGTCGGCTCGATCGTTGCAGCGCAGTTCGGGGATGCTCGGATCTGGCCGCCTCGGCCAACGCCAAAATCATTCGCTGCGGGACCCCTCGCAATGTTCAGACAGGCTGTGAGGGCCGCAGCCGGGGCGGAGGAAGATCGCGGCAATTTTGAGGAACCGTTGGGTTGCGAGTGGTAGACACGAAGGAGGTATGAATCGCTTGTCGCTTCGCATGCTGCAGCTCGCGGCTTTGGCCGTGCTATCGTCGGGGGTGAGCGGTGCGGCGGAACCTCCTGAACCGTTTCGGGTGTCGGTGTATGCAACGGCTGGGAACGTGGTGCAGTTCATGGGGACCCCGCGGGACATGGCTGGGGTCTTGGAGCGGTTGCGGGCGCTCGGTGTTTCGCACCTGTTCCTCGAGGGGCGACGAGGTGACGAGCACGTGGAGCCGGCCCGGTTGAAGGAGGCGAGGGGTTTTTTCGAGGCGCGAGGAATCCGGTGTTCGGGCGGCATTGCGACGGTTCCGGGTGGGGCGTTCGGCACGCGGCAGAACGAGGCGCTGGGGTGGCTTGACTGGGAGAGCCCGAAGACGCGCGAGGGTGTGGCCGGTTTTTTCGAGGAGAACGCGCCGGTGTTCGACGAACTCGTGGTCGACGATTTCTACTGCACGGGGGACACCTCGGACATTTCAGCGCGGGCGCGCGGGGATCGGACGTGGGGGACGTATCGGCGTGACCTGATGGTTTCGCTGTTGAAGCCGCTCGTGTTCGAGCCCACCCGGGCGGCGAATCCCTCGGCCCGGCTGATCATCAAGTTCCCCCAATGGTACGACCGGTTCCACATGTTCGGCTATGACCCGGCGCGGATGGCGTTGCCGTTCGATCGGGTGTGGGTCGGGACCGAGGTTCGCAACCCGGAGACGCGCCGCATGGGATTCGTGCAGCCGACGGAGGGATACGTGAACTTCAGCTGGATCCGGTCCGTGGCGGGTCCGAAGGTGGTCGGGGCGTGGTTCGATCACATCGAATGCACGCCGCAGAACTTTGTCGACCAGGCCTATCTGTCGGTGCTGGCCGGGGCGCGTGAGCTGACTCTGTTCAACCTCGGCGACGTGATGGGCGGGCATCCGGGGGATGCGCTCCTGGCCGCGCGTCTGCCGGAATTATGCGCGCTCGCGTCGAAGATCGAAGGCCGGGCACGGCGCGGGATTCCCTATTACAAGCCGCCTGACAGCGATGCCGCGGATAACTTGTATCTGATGGACTACCTGGCCGTGGCGGGGTTCCCGATCCTGCCGGTCGCGACCTATCCGGCGGAGGCGAAGTCGGTGTTCCTTGGGGCTCAGGCCGGTGCGGATGGAGCGGTTGTGGGCCACATGGAAGCCGGTCTTGCGCGTGGCGTGACGTTCACGGTGACCCCGGCATTCCTCCGGCGGATCGGGCAGCGGGGTTCCGGACTCGCCGGTGTCGACGTCGGCCCGGTCGTCGTGGAGTTGGGCGTCTCCAGCCTCGTGCAGGGTCGACGGACGCAGGAATTGTCGCGGCCGCTGGATGTGGACGGATCGGTGCGGGTCACTACGGCGGGGGTTCGATGGGCGACTGCGGAGGGGTTGCCGGTGTTGACCGAGCGCGCGGTGGGTCGTGGACGGGTGTTGGTCTGGAACGTCCGCACGTTTTCCGAGCAGAACTTCCGCGAGGTGGGGGAATGGCTGTTGGCGCCGCGGCAGTTGGGACTGGCCGAGGTTGCGCAGCCGGTGTTGGACGACGTGCGGCGTGGGGTGATGGAACCGGAGGGGCTTCGTTTCGAAGGGCCGGCACGCGTTGCGCGCTGTGATTTTGCGGACGCCGTGTGCCTCTACAATTTCAGGTCGGAGGGCGTGTCGGTCCGTGTCGATGGGCGCGCCGTTTCGCTCGGGGCGAACCAGTGCGTGTGGGTGGACCGCCGGGGGTTCAAGAGGCGGTGAGGGGGGCGCCCGCTGCATCCACAAGTTGTGGATGGCACTCTCCGAGGGCGCCGTGCCTGGGTGCGTCCGCAAGGACGGCGCGCAGCGGAGTGCGCGCCCCACCGTCAGTTGTGGATGCGGGGGTGGTCGCCGCTCAGGCTCGTGCGCGTGAGGCTGCGAGGACCGTGGTCATCGCGGTGATGATCGTGAACAGGACGAGGACGGGATGGAGTTGGAGCGGAAAGCTGGACGCGGCGCTGATGAGGCAGCCGGCGAGCGCGGCCCAGATCAGGGCGAGGATGACGCGGATCGTCTGGAGGCCGCGCCCGAACCACGAGCGCAGGAGCAAGGCTGCGAGGCCCAGGGCGATCCCTGCGGTGCCGGTCCAGCCGAGCGTGGCACGTGTTTGCAGCCAGTCGTTGTGGGCGAATCGTGAGCCGGGCTGGTTGGGTGCGGCGAATTTCAGGGAGGCGGCTGCGAACGTGCCGGCGCCTGTGCCCCAGAACGGATTGCTGGCTGCGGCGCGGAGCGCGGTCGCGCGTACCTCGGGATGCCCCCCGAGCCTGTCGTTGAGAGATCCGCGCGGGGATTCCGGATCGATGATCTGGTTGAACGAGGTTGTGCCGGGGGAGATGCGGAGGTCGCGGATGAGGAGGCGGGCGTCGCCCGGAAGACTCGCGGCCCTGCCATTGCCGGACCCATCGCCGACATCGAGGGTGATGAAGCGTGGCGGGCCGTCGTGGGGGACCCTGCACTTCACCGCGAACTCGCGTTCGATGCGGGCGGGTACCTCGACGGAGGTGGGGTCTCCGCCATCCATGCTGACCAACAAATTCAAGGGTGAATTCGGTGTGTTCTTGATGACGAACGAGGCGCTGACCGTCCCGTGCAGCCTGGGGTCTGCGTTGGTGATGGAGCGCTGGAAGCCGAGCCGGCCCGGGGTGTTGAAGCGGCGAACCTCGATCCAGGGCCTGCCCGCTTTTTGCGGATCCGGGAGAAGACCGAAGCCTGCGCCGTCGAGCACCTCGAGCGCATTGGTCAGGGACAGGGGATCAAAGCTGACGGGCCGCGCCGCGTTCAGTTGTTCGTTCAGCGCGGTGAGGGGCGAGCGGGATGCGTCGCCCACTTCATCGGCGTCGAGCGCCGTATCGATGAGTGCAACTTCCTTCACCGCCCGGTCCACGACCTGGAGGTAGCCGGTGCCGATGCCGTCCATCCAACTGGCCGCGCTTCCGGCCCGGTCGTCGGTGCCGTCGATTTCAACTCCGTCCACGTACACCCGCAGCTTCTGGGTCCGGCAGACCGCGAGGAGGACCTCCTTGTCCCCGAAGCGTCCGGTGAAATCGGGAAGCGTTCGGCGGGCAGGGTTGCCGGGTGTTTTCCCTGAAAACTGCACCACGAGTTCGCCTGCGGGCGAGATGCCGACCGTTCCGACCTGTCGCAGCGGGTCGCCCTGGACGTCGCCGCGCAGATGGACCAGGGGCGTCCATTCCCGGGGCGGAACCGAGGGGAGGCGAAGTCGGAGGAAGAGAGTGAACGGATCCGAATCGGTGGTGATGCCCGTGGGGTGGACGACGTTGATCCGGGTGAGTTCCGCGCGCAGCACCTGCCATCCGCCGCTGGCTGCGGCGACGACCGCGACGACGATGCATCCGATCGTGGTGAGGCGGACCTGGCGGGTGAGTTGGCGTCGTGACAGGAAGAGCAGGGTGAAGACGATGAACGCGCCCAGGCCAAGGCTCACGAGCGACGCGTTGCGATCCGGGGAGATCGCCGGGCATGCGGCCATGAAGATGGCGCAAGGGAGCAGGAGGAGTTGCGGTCCATCGATCCGGGCCAGTTGGCTGGTGGACATGCGGGCGGAGCGCTCCTGCATCCAGAGCCAGAACGCGAGGCAGACCGGCCAGAGGAGGTTGAAGTAATGGGCCGCGTCCTGGTGGTAGGGCCAGGGACCGAAGGCCGCCTCGACGGGGCTGTTCTGGGGCATTTCCCGGACCCAGAGGAGGAGGTTCGTGCCCGAGGCGCGCTGGAGGAATCCGCAGATGGCGAGCAGGGCACCGTTGAGACAGAGCAGCCAGAGCAGGCGGCGGAGTCGGCCGGGGATTGGGACCGCGCCGCCGGGCGTGGATGGAGCCGTGGAGTCGGAGGGTTGCTCGAGTTCCTTCTTGTCCCGCGCGCTTCGGTAGAGGAGCCAGTCGCGCGTGGCCCAGAACGTCCCGACGAGGCCGATGTAGACGATCAGCGCCTCGAGTGTTGCGTCGCGGTCGAGGGTGCCGGGCAGCCAGCGTGTGCCGGTGCTGTCGGTGGAGGGTGCCTGGGACTGTCCCGGGGCCATGACAAGGCTCGCGAGGATCAGTGCAAGGACGGCGGCCTGCGCGATTCCCAGCAGCCACACCCACCGATCGGTTGGCGCGTGTTGCGCGGCTTCGTCATCCGATGCCTCCGGGTTGGGTTCGTCGTCGCCCCATCGGGGTGGCGTGTATTCCTCGCGGGCGCGGACGACGAGCTTGGCGAGCCAGATTCCACCGAGAGCGAGGGCGAGGGCGGTTGCGATTCGGACGGCCCAGGATTCGGTGGAGCCGAAGGCCCAGGGGGTGAAGATCGCGAGGGCGTGGACGAGCCAGCCTGTCAGGGCATCGCAGGTGGCGTAGGCCTCGGGGGCGCGGTCGGAGGCGCGCTTGCGGCGGCGGCGTTTTCGTAGCGTGCCATCGCCCTGCCCGCCGCTGGAGGACTTCCTTGCGACGGGAAGTAGGTCGTTGGACGCCTGAGGTTCCACTAGGGGTGAAATGCTCGGGCGAGCGGTGACAGGGTCTCAAGGTCAAATATCGGCCACCCGATTCACGCGGTTGCGGTCCGGGGGTGTCTCGGACACCTTCCACGCCCGTGGAAGATGCCTCGATTCTGGATGAACTGCTTGTGTGCCGGTTGGAGCAAGGGCGCAAGGTCGTCGAGCCGTGCACGCTTGTGATCTTCGGCGCGAGCGGGGACCTCACGTCCCGCAAGCTGGTGCCGGCGCTGTACCATCTGTTCCGGGCGGGGCAGATGCCGGACCCGTTTCGGATCGTGGGATTTGCGCGGCGACCGAAGACGGACCTTGAGTGGCGTGCGGAATTGCGCGAGGCGCTGGGGAGGTTCTCGAGGACACAGCCGGTTGACGGCGCGGCGTGGGAGGCTTTTGCGGCCAACCTTCATTATTGCGCGGGCGAGTTCCATGACTTGGCGGCGTACCAGCGGCTGAAGCGGATGGTCCGGGGCTTCGGGCACCCGGGGCTCGCGCACAATCTGCTCTGCTATCTCGCGGTGTCGCCGAGCCAGTTCGGCGGGGTGGTCGATCGCCTTTCGGCTGCGGCATTGCTGGAGAAGAGGTCCGACGACAAGGCGGGCTGGCAGCGTGTGGTGGTCGAGAAGCCGTTCGGGTCGGATCTCACCTCGGCACGGAATCTCAATGCCGAGCTCACGAGGTACACGCACGAGACGCAGCTCTACCGCATCGACCATTATCTTGGGAAAGAGACCGTCCAGAACCTTTTGTTGTTCCGATTCTCGAATGCGATCTTCGAGCGGCTCTGGAATCGCGATGCCATCGAGCAGGTCCAGATCACGGTGAGCGAACGTCACGGCGTGGGTGCGCGCGGCGGTTATTATGAGGAGGCGGGAGCGTTGCGGGACATGGTCCAGAACCATCTCCTTCAGGTGCTCGCGCTCGTCGCGATGGAACCGCCGGTGTCGCTGGAGGCCGAGGCGATCCGCGATGAGAAGGTGAAATTGCTGCGAGCCCTCCGCGTCTGGGCTCCGGAACAGGTGCGCTCGCAGGTTGTGCGGGGGCAATACAAGGCCGGCCTGATCGGCGACCTGTCCTGCCCGGCTTATCGTGGGGAACCGCGGGTGGCGGCGGACTCGAACGTGGAGACCTACGCCGCGCTTCGCGTCCTCGTCGACAACTGGCGTTGGTCGGGAGTGCCGTTCTACCTTCGCACTGGCAAGGCGCTGCCGTTGAGCGCGAGCGAGATCCGGATCCAGTTCAAGCCGACGCCCCATGTCCTGTTTGCCGCGCAGTGCGGGCCGCGCCTCGACGCGAATTCGCTGACGCTGCGGTTGCAGCCGGACGAGGGCATCACGCTCCGCTTCAACGGCAAGGTGCCCGGCACGACCATGCAGATCCGGCCGGTCCGGATGCACTTCAGCTACGATGCCGAGTTTGGCGCGTACACGCCCGAGGCGTACGAGCGCCTTCTGCTCGAGGCCATGGCGGGTGACGCCACGCTGTTCATCCGCCGCGATGAGGTCGAGGCCGCGTGGTCGTTTGTCGATGGCATCCGCGCCGGATGGGAGGACGCGGTGTTGGGTGACGCGGAATTCTACGAGGCCGGCACCTGGGGGCCGGCGGCGGCAGACGCGTTGCTGGCGCGCTACGGCCACACATGGCGGCATCCGCAGCCGGTGCATGAGCCGAGAGCAACCCGATGAAGCCCGGGATCATCCCATGCCCTGATGACCGGTTGGCGGCGTCAGAGGCGGCGCGTGTCGTGATCGAGGCCCGAGCCCGGGCCGGGGATGCCGGCTTTGCGCTGGCGCTCTCAGGCGGTCGGTCGGCGCCGCACTTGTTTGCCGCGTTGGTGGCCGAAAATCACCGGCGCCGGGCCGGTCTGGAAGTCTCGGATTTTTTCTGGGCCGATGAGCGGTGCGTGGCGCCGGAGCATGCCGAGAGCAACTATCGTGTGGCGCGTGCGGGGCTGTTCGATCCGCTTGGCGTGGGGGGCGAAAGAGTCCATCGACTCGAGGGCGAGCGGACACCGGTCGAGGCGGCGCGGTTTGCCAACGAGGACTGGGATCGGTTCCTGGCGCGGCGTGGGACTGTGGCGCCCTGGCTCGACTGTGTTGTGCTGGGACTTGGCGAGGACGGCCACGTGGGCTCGTTGTTTCCGGAGAACCTGGAGGCGGACATCGCGGCGACCACGGCGTTCCGTGCCGTGACGGGATCCAAGCCGCCGCCGTGGCGGGTGACGATGGGATATCCGCTTTTGTGGGAGGCACGCTTGGTGGTGGTGCTGGTGACGGGGAACGGGAAGGAATCCGTCCTGAAGCGCAGCCTTGCGGGGGATGCGTCGATCCCGCTGGGACGGGTGTTTGCGGGCCGGGGCGGGCTTGGGACGATCGTTGTTGCGGCGACGCCCGATGGGGTTGCGCCGGCTTGCCGAGGCGGGGCCGTCACTAGCTTGTAACGCGGCGTGGATTGAACCTAGGTTGCAAACAATGGTAGCGAGCCTCCGCGTCATGCCAAAAATACTGGTGGTGGACGACGAGCCGGATGTCGTCGAGTTGGTCACATTCAATCTGAGGAAGGCTGGGTTTGAGGTGATCGCGGCCTCGGATGGAACCGCGGCGCTTCGCTCGGCCCGGCTTGAATTGCCGGACCTGATCGTGCTGGACCTGATGTTGCCGGAGGTGGACGGCCTGGAGGTGTGCAAGCTGCTCCGTCGGGATCCCGCGACGGCGGGTGTGCCGATCATCCTGCTGACGGCGAAGGCGGCGGAGATTGACCGGGTGTTGGGCCTCGAGCTTGGGGCGGACGACTACGTGACCAAGCCGTTCAGTCCGCGGGAACTGGTCCTTCGGGTGAAGAAGTTGGTGGAGCGCCGACGCCATGCAGACGCCGAGGTGAAGGCGGAGCAGTTGCGCGTCGGCGACCTGTGCGTGGACATTCCACGCCATATGGTGAGCGTGGGTGGGGAGCAGGTCGACCTGACCGCCACCGAGTTCAAGCTGCTCTGCACCCTCATGCAGCGTCGTGGCCGGGTGCAGACCAGGGATCAGTTGCTCCAGGATGTCTGGCAGTACGACAACGTCATCGACACCCGGACCGTCGACACCCACATGCGGCGTCTGCGGGACAAGCTCGGGTCGGCGGCGCGCTACATCGACACCGTGCGCGGCGTCGGATACCGGTTCCATGAAGATTGAGGGCCGTGGCGGGGATGCCGCATGAGCTCTGTCGTCGTCATCCTCGTTCTCGCCCTCCTGGGGGTGGCGGTTGTCCACGCTGTCTGGTGGTTCCGATGCCGACGGCTCGTCGCGGAGTTTGCTCGTCGCAGCGACGAGCAACGGGTCCGCGAGGATCGGCTGCGTGAGGATTACGAGCGTGATCGATCAGGGCGCGAGGCGGTGATGGACTGCATGCTGGACGGTGTGGTGGTGCTGGACGGCGAGGGGCGGGTGCGGACGTTCAACCGCGCGGTGGTGAGGTTGTTCCAGGTGGGCGGGGATCTGCGGGGTCTTACGTTGCTGGAGGCCTTGCGTCGGCATGAGCTCGCGGAGTTTGCGGAACGTGCACGGGCCGAGGGCCAGGCGCTGGATCTGGAGTTGGAACAGCACGGTCGTTCCGCGGTTACGCTGCAGGTCAATGCCGTGTCATTCCTGGACGGCACGGGCGGGGGGAAGGGCGTGATCCTGGTTTTTCACGACGTTTCGCGGCTCAAGGACCTGGAGCGGACGCGTCGTGATTTCGTGGCGAACGTGAGCCATGAACTCAGGACTCCGTTGTCGCTGATCAAGGGCTATGTCGAGACGTTGATCGACGGGGCGTCATCGGATCCGGAGGTTTCCGGGAAATTCCTGCGGACGATCGAGAAGCATGCCAATCGCCTCGCGTTCCTGATCGAGGATTTGCTGGCGATCTCGCAGCTCGAGTCGGGCCAGGCGCTGATGAACCGCTGCAACGGGGAGTTGCGGCCCCTGGTGGGGCGCGTGGTCGAGGATCTGGCAACGAAGGCTGAGGCGCGGGGGATGAGGCTGTTGAACGAGGTCCCGGCGGAACTCCGGTTGCGTGTGGATCCGGATCGTCTTCAGCAGGTCCTGTTCAATCTCGTCGACAACGGGATCAAGTATGGGCGGGCGGGTGGGACGGTGCGGGTGGGTGGACGCGTGGATCCCGATGCGGGCCGGGTTGAAGTATGGGTTTCGGATGAAGGGCAGGGCATTCCGGCGGAGGCGTTGGAGCGGGTGTTCGAGCGGTTCTACCGGGTGGATGCCGCGCGTTCGCGCGAGCAGGGAGGCACCGGGCTCGGGCTCGCGATCGTGAAGCACATCGTCCAGGCCCATGGCGGCGAGGTGCGGGCCGAGAGCGAGGTTGGGCGCGGGACGACGTTCCGGGTGCTCCTGCCGTGGGAGACTTCAGACGCGGGCTAGACAAAAACGCCGGCGGCGCGCGTCCTCCGGGTGGACATGTTCCCCGGGGTGGAGATTGATCTGGAACGGCTTTACGACGAACACGCGCAGGCACTGCACGCGTTCGGCCTGAGCCTTACGCGGTCGACGGCCGACACCAAGGACCTGCTTCAGGACATGTTCGTGAAGCTGGCCCGGAATCCGGGTCTGCTCGCGGGCATCCGCGACCAGCGCGGATTTCTGCTGCGGCTGATGCACCATGCGGCGATCGATCTGTTTCGTCGCGGAGCGGTGCGGGCCGCGGCGCTGGATGGAGCCGCGGCACAAGACAGCCCGATGTTCGCGGCGGTGGCGGATCCGGACGAGCGGGCGTTTCGCGATTCCGTCGAGTCGGCGATGATCGAGCTGCCCGCGGAACAACGCGCGGTGCTGCACCTCAAGCTTTGGGAGGGGCGCACCTTTGACGCGATTGCTGAATTGCTGGGCATTCCCCTCAACACGGCCGCCAGCCGGTACCGGTATGGTTTAGACAAACTCCGGTCCCGGCTGCGTCCTCTCTACGACGAGCTGCGATGAAACCGGATGACTTCGAACAAAAGGTGGGTCGGATCCCGCGCGCCCCGATTCCGGGCGATTGGAAGCAGGACATCCTGCGGGTGGCGCGCGAAGAAGCGGCGGGGCGGACTGCTTGGTTTGGAGTGCGGTGGCTTGGCACCGCTTTGGAGGGCGCGGGATGCCGCCGGCGACCATGCCAACCCCGCGTGGAAAGCGGTGGCAAGCCGCCGCAGTCCATGACGGAATCGCAAGCGATCGTGCACGGTTCATGGCTGGACGTGCTGTCCGCGCCATGGGTGTTGCTGGCCGCGGGTTGGATGGTCATCGCGCTGTTGCAGTGGGGGTTGGCCGGGTTCGAAAAACGTGAGGCTTCGGGACGTTCCGGGATGGCGGGTGTCGGTTCGCGGCCGTCGGTGCTGGCCGCCGTCAGGCTTCATCGGGCGGAGCTCCTGACTCTCTCGAGCAACGACGAATCCGCCCCCGCCTTCGGCGCGCCGGCACAGGCTCCAACCCTCACGAACCCATCGGAGCGGCCGCGGAGCGAGGCGTTGCCTGGCCGCAATGGCATGAATGCAGCGTTGGGGGCCCGGAGAATGTGGTCCTGAACAGGCGACGACAAATCACGAAGGGACGCGAACATGAAAGATCCTCTGAGTCGGGTGCTGCTGGGTTGTGGTGATTCGAACTGGTATTGGCGGCCGCTGGTCGGGATGCGTCCGAAGCCGGAGCAGCGGATGTCGGTGGGGCCGGTCCTGATGCATGCGGTCTCGGGTTTTCTTGCCACCGCACTGCCTGCCGGCCTGGGGGCGAGGATGTGGTTGGGTCGATGGAGTGCGGACGCGTTCCTGGTCCCCGGGGCCCTGGGGTTTCTCGCCGGCATGATGGGCTGCCTGCTGGTCAGCCTGGCGTGGAATCGCCGTGCTGCGGAATGCCAGCGCGCCATGGCCTCGGGCCAGTCGATTCCTCCGGCCACGGCGCGTACCACGACCGAGCGGTTTCTCCTGGGTCCAGCGGTCGGCCTGATGGTCCTCGCCATGGCAGGTTCGCTGGTGACCCTTGAGGAGAATCTGCGTGGGGATCTCGCGCTCCGTGCCTTCGAGGCGGGATTGCGGTCGAAGGGTGCGCCGCTGTCCGTGTCGGATATCGTGCCGCCGCCGGTGCCGGACGAGCGCAACCTCGCCTTGGCGCCGATGTTCAAGCCGGCCTTGGATTACAAGTATGAGCCATCGGATGCGTCACGGTCGTTGCCGTCCGATTCGCATCTGGTGTGGCTGGACACCAACGGGCTCGCGCGGATCCGGGAGGTGATGAGGATCGAGGACGACAAGGTGCCGTTTGCGTCCTTCGACGCCGGGCGGCGCAAGGCGAGGTCGAAGGCCACGGGCTTGAAATCGGAGGACCCGGGGCGCACCGAGAATTGGACTCAAGGAGTGCGGGTCGATCTCGGGTTGTGGCAGGCGTACTATCGTTCCCTGACGAATTGGCCGAAATCAGAGGTCGAGCAGACCCCTGGGAAGGATGTGCTGCTCGCCTTGGGGCGGCGCGATGCGGACCTGGCGGAGCTGAGGGCGGCGATGGCGGAACGGCCGGAGTGCCGGTTCCCGCTGCGGTATTCGGACGGGTTCTCGATGCTGCTGCCGCAGCTTTCCCACCTGAAGCGGATGTCGTTGATGTTGCGGTTGCGTTCGGTGGCGCTGCTTGCCGAGGGACGGACGGACGAGGCGCTTCAGGACGCCCTGCTGGGGTTCCGTCTTGGCGATGCCATAGCGGATGAGCCGATCCTGATATCCTCGCTGGTCCGCGTCGCCATTGACGCGCTGATGCTCCAGCCCGTGTGGGAAGGTTGTCAGGATCACCGCTGGAACGAGGCGCAGTTGGTCGCGTTGCAGGGGTCTCTGCGGCGCCGGGATTACCTCGCGGAAATCCGGCGCTCGCTGGATGGCGAGCGTGTCCTCTCGGGCATGGTGTACGACAGCCTCTGCACGCGGGAAGGGAGGGATTGGGTGAGACTGTTCGGTGACACGAACGAGAGGGGCGCATCGGAGGATCAACTGCAGCTGTTCCTCTGGCTCGCCCCGCGGGGTTGGGTGCGGCAGAATCAGGTGGCGCACTGGAGGTATCTGCGGGCTCTGACGGAGGATCTCGCGGCGGCCCGGTGCCAGGCCGACATCCAGGACTGGGACAGCCGGCTGGGGGAGTTCATCGGCAGGAACTCATTCTTCGGCGTGATCGCGGGCACGATGGCGCCAGCGGTGGGGCGCGCGTCGGAGAAATCGTACGTGGCGGAGGCGAACCGGAGACTGGCCCTGGTTGCGTTGGCGCTTGAGCGACATCGGCTCGCGGTGGGCGCTTATCCTGCCAGCCTTGACGCGTTGGTGCCGCGCTTCCTGGAGAGCGTGCCGTCGGACCCGATGAATGGTGCCGCATTGAAGTACGCGACCGCGCTGGATATTGGATTTCATTTGTACTCGGTGGGGCTTGACCACGTGGATGACGGCGGGGTCCGGGCATGGGGAAACGCGCGTCGGATGTCGAGGCCAAGGGAGGGCGGGGATCTGGTTTGGCAGTAGTGGATGGAGGGTGCCGGTCCCTCGGCGTCGAGGGTGGGGTGGGGTGCCCGCAAGCCGGTCGGATAGGACATCCGGGGCCATCCTCCAGCTCACCCATGGGGGACGCGCGCGCCGATGCCGCGAATGCGGGTCGTCCACTGACGCATTGACGGCGGCTGCCAGCCTCGGGACAGATTTCGGGCATGCACCCGAGTCATTCGCGATCGATGAGCGATCTCCTGAAATGCGCGACCTTAGGATTCCTCCTCGTCGCGGCGCCGCGGGTGGGCTTCGGCGCTGGTTGGGAACCGCTGTTCAATGGAAAGGACCTCGCCGGCTGGATGCCGATGCACGAGGTGAAGTTCGAGGCCCACGACGGCGCGCTCCGGTTGTTGCGTGGTACCGGTTGGCTGCGGACGGAGAAGGAATACACCGACTTCATCCTCGAACTGGAACTGCGGCCCCTCGTCGAACGATACGACAGTGGCCTGTTTTTCCGCGTCGGACTCGACGGCAAACCGTTCCCCACCGATGGCTGGCAGGTGAACCTTCGCCGCGACAAATGGGGAACTCTCGTGCGCGGATTCAAGGATGTGCGGCCATCCGAGGTCGAAGGACCGGACGTCGACGACGCGGCCCCATGGACGAAGATTCGGCTCGAGGTTCGAGGCCAGAAGGCGCTCCTCGAAATCGACGGCAAGCGCGTCTGGGAATGCGACAAGATCGACCGCGCCAGGGGCTACATCGGCATCCAGGCTGAAGAACGCGGGTTTGACTTCCGCAATGCCCGGATCCAATCGCTCGACTCCAAGTGACGGAAGCCGACCGGATCAGCCGATGGCCCGGCGGACTTCCTCCGCCTCGTCGAGGCTGTTCATGATCAGCCTCGGCAGTTCGGTGGGAGTCAGATGCAGGATCTCCTGGATCGCCTGCGAATTCTGGCAACGGGCGTACTGGTCGGAGAGGCCGCAACCGAGGACGTAGGAGATGGTGTCGGCCAGCTCAATGGCCCGGGCCAGCGGGTTCTGCTCGCCCCCGAGCTCGGTGTGGTGATGAAGCCACACCCCGGTGACGATGTTCGCCGGGAGTTTCCAGCGGGACAGCATCTCGCCACCGATGGTGGCGTGGTTGGTTCCGAGCAACTCCTCCTCAAGATCCGCAACGGCACGGTGACGCTGACGGGCCTTCCGAAGCACATCGACGTACTCCTCCGTCGAGGCCTTGATGAAGAATACCTTGCCGATGTCATGCAACAGCCCGGCCGTGAAGGAAATCGGCCGCGAGACGTCCATGTGCTGCGTGAGTTGACGGGTGAGGATGCCGACCAGCAGCGAATGATCCCACAGCCCCGCCAGCTCGGCCCCCGCCTCGGGAGGAAGCCGGTACATGCTCTTCATGACCAGCGTCATCACCATCTCCAGAACCGCGTCGAGACCCAGTCTCAGCATCGCCTCATCGGCCGTTTCCACCGGCTCAGCCCCGCGATACATCGCCGAATTGCAGCGCCGGATAAGCGTCGCCGTCAGGTCCATGTCCCGACCCACCACGTTGGCGATCTCCTCAAGGCTCGCCATGGGATCCCGCATCACACGCGTCAACATCGGAAGCGTCTCCGGCATCGGCGCCAGTGCTGTGATCTTGCGGACTGCTTCAGTAATACGTGACATGCGATCGTTGAGGGTAGTTAATGATGTCGGATCTTCCACCCTGTGGCCGCTGTATGCTGAAGGTCCCCGGCCTCGGTTGGACAGGCAAATCATCGTTCTGCGCAGCCGCGCATCCCGAAGTTGTGGGCGGTAGCGCGCGCACTCCGTTGGGCGCCGGGGAGGTTGGTTTTTCTGCGGGTCAACCGTTCCCAGAGTGAGCCTTGATGGATCCGGGAGAGGAACCGCAGGCCAGCGACGTGTCAGTTCATTTCACTGCACTCGAGCTGCACTTCGCTGTAAGCCCTTGATTATGAATGGTAGCGCGTACGGGAATCGAACCCGTCTTTCAGCCTTGAGAGGGCCGTGTCCTAACCGATAGACGAACGCGCCTCGCGGAAACAATCGAAGCCGGCGCCAGTCAAATACACCCCGACCTCGAATGTCAACCGGCGCGTCGATGCCAGCTGTGTCGGCGCTGCATCCACAGGGTGAGGGTAGAAGACCGTCCCGAGGGCCGGACAGGCCCAGTCAGTCGAAGATCACAGCCTCGTTGGCCATCAGCAGCACTTGCGCCAGTTGCTCCCAGCGTGTCAGTGGCACAGCCAGCGCCGAGGGTCCTTCGAACTCGGCACGCGCATCCCAGGTCCGCCCTGTTCCCCGCCCCGCGTCGCGCAGTCCGGGCGCCCATTGGAAGCTGTCCGTGTTTTCGTCGGCTCCGCAGTCCACCACGAAATCCAGGGTGTCCCCGCGGGTCACCTCAACCTTTTCCAGTCGTGTCTCGGCCGAACTGCCGCGCGCGGTCCATCGACCCACGATCCCGTTGCGCGAACTCACCACGAAGGCGCGGACGCCATCGCCCACCTCACCTGGGTGCTTCAATGTGCCTGAGAGCTCGAGTTCGCCGTCAACGGGTGATGTCCAGCGACGGATGGCCGGGCCATGGTTGCGGCCTCCCGGGTGACCGCCGCTGGCATCCAGCATGACCCAGCCCAGCTTTGGGTCTGGGAGGGTTGGGCCGCCTTGCCACGCTTTTCCGGTGAAGTATGGCAATGGCCTGAACCCGGCGACGCGACCCGCGTTTTCGTCGAGGGTTCCCGTCCCGTATTGCCAGGATGGACCTGGGGTGACGGATGGGTCCGAGGGGGGCTTCGCCTCGACGAATCCACGCGCCAATTCGATTTCGAAGGGGCCGGGCTGGCGTTGGAACGCGATGGCATAGAGGCGGGCGATCTGCTCGTCGCTGCTGCCGGAGCCCGCGCCCGGGGCTTGTCGCGCGAATCCGCGCACCTGTTCGAGCGCGAACGGACTGTTCATGAAGTACAGCGCCTGCTGCGGCACGGTGGTCTGGAACCGCTGCGCGCTGCTGGTGTCAGGGCTCGCGAAATCGAAGGTCCTGAACATTCCGGGCAGGTTCTGTCGCTCGACGATCCCGTAGACGGTGCGTCGAGGTGCGCCGTCCTTCGCGGCGATCTCCACGGAGTGCCCGCCCATCGCGAGGTCGAGGCGACCTGCGGCGTGAAGCAGGAAATCGCGCGTGCCCTCGAAGTCGAGACGTCGTCGGTTTTGTCGGGAGAAGAAGCGATTGTCCGGGTCCCGCGAGTGGGCGGGTTCGACTGCATGGCTGGCCTGCTGCCAGGTTGCGGAGCGGAGGATGATCCGCTGCAGCCGCTTGAACGACCATCCTTGCTCGACAAACGTGGCGGCGAGCCAGTCGAGCAGTTCGGGGTGGGAGGGAGGTTCCGAGCGCAGTCCGAAATCGGAGGGCGTGCGGACCAGGGGCGCTCCGAACATCTGGAGCCAGATGCGGTTGACGGCCACACGGGCGGTCAGTGGGTTGGCAGGATCCGCGATGGCCTGGGCCAGTTCGAGCCGCCCGCTTCCCTTCGAGAATGGTTTTCGTTCGGGGCCGGAGAGGAACTCGAGAAACTGGCGTGGGACCTTTGCTCCGGGGTTGGACGGGTTGCCGCGCTTGAACACGACGGGATCGGTCGGTGTGTCGTTGTCGGTCATGGCCATGGCTCGCGGGGGTGCCCCGCGATGGGTGGCGTGCAACTCCTCGACGGCGCGTTGCAGTCCCCGCTTTCGCTGGCCGTCGGGAACGTTGAACAGGCGATACAGCTCGTCGGGCTTGAGGTCGATCGGGGTTGCTGTGGCGGCAAGGAACGATCTCACCCCGTCGCTGCCCGGCTCGGCGAAAATCCGATTGTATCGTTTGGCGACTTCTTCCAGCGATGGAGGCGGTTCCCCGGCGAAGGCGGTGGCGACGGCGGGATCGTGGCGGTTGCCGGCATTCGCGGCGATGGCGGTGGCCACGGGACGGGCTGCCTCGACAAAGCCGTTGGTCGGCACCGAGGAGAGCGCGATCCAGGCGCTGAACAAGGGGTCGGGTTCCTTTCGCCATTTCTCCAGCGCGAGGGTCCAACGTTCAAGGACCAGCGGGCTGAGTTGGCGGCTGCGCGCGAGTTCCTCGCGTTTTCCCGAGTCGAACCCCGCGGTGTCCCGCGCTGCGAGCAGGTAGTCGCCCACGCTCTTGCGGAGGTTCCTCCTGTGCTCCTCCTCTTTGCCGCGCACGAAGTCGTCCCGCTCAGTCTCCCGGCGCGCCAGTTCCTTCTGGAACTCGGCGTGCAAGGCGGGGTCGGGATTCGTCCCCAGCAGCGGTTTTTCAGCGGGTTCGTGCGACGAGGCGAACACTCCGTAGAGCGAGTAATAATCGGCGCTCGGGATCGGGTCGTACTTGTGGTCGTGGCAGCGTGCGCATCCGATCGTCAGGCCGAGCGTGCCCCGCATCACCACGTCGAGGCGGTCGTCGATGATGTCGTGGGGATTGTTGAGAAACCGGCGGCCGAGCGTCAGGAAACCCATGGCCGCCAACGGGGTCGGGTCCTCGGGTGTGGCCATGAAATCGCCTGCGATCTGCTCGACGAGAAACCGGTCGTAGGGTTTGTCGTCGTTGAATGACCGGATCACCCAGTCGCGATAGGTATAGGCGTAGGGATAGCGGCGTTCCTCCTCGAAGACATAGCCCTTGGTGTCGGCGTAGCGCGCGATGTCGAGCCAGTGCCGGCCCCAGCGTTCGCCGTACCGTGGCGAATCCAGCAGCCGGTCCATCACGCGATCGAAGGCCTCCGGGGAGCTGTCGGTCTCGAACGCGGCGACCTCCTCGAGCGTGGGGGGGAGCCCTGTCAGGACAAAGCTTGCGCGACGCATGAGGGTTCGGCGATCGGCGGCCGGCGAAGCCTCAAGACCGTTGGCCTCCATCGAGGCGAGCACGAACAGGTCGACGGGATTGCGGGCCCAGGAGAGGTTGCGAACGGGCGGCGTGGCCGGGCGATGGACGGGCTGGAAGGCCCAGTGTTTTCGGGCCTGTTCGCGCGGATCAGGCAGCGCAGTGCCGGCCGGCGGAATGTCCGCGGCCAGGCAGGCGGAGGGCACGGCGATCGTCGCCAGCGACACGAGGAGCATCACGAGGGAAGGCCTTCGGCGGGGACGTTGATGGCGAGGGACGTCGCTGGAAGGGGCCGAGCGCATCCGGCATTTATGTGGTGGCATCGTCCCTGCGGCAACTCCCCATCCCCGGGGGCAGATCCCTACCGTCGCTGGATGGATGTGACGACTTGGAGTCTGCCGGGCTTGCGTTTCGGATCGAAGTGCGGTGTTTTGGCGCCACTTCCGGTCCGATGTTCATCCGACTCCAGAATTTGAGCAGACGCTTTGGCGGCGTGCAGGCGCTGCGGGGGGTGAGCCTTGATCTGGACGTGGGGGAGATCCACGCGTTGTGCGGTGAGAACGGCGCCGGGAAATCCACGTTGATCAAGATCCTCTGCGGGATCGTGGTGCCGGACGAGGGATCGATGCTCGTGGGTGGAGTGCCGCTGGCGGCCGGGGATGTGCAGGCGCGGGCGAGGGCGGGAGTGGCGGTCATCCATCAGGAGTCCGCCGCGTTTCCGGATTTGGATGCGGTGGACAACATCTATGTAGGGCGGGAATTGCGTTCGCGGTTTTTCGGGTTGGACCGGCGGGAGATGGAGCGGCGCACGCGGGGTTTGCTGGAGCGCTTGGGGGAGGATTTCGATCCTCGCGTGCCGTTGTCGCGGCGGACGGTGGCGCAGCGTCAGATGGTGGCGTTGGCGCGTGCGTTGTCGTGCGAATGCCGATTCCTGATCATGGACGAGCCGACGGCGGCGTTGTCGCGGCGCGAGACCGAGACCTTGTTTCGGATCGTGGGACAACTGCGTGCCGATGGCGTGGGCATCCTCTATGTCAGCCATCGGATGGAGGAGATCTACCAACTGGCCGACCGGATCACGGTTTTGCGCGACGGGCAATTTGTCTGCACGGACACGCCTGCGGCGCTGCCGCGTCGGATGTTGATCCAACGGATGGTGGGGCGGGACGCGGGCGAGCGTGAACGGGCTCCGGCGCGGGTGGAGGGTCCGGGGGCGACGGTGCTGAGGGTCCGTGGCCTGACTGGCGAGCGGTTTCGGGACGTCACGTTGGACATCCGCGAGGGGGAGATCGTCGGGTTGGCGGGGTTGGTGGGGGCGGGGCGATCGGAAGTTGCGCGGGCGATTTTTGGTGTGGATCCGTGGCTTGCGGGGGGCGTGGAGGTGGCCGGGATGCCGCTGTGGCCTGGGGATGTCCAGGCGGCGATCCGGGCGGGTGTGGCTTTGGTGCCCGAGGATCGGCAGCACGAGGGCCTGGTGTTGGCGATGACCATTGGTGAGAACATCACCCTGGCAATCCTGGACACGCTGGTTTCCGGGCCGTTCCTCGCGGGGGCGCCTGAGGACGCGGCGGCGCGGGAGATGATCCGGCAATTGGGGATCAAGGCGCCGGGCCCCGGTCTGCCGGCGCACGCGCTCTCGGGCGGCAACCAACAGAAGGTGGTGTTGGCGAAGTGGTTGGCGGCGCGTCCTCGGGTGCTGATTCTCGATGAGCCGACCAAGGGGGTGGATGTGGGGGCCAAGGCGGAGGTGTATCGGCTGGTGCGGGAGTTGGCGGCGAAGGGGATGGGGGTGCTGATGATTTCGAGCGACCTGCCGGAGGTTCTTCAATTGAGCGACCGCATTCTGGTGATGAGCGAGGGCCGCTTGCGCGGCGAGCTTCCCGGGGCGACGGCGACGCAGGAAGAGGTGCTTGCGTTGGCGTTGCCTGACGCGATGGGAGTGGGGCATGCGTAGGCTCATGTCGGCACTGCTGCGGGAGCGTGAGGCGGGGTTGGTGGCCCTGATCGGCCTGCTGACCCTCGCCGCCGCTGGCCGGGATCCGTCGTTTCTCTCAGTGCAGAATTGGCGGGACATACTGGTCAACGCCGCGCCGGTGATGGTGCTCGCCTGCGGCATGATGCCGGTGATCGTCACGGGCGAGATCGACATCTCGGTGGGGTCGCTGACGGGTCTTCTCGCGGGCCTGCTGGGCGTGATGTGTTCGACGGCGCAGTGGGGGTGGAATCCGGTGCCCGTCACGCTTCTCATCCTGGCAGGCGGCGCGGTGGCGGGGTTGGGCACCGGCGCCTTGGTGACCTTTGCCAGGGTTCCGTCGATCCTTGCCACGCTGGGTCTTTTGACGGCGTTGCGGGGGGTCATGATCTGGGTGATGCGGGGAAACCAGATTGGAGATTTTCCACCGGCGATCCGGTGGTG
Organism: uncultured Verrucomicrobiota bacterium; assembly: GCA_903844265.1. GTDB lineage: Bacteria > Verrucomicrobiota > Verrucomicrobiia > Limisphaerales > CAIMTB01 > CAIMTB01. Next base: position 35,015 of record CAIMTB010000578.1, read on the forward strand.
GGGAACCGGTACAATCCTGGGCCTGCCGGTGCTGGTGTGCGTGGCGGGTGGGGTTGTGGCGGGAACCGGATGGATGGCGGTGCAGACCCCGCTGGGTCGGCGGTTGTTTGCCCTCGGTTCGAATCCTGATGCTGCGCGGTTGGTGGGATTGTCCGAGTGGCGATTGAAGCTGTTCGTATTCGGGTGGTGCGGATTTCTGACGGCCGTGGCGACGTTGATGCTGGTGGGCAAGCTGGGCGTCGTGGACGCCTCTGTGGGGCGCGGCTACGAGCTGCTCGTGGTCACGTGCGCGGTGGTCGGGGGGGTGTCCATCCGCGGAGGTCGGGGTCGTCTGCGGGGCGTGGTGTTGGCGGTTCTGCTCATGGTCATGATCAAGACGGTGCTGGTCTTTCTCAAGTTGGGGGACGAGGCGACGAAGTGGGAGCGGGCGATCCAGGGCGGGTTTATTTTGTTGGCCGTGGTGTTGGATCACCTGGCCGAGCGGCGTTCGGCGGACGCGGGAGGGCATTCATGAGACGGATGTGGGAGGTGCACCGGCATGAGTTTGTGCTGGCGGCGCTGCTTGCCGGGTTGTTGGTGGGCGCGGGGATTCTCGATCCGCTGTTCGTGGCGGGAGCCACGCAGCTGAAGCTCTCGGAGAACATCTGGGAGATGGCGATTCTCGCGCTGCCGATGACCCTGATCATCATCACCGGGGGGATTGATCTTTCGGTGGGATCGACGATGGCGTTGGCGACGGTGGCGTTCGGGTTGGGCGTGAAGGCGGGTGTGCCCTTCTGGGGGGCGGCCGTGGTGGCGCTGGTGGTCGCTGGGGGTGCCGGATGGGCGAACGGTTGGTTGGTGACGCGCCTGCGGGTGCATCCGTTGCTCATCACCCTGGCTTCCCTTGCGGCGTATCGCGGGCTGGCCGAAGGGCTGAGCCGCGGTCAGCCGGTCACGCCGTTGCCGGCGATGTTCTGCCGCCTCGCGGGCGTCGTCTCGGGCGTGCCCTTGCCTGCCCTCTATTTCGCGGTGCTGGTCGTCATCGCCGGGCTGTTCCTCCATCGGACACCGCACGGACGCTTTCTTCGCGCCATGGGGTACCAGGAGCGCGCCGCGGTGTTTTCAGGAATTCCGGTGGCGCGACTGCGGACGATCCTGCACGCCATGGCGGGGTTGATGGCGGGGTTCGCGGCGCTCATCTATGCCGCGCGTCGGAACACGGCGAACCCCGAGGCTGGGCTGGGGATCGAACTCGATGTCATCAGCGCGGTCGTCGTCGGGGGCACGGACATCATGGGCGGGAGCGGTTCGATGCTCGGCACGTTGCTTGGCGTGCTTCTGATCCACGAAGCGCGCGAGTTTGTGAATTGGCGTTGGAGCAGCGCGGAGTTGAACATGGTGGTCATCGGGGCGCTGCTGATCTTCTCGGTGATTGCGCACCGGTTGTTGGCGCCGCGCGGGCGCGGGTGAGCGGTGGATGCCGCGCGGGCGTCAAAAATCGTACTTGTCGATGTTGTCGCGGTTGAAGACGAGTGCGTCGCCCAGCAGGACGTTGTCGTTGGCGATGGGTTTGCTGCCGAGGCGGCCGGCATTGAGGGACGTGGCGCCGGGCTTGAGTTCGCCACGGGCGAGTGCGTGGGCGACTTGGATCGTCAGGTAGCCGAGGTCCCTGGTGTTCCAGAGCACCACCGTTTTCACGACCCCATCCTTGATGTAGCCCTTCATGGGATTGGGCGTGGAGAGGCCGGTCACGAGAACCTGGCCGGTCTTGCCGGCCTGCTTGACGCCTTCCGCGGCACCTGGGAATGCGACGCTGCTGATGCCGAAGATTCCCTTGAGATTCGGGTAGGCCTTGATGAGGTCCTGCGCGTCCTGGAGCGCCTGTTTCTGGTCCTCGCCCGGGTACTTCACGGCGACGTTGTGGAGCGACGGGTATTTCTCGGCGAGACGCTTCTGCATGGGCCCGATCCACGAGTTCTGGTTCGCGCTGGTCGGGCTGGAACTGATGATGGCGACGTCGCCCGAGGCTCCGGCGCCTCCGAGGTCACGCGCCATGGCGTCGATCATGCCGAAGCCGATGGCCTCGGGGGTGGCCTGGTTCACGAAGAAATCGCGGGAATCCGGCGTGCCATCGGCGTCCCAGGTGATGACCTTGATGCCGGCTTGGCGCGCCTCCTTCATCGCCTTCTGGAGGACGTCGGGGGCGTTCGGGGCGACGGCGATGACGTCGACCTTCTGCAGGGTCCACTTCTCGATCATCGCGGCCTGCTTCTCGGCGGAGCCCTCGGTGGGGCCATCGTAGATCAGTTCGACGTCGCCCAGTTCACGGGCCGCCTCTTCGGCGCCGGAGTGGCAGGAGGTGAAATAGGGGATGCCTTTGAGTTTGGGAAGAAGGCAGACCTTGATGCGGTGCTGGGCGGGGGCGCCGCTCGTGGAGGTTGCCGTCGCGGGGGTGGGTTCGCCGGGTTTGCCGCAGCCGGCGAGAAGCGCCGTGCCGAGCATCGCCATGGCTGCCATCCAGAGTTGAATCGACTTGTTCATTGCGTGTTCTGATGTCCGGGCGGGTTGAGGCCGTGGTTCGACCATCGGCATGGGTGTGGGCAGGATTCTACGGTAGGCGGTTGCCGACGGCGATGTTTCGATAAAATCCGCACGGCCGGCGGTGCATCCACGGGTTGTCGGTGGCGGCCTCTCCGAGGGCGCCGTGCCTCGGTGCGTCCGCGAAGGACGGCGCGCAGCGGAGTGCGCGCCCCACCGTCAGTCTGGGATGCGCCGGGGAGGGTGCAGTCCATCCCCGGCGGACCCCAATGAAGGGACAGGTCTTGCATTGGGGTCGGTCTCGGACTTAGCAGGCTTGCGGGCACGGGAGGTCCTTGGATAAACCAACGGCCATGCGTGCTTTGCCATTTGTCAGGGTCGTGAACCTCGTTGCGTTGCTTGCGGCCTTTGGATGTCGTCCGGGCCTCGCCGATGACTCCGGGCCTCCGACGTTGTTCGTCGCGCCCTTCAGCGGCAGCCCGAAGGCCATCGAGGCATGGCAGCCGGCAATGGGTGAGGGGCTTGCCGAGATGCTGGTGACCGACCTTACAAAGCTCGGCAAGTTCCAGGTTCTGGAGAAAAGCCAACTGGAAGTGCTGAAGGACGAAATCCACCTGGGCGAGGACGGATGGGTCGAGCCCAGTGAGAAGGTTGAGAAAGGAGGATTTGCGGCCGCGGACTACATGTTTACGGCCAAAGTCACCCGGTTCGGGGCGAAGGAATCCAAGATCAACGTAGGTGGAGTCGCCAGCCGGATCGGCCTCGGCGGTCTTGGAATCAAGCAGAACAATGTCGACGTGCGGATCGATTGGCGTCTCGTCGACGCGAACAACCGGAAGGTGCTGAAGGCCGGATCGGCGGTCGCCGAGAAGAAGGGCACGAGCTTCGACGTCGGAGCATTCACGGGCGCCGGTGGCGGTACACTCGGTGTCGACAACAAGGAATTCATGGAAAGCGCGCTGGGCAAGGCAACCGTCCTGGCGCTTTCCCAGATCACCGAGGACCTGAAGTCCTACAACGTACCGCCTTCGTCCCGGAAAGCCCGAAAAGAAGCCCTGACAGCCCAGGCCCAGACCGCAGCGCAGGCCGCTTCCGATACGCTCCACCGGGCTCCTGGGAAGATCCTGGCTGTCGCCAGCAAGGAGGCCATCATCATCTCCCTTGGAAGCCGTCAGGGGTTCAAGAACGGAGACGTTGTCAACCTCTTCGAGACTGTGGATACCAAGGACGACAAGGGGGCCGTGGTGTTCACTGAGGAGAAGCTCGTCGGGGAGCTCACCATCCAGGCGGTGCAGGAAGACAAGAGTCGCGCCTCCTACAAGGGTGACCGCGACCCCAAGGCGGGCTGGGTCGTGAAGGCCAAGTAAGGGAGGCTAGCCGCCCGTTAAAAAACACATCTCCGCCGTAGCAGTCGAGGTAAGGAGACTCCATTCATTGGCTTTCCGATGAAATTTGAGTCTCCTCACGTCGACTGCTACGGTTTTCGACGGGAGGCCAGGCAAGGGCTGCGTGGCTTCCTGCCGACGACCTTCACGCAAGGGACGCTCAACCGCCAGGTCGGAGCACGTCGCTCTTGCGGAATACGGAGATCACCGGGATGCCACGCGCCTCGATCTTGGCGCGGCCACCTTCCTCGCGGTCCACGAGCACCGCCGCCAGGACCACCTTGCCACCCGCGGCTTCGATGGCGTCCACAGCCTTGAGCGTGGAATCGCCGCGGGTGATGACGTCGTCGATGACGGCGACGGTGCGGCCCTGGACCGACGGGCCTTCGATGAGCTTGGTCTGGCCGTGGTCCTTGGGTGCCTTGCGCACGACGAAGACCTCGATGGGCTGGTTCGGGGTGGAGATGTGGGAGCTGATGCCGATGGCGAGCGAGATGGGGTCGGCGCCCATCGTGAGGCCGCCGACGGCCTCGATGCGCAGGCCGCGGGATTTTTCCTCGGCACGGATCATCTCGAAGAGGACGTTGCCGACGAGCCACGCGCCCTCGGGGTTGAGCGAGGTGAGGCGGCAGTCGAAGTAGTGGGAACTGCGCGCGCCGGAGGCCAGGACGAAATCGCCGTAGAACACGGACCGGGCCTTCACGATTTCGAGGAGGCGGGACTTGATGGTTTCGAGGTTGGGCATGGGGAGGAAGGTTTTCTAGGAATGGGACACGCATTGGGACCCTGAACCGCCGGTCAGATTTGGAAATCGACCTCAGGTGACATGCGGTCGCGCTTGGGTTTCACCACCATCCGGCCGTCCTCGTAGAAGACGAGGGAGTTGGGGGGGACGCTGTGCATGAGGAAGACGTTGCCGCCGATGGTGGAGCCGGCGCCGATGACGGTTTCGCCGCCGACGATGGTGGCACCCGCGTAGATCGTGACGTGATCCTCGAGCGTGGGGTGGCGGCGTGTGCCCTTGAGCGTCTGGCCGCCCGCGAGGGATCGGGCGACGAGGCCGACGCCCTGGTACATTTTCACGTGTGATCCAATGACGGCGGTTTCGCCGACGACGGTCCCGGTGCAGTGGTCGACGAAGAAATGGGAGCCGATGGTTGCGCCGGGATGGAGGTCCATGCCGGAGCGGGTATGCGCCCACTCGGTCATGATGCGGGGCAGGAGGGCGATTCCGGCGAGGTAGAGTTCGTGGGCCATGCGTTGGACCGCGATGGCCTCGATGAACGGATACGCGACGATGACCTCGTCCTTGCTGAGGGCTGCGGGGTCACCGCGGAAGGCGGCCTCGGCGTCGGTCTGGAGGAGTTCGCGGAGGCAGGGTAGTTTCCCGAGAAAATCGATGGTGAACTGGTGCGCGGCGGGGCCGGTTTGATGACGGTTCACCGACGGATGCGGGGCGTACTCGATGCTCTTCCTGATCTCGTCCTCCAACCTCTCCTTCACGGAGGACAGGAGCAGCGTGGTCTCGACCTTGAGTTCTGAAGACACCAGCGGGCGATCGTCGAAAAAACCGGGGAAAAGCAGGCGGAGAAGATCGTGGGCGATGGCCGCGATCGCGGACTTGGACGGGAGGTTGGGGCCGTCGACGTGGTTGATGCCGCCGACAGCTGCGTAAGACGCCAGCAGGCGATCGGCAAGCTGGATTTCCGTGACGTCCACGCGTCGAGTATTGGGGGACTCCGGGAACGGCTAAAGACTAAAGTCTGGGGTCGGGAGATTCGGTTGGACCGGCTCTGGTGTGTTCCGCCATGGTGGGTTTGGGTTGAACGACGAGCGTGCAGGAACGCGATCGCGAGAGGCGGTTCCTGAGTGTGATGGCACCGAGCTTTTTGGGTCGCCACGAAAGCCTGCTTCCGGCGCCGATGGCGGACGGCTGAGGCCTTCGCAAACGGGTGCCCGGATGGAAACGAACATGTCTGGCCAATCCCCGATCCCCCCAACCCCGAAGCCGTCGTCAGGTCAGGCGCTGCGAGCGGGATCGGTTCCGTACCTCAACGTGGCGCCGATTGTGGCGGGGTTGGAGGGACGGATGCGGATGGTTCCACCCTCGGAACTTGCGGTGTCGTTGAGGCGTGGGGACATCGACGCCGGTTTGTTGAGCATCACGGAGGCGCTGTTCCACGGTGACTACGACATTCTCGACGGGCCTTGTGTGGCGTCGTTCGGCGAGGTGTACAGCGTGTTTCTGGCGCATCGGGGTCCGATCGGGGAGGTGCGGCGGGTGGCGTGTGACACGGCGTCGTTGACCAGCGTGAACCTGTTGCGCGTGTTGTTGGCGGAGCGCGGGTTGTTTCCGGAGTTCGTGCCGCTGCGTGACCGGGCTGCGGCGGGCGCGGAGGATTTCGTGATGTTGATAGGGGATCCGGCGATCGAGTTCCGGCGGGGGCCGCACGAGCATCGGATCTTCGATCTCGGGGCGGGTTGGCGTGAGTTGACGGGGCTGCCGTTCGTCTTTGCGGCCTGGGTATTGCGGCGGGATGCGGACACTGCGGAGCTGAGGCGTGAATTGAGAGCGGCGGCGGAGCGTGGGCAACGTGATTTCGATGCGGTGATCCGGAGTGGGACGGAGTTCGACGAGGCGTTCCGGCGGTTGTACCTGACGCAGTACGTGCGGAATATCATGGGACCCGCGGAGAAGCTGGGGATCGCGAAGTTTGTGGAGTTGCTGCGGCGGCATTCGGGGCGGGTGGTGTATGACGCGCGGTTCGTGGGCTGAGTGGAGGGGGGCGGCGGCTCGGCGTGCGCCGTTTGGCGATTCTCGATTGCCGCTGGGGGATCGACTTCAGTTCTCGGTTGAACCAGGGTTGCCCGACGGAAGTGTGCGAGAAAGCACGGCTCCACCACTGTGAATCTGCGCCAGTTCATCAAGTTCATCACCGCGCGTGACACCACGTTTCACGGGGAATTTCGGTGCATGCGTGAGCTTGCGGGGTCGGACTGTCCGAGATTTGTCGTCGACGTTGGGGCGAACGACGGGTTCTACGCCTCGAACTCGTATCCGTTTGCTGCGCGGGGATGGCGTTCCCTGCTGATCGAGCCACACCCGGAAGCCTTCCGAAAACTCATCCTGCGCCATGCGAAGCGGCCGCACGTCGTCTGCCGGCAGCTCGCATGTGGGGAGCGGCCTGGCAGGATGCCCCTCTGGACAGGTGCAACCGGGGACACCACGCACGCGACGCTGGCGCCGGAAAGCCGCGATACGCCGTCCAACCCATGGGCGACCGATGCCTGTGAGGTTGATGTCGTGCGCTTGGACGGTGTCCTGGCCGAATTCGGGTTCCCGGAGCGTTTCGGCATTCTGTCGATCGACACGGAGGGCTGGGACGTCGAGGTTCTCAGGGGCATGGATCTTTCCCGCTGGCGTCCCCGGGTGATTGTGACGGAGGACGGGGAGCGGGGCACGGAGGAGAAGGGGGCCTTGCTCCATGGGAATGGATATGAGTGTCGCAAGCGCATCGGGGTGAACTCCTTCTGGACTCCGGTATCCCCATAATTGATGCCTGCCTTGAACTCCTCGACTGCGTCGGAATCTGGTCTGGCGGAGCGCCTTCGCAGGTGGTTTTGCGCCTATCGGAACAGTCCGATATGCCTTGGGCATGGCGTGGTGAAGCGGGTTTTTCGTCTTTGTCTCGGTCGATATCAGCGGGTCACTCTGGGCAATGGTCTGCGCATGGAGGTCGACTTGGAGCGCGAGGTGCAGAGTTCGATCTTCTGGTTCGATGGGGGGCTGGAGCCTGAGCTCGCGTGGCTGGTTCGTGAATTTCTGCCCGTGGGTGGGACTTTCGTCGATTGCGGCGCGAACTGTGGTTATATCGGCTTGATGGCGCGTCGGCTTCGGCACGCCAAGGTTCTATTCGTCGAGCCTCATCCGAGGCTGGCCGAGACCGTGAGGCGGAATCTTGGCTTGAACGGGTGGCTGGAGGAATGCGAGGTCGTGGAGGCGGCGGCCTCGGAGTCCGCCGGTACGGTGACGCTTTTCGAGAGTGGGGATCGCGATGGTTCCCATTCGCTTCTTGCCGACTGGGAAAAATCCAGCGGATCGCGCCGTGAGATCGC
>CAIMTB010000579.1 GCA_903844265.1 uncultured Verrucomicrobiota bacterium
AACCCCATTGGGGTTGATGAATTATTGGGGGTCGGATTTCCCAGGGTAGCCCGCGGCGCGGGCAACCCTGGGCTAGGGGACGGAACCTCTTCGAGGTTCTCAATTTGTTTGGAAGGCACTTCCGTTGGCCAACAGGAGGGCTTGCCACCGCTTTCGAGCGTGCGAGCGGAGCCACCGGCCAGGGGCAGAAGAAAAGGTGGCAAGCCACCGCACTCCATACCGGAACCGCATCCGGTCGTGCGTGGGTCATGGGTAGCCGCGTTTTCCAAAATTTGGACACGCATTGAGACCATGAACCACGCGGGGATCTACCACGAAGTAAAGGAAATCCTCTCGTCAGCCATCCCCCGCCCTCGGGAGGCCGCTATTGCGGCGGCGCCGGCGCCTTCGGCTTGAAGAGATCCCCCACCACCTTGGTCGCCGCATCAACGCCCTTCTGGGTCACCGCGTCCTGCGCCTGTTTCTTGAGCGAATCCACGATCCGCTGCTGATCCGCGGAAAGCTTCAGACTCGAGATCGCGGTCTGCAGCCGGGTGATGGCTTCCGCGGTCTTGCCATCCGCCACGAGCTGTTTCACGTCGGTGACAAGATCGGTGAACTGCTTCTGCGCGGTGGCGCCGGCGTCCACGGCGAACTGCTGGGCGACCTTGGCGGCCTCCTGCGCCACGGCCTTCGGCGTCTCCGGCGGCTTCGGCTGCACCGGGGCCAACGTCACCGGGGCGGCAACCACCGGTGACGCGATGATCGAGGGCGCGGCGGCCTGGGGCTTTGCGGGCTCCACCGGCTTGGGTGCCGGCGGCGGAGGAGGCGGCACAGGAGCCGCCGCCACCGGCGGAGCTTCCGCCGCCTTCTCACCGCATCCGGTGAAACCCAGGGCCAAAAAGAGTGCCACCACGGAAATCATTCCATTCGTCTTCATTGTCGTGATCCTATTCCACCGCAATCCTGCGGCGACCAAGACTACGGCCGCGAGCGGATCCTGCAACAAACACCACTTCCCGCAAAGTCCCCTGCCGGAATGGCGCCCGGAACCCTGATGGCTCCTTGATGAACCCCCGTTCGTCCGCGCTACCCTGAGCGCATGGCCGATGCCCCGAATTCTGACCGCCGACTGTTCCTGCTCGACGGCATGGCCCTCGCCTACCGCGCGCACTTCGCCTTCGCCACGCGACCGATCCGCACCTCGAGCGGCTTCAACACGTCCGCACTCTTCGGCTTCATCAACACGCTGCTCGACATTCTCCAAACCGGGCAGCCCACCCACGTCGCCCTCGCGCTCGACACCCCGGCCCCCACCCCGCGTCACATCCTGTTCCCGGCGTACAAGGCCCAGCGCGAAGCCATGCCCGAGGATTTGTCCGCGGCACTGCCCCATCTGCGCCGCATCCTCGAAGCTTTCCGGATCCCCTGCCTGAGCGTCGACGGCTTCGAGGCCGATGATCTCATCGGAACGCTCGTGAAACGCGCAGAACCGGAAGGCCTCGAGAGCTTCATGGTCACGCCGGACAAGGATTTCGGCCAGCTCGTGTCAGACCGGTCGCGGATCTGGAAACCGGGAAGACAGGGAGGCGAAGTCGAGATCCTGGGCCCCGCCGAAATCTGCGCGCGCTGGTCCATCGCCCGCGTCGATCAGGTCGTCGACATGCTCGGGCTCATGGGGGACGCCGTGGACAACATCCCGGGCGTCCCGGGCGTCGGCGAAAAAACCGCGGCAAAGCTGCTTGCCCAATTCGACACGCTCGAAGGCGTGCTCGCCCACGCCGACTCGGTGAAGGGCAGGCTCGGCGAATCACTCCGCGCCCATCGCGACGACGCGATTCTGAGCAAGAAACTCGCGACCATCATCACCGACGTGCCCGTCACCGCCGGATTCGACGCGCTTCGGATGCAACCCCGTGACGACGCAGCGCTGTCAGCTCTCTGCGTCGAGTTCGAGCTGAACGCCATCGGCAGGCGACTCTTCGGCGACGCCTTCAAGGCCGGACGCGCCTCCAACCCCTCCACCGCAAAGCCCGCGGCGTCGGCCCGCGAATCAAGACCGCGACCCGTCGATCCCGCACAGGCCGACCTCTTCGACACGGCACCCGGCACAAGTCGCGCCGGCGCGAATCCGGCCACCTCCGCGGAACCTGCCGGCACCGGGCCAACGCCGACGCCATCCGACACGGCCGTCGCGTCGTCGCCGCACAAGACGATCGCCGACGTTCCGCACGAGTATCACCTTGTCACGACGGACGCCGGGCGCCGGGAACTCGCCGAGCGCCTCGGCGCGGGCCCGGCCTTCTGCTTCGACACCGAGACCGACGGACTCGATGCGCACACAGCCCGTCTTGTCGGGATCGCGTTCAGCAACGCACCTGGGCGCGGCTGGTATGTCGCCGTTGACCCGAAGACGGCACGACCCAGGCCCGCCGAACTCGAGCCATTCCTCGATCTGTTGGCGCGCTCCGACACGACCAAGATCGGGCACAATCTGAAGTTCGACCTCAAGATCCTCCATGCCCACGGCATCGAGGTGGCGGGTCCGTACTTCGACACCATGATCGCGCACGCGCTCGTCGAACCCGAGCTGCGGCACGGCATGGATTACCTGGCGCAGGCCCTGCTCGATTACACCCCGATCCCCATCGAACGCCTCATCGGGCCGAAGGGCGAGGACCAGCGCACCCTGGCCGACGTGCCGTTGGGCGAGGTCGCCGAGTACGCCGCCGAGGATGCGGATGTCACCTGGCAATTGTACGAGCGCCTCGCGCCTGAGCTGAAACGGCACGAGCAGGAACGCGTGTTCCACGAAGTCGAGATGCCGGTCCTCCCCGCGCTGGTGGCGATGGAATGGGAGGGCATTCGCATCGACGCAACGGCGCTCGCCGATTTCAGCGCGCAACTCGCCAGGGAAATGGCCGAGGCCGAGGCCGATGTCCATCGACTCGCCGGACACGAGTTCAACGTCCATTCACCGAAACAACTCGGCGCAGTCCTGTTCGACGAACTCAAGCTCGCCGAAAAGCCCAGGAAAACCGCCACCGGCCAGTACGCGACCGACGAACAGACGCTCCAGTCGCTGTCCGGCGAACACGAAATCATCCGCCGCCTGCTCGAGCACCGCGCCGCGACAAAGCTCAAGTCGACCTACGCCGACGCCCTCCCAGAAGCGATCCACGCCGCCACGGGCCGTGTCCACACCACGCTCCACCAGGCGACCACCGCGACGGGTCGCCTGAGCTCGGTCGACCCCAACCTCCAGAACATCCCGATCCGCACCGAGCGCGGGCAGGAAATCCGGCGTGCCTTCGTGGCCCGCGATGGCTGGCAACTCCTCTCCGCGGATTATTCGCAGATCGAGTTGCGGATCATCGCCGCGCTCAGCCGCGAGGACGCGATGATCGACGCCTTTCGCCAGGGCAAGGACATCCATCGAGCCACGGCCGCCCGCGTGTTCGGCGCCGCCCTCGCCGACGTCACGCCCGAGCAACGGCGCCGCGCCAAAATGGTCAATTTCGGGATTGTCTACGGCATCTCCGCCTTCGGCCTCGCGCAGCGCCTGGGCATCCCGCGCGCCGAGGCGGCCGCGATCATCGAGCATTACTTCGCGAGTTATCCCGGCATCCGACGTTACATGGACGAAACCATCGAGTTCGCCCGTGCCCACGGCTACGTCAAGACCCTGACCGGCCGGCGCCGCGCGCTGCGCGACGTGACTTCCGCCAATGGCACCGTGCGCGCCGCCGCCGAACGGAACGCCATCAACACGCCGATCCAAGGCACCGCCGCGGACATGATCAAGATCGCCATGGCCCGCATCCATTCTGAAATCGTGGCCCGAAGGCTCCACACCCGACTGCTCCTCCAGGTGCACGACGAACTGCTGTTCGATCTCGCCCCGGGCGAGGAATCGACCCTTCGCCCGATCGTCGAGTCGTGCATGCGGACGGCGCTGCCGTTGCCCGGCGACGTCCCGATCGAGGTCGGCATCGGGACCGGCCACTCGTGGCTCGCAGCGCATTGAGAATGCGGAATGGACGACGTCGCTTCCCACGGCCGCCACATTCTGGCCTCCTCAACCCATCCGTGCGCGCATCGCACCCATCCGAACAACCCGGCGCAATGGCAAGGATCCTGCCCACACACTCGGCAGAACTCTTCGCCATCGCGGTCCGTGAAGCCGCCGCCCTGCTGAGCCGCGGCGAAGCCGTCGCCATCCCCACCGAAACCGTCTACGGCCTCGCCGCCAACGCGCTCGACCCCGAGGCCGTGCGGCGCATCTTCGAGATCAAGGGCCGCCCCGCCCACAACCCGATCATCGTCCATGTCGCCAGCCTCGCGATGGCGCGGCGTTGCGTCGCCCATTGGCCCGAGGACGCCCTCCGCCTCGCTGCCGCGTTCTGGCCCGGACCGCTTACACTTGTACTCCCCCGATCGGCTGAGATTGCAGACGCGGTCACGGCGGGCGGAAGCTCCGTCGGAATCCGCTGGCCCGCGCATCCCTTCGCCCAGGCGCTGATCCGCGCCTGCGATTTCCCGCTCGCCGCACCGAGCGCCAACCGGGCCAACGCGATCTCACCCACCTCGGCCGGGCACGTCGTCCAATCACTCGGCCGATCGATTCCACTTGTAGTCGATGGCGGCCCCTGCCAGGTCGGCGTCGAATCCACGGTCCTCGACCTGACGGCGTCGCCGGCGCGAGTTCTGCGACCCGGGATGATCCATGCGGAATCGTTGCGCGCGGTGGTCGGGTTGGCAGAACCCGACGCTTCCAACGTGGTTCCCGATTCCGGACCGCTGCGGAGTCCCGGCCAGCTTCCAAGGCATTACGCCCCGCGGGCCCGGCTCATCCGCCTCGCCTGGAGCGGCGACGAGGATCTCGTCCGACAACTTCGAGGCCTGGGTACGGATCCGGCAACGACCCATGTGTTGTCCCACGCGGTGGTCCCATCGCAGTCGGTCGCCACGCGGGTGTGCGTGATCCCGCACGACGCCGAGGCCTACGCCCGGGCGATGTACGCCGAATGGCATCTCTGCGACGAACTCGGGGCGCGCAGCATCGTGGTGGAGGAAGTGCCGGAAGGTGCGGATTGGGGGGCGATTCGCGATCGGCTTGCCCGGGCCACGGCCGTGGAGGGCTGACCCGCTCCCGAGGAATGCCGGTTGCGGACGGGTTCCCAGCGATGCTATCCCGGTCCCGGCCCTCCTGGGCCCCCTGCGATGCCAACCGGTTCACCCGCGTATTCCGTGATCCTCCCCGTGTACAACGAGGAGGACAATATCGGCCCGCTCATCGCGGAGATCCGCGGCGTGCTCGCGCCGCTTGGCCGACCCTTCGAGATTCTTCCGGTCGACGACTGCAGTCGCGATCGAAGCCTCGAGGTCCTGCGCCAACTCGCCGCGAAATTCCCAGAGGTCCGGGTCGTGCGGCACTCGAGGAATTGCGGCCAGAGCGCGGCTTTCGCCAGCGGCCTGCGTCGCGCGCGTGGCGAGGTGGTCATCACGCTCGACGCCGATGGACAGAATGACCCGGCCGATCTGCCGAGGATGATCGCGGCGCTGGTCGGCGATGTCGCGGGCGTCGTCGGGATCCGCCGCCGACGCGAGGACTCGACGATACGGCGACTTTCGTCGCGATTCGCGAATCGTTACCGCGACTGGATCACCGGTGTGCCTGTGCAGGACGCGGGCTGTTTCCTGCGGGTGCTCCGGCGCGAGGCCACGCGGGAATTGCCAGTCTTCAACGGACTCCACCGCTTCGTGGTGACCATCCTCCGCAGTCAGGGATATCGGATCGTGGAGATGGAGGTTGGCCACCGCCCGCGTCGCACTGGCGTTTCAAAGTATGGCGTCGGCAACCGACTCTGGCGCGGCATCCGGGACTGTTTCGCGATGCGCTGGTACCGGGCCCGCGTGATCCCAGCGGACCGACTTGTGCCGGAGGAGAATTGTGGGCGCTGACTCCGGAGGCGCGGAAACGGCCTCGGATCGGGCGGTTCGGCTTGGGCCTCGCATCCTTGTGATCAAGGCCCTGCTCCTCGCGGTCCTGGCACTGGTCGGCGTGGTCATCGCCCGCGTCCCCGTGATCCACGAGTGGATCGCCCCCGCTGGCCGACTCGCGCCGATGCTCCACGAACTCGGCTGGGCTGCAGCGCCTGTCTTCGTGATCGCCAGTGCCCTGCTCATCTCGATTGGAATCCCACGGCTCCTGTTCTGCCCGTTGGCTGGAGCCGCGTTCGGGTTCTGGAACGGCATGGCCCTCAGCACCGTCGCGTCGATGCTGGCCTATCTCTCGGTGTTCTCCATCCTCCGCGGCGGCCGCTCCCGTCGGGGAAAACCCTTCTCGCCTCCGGATCAACTCGCCTTCCTCCGCCATGACCCCGGACTCGCGGGCGTCATCGTAACCCGGTTGCTGCCCGTTCCCGGCATGATTGGCACGCTGGCACTGAGCCTGTCCCCGGTGACGCCGAAGGCCTATCTCGTCGGTTCCTTCGTCGGGCTTGTCCCGGAAGCGGTCCCGCTGGTTCTTCTCGGGGCAGGCCTGATCGACGGAAATCCCAAGCACCTGGCGTGGCTCGGAGCCGCGGCCGTCGTGCTCATCCTCGCCTGCTATTTCCTCATTCGTCGCCTGCTCCGCCGGTTCGCCCGCGATCAGGGACAAAACCAACCGCGGCCTTCAGCGCACTCCCGGTAAGCCTGGGACACGCAGAGCCTCCCCGTCGCGACCGCAGGACAGCCAACCTTGCCGGAGGGAGGCGATCGCCCCTCCATTTCCTCGCCTCTTGTTTGGAATCCGGGCCTACTCCCCGCCTCATGTCGCAAATGCTGAAGTCGTCCGCTGCCCTCGCGGTCGCGACCCTCGTCAGCCGGGTCCTCGGACTCGTCCGGGAAATGGCCTACGCGCGGTTCATGGGAACGGGATGGGTGGCCAGCGCCTTCATCTTCGCGTTCCAGATCCCGAACCTCTTCCGCCGGCTCCTCGGCGAAGGCGCCCTGACCGCCGCGTTCATCCCGCAGTTCAAGGAAAAGGAGAAGACCGAGGGAGAGGCCGCGATGTGGCACGCCGCGAATGCCGTCCTGTCCGGCCTCGTCGCCACCGCCCTGTTGATCACCGGGCTCGCGATTCTCGGCATCTCCATCGCCCTGCATTTCCGCGCGTTTTCGGCCCAGACACGCCTGATGCTCGAGCTCCTGCGGACCATGTTCCCCTACATGGCGCTCGTCTGCGTGGCCGCTGTCTGCATGGGAATGCTCAACGCCCGCGGGCGCTTCTTCATCCCCGCGCTCGGGGCCGCACTGCTCAACGTGATCATGATCACGAGCGTCCTCGCCATCGCGCCCCTCGCACCGTGGATCGGACGCGAGCTACCCGACCAGATCCAGGTGCTCGCGGTCGGGGTGATCTTTGCCGGATTGGCCCAGGCGGCGTTCCAGATCCCATCCCTCCGGCGGGAAGGGTGGCGCTTCCAATGGATCAATCCCTGGCCCGACCCCACGGTCCGGGAGGTGGTGCGCCGGATGATCCCCACCACCCTGGGCGTCGCCGCTTTCCAGCTGAATGTCGTGATCACGCAGAGCTTTGCGTTTTTCCTTGGTGAATCGATCGTCGCGTCATTCCAGTACGCCGTTCGCCTCATGGAACTTCCGCAGGGGCTGTTCGGCGCCTCGCTCGCCACCTACATCCTGCCCACACTCTCGGGCTTCGCAGCTGATCGGGATTACAATCGTTTCCGCGCCACCCTGATGCAGGGCCTCAGCTACCTCGCCGTGGTCAACCTTTTGGCCGGCGCCCTCCTCGCCGCGCTTGCCGAACCGATCGTGCGCCTGCTTCTCGAGGGCGGCAGGTTTCACGCCACGGACACCGGCAACGTGGCCCAAGCCCTCCTCTTCCTCTCCCCGGGACTCGTGGCCTTCTCCGCCACTAACATCCTCGCCCGAGCCTTCTACGCCGTCGGCGACACTCGAGTGCCGATGCAGATCAGCGTCTTCTGCCTCGCCACGAACGCGATCCTCTCGGTCATCTTCGCCCTTCCCCTCCATGCCGCAGGACTCGGTCTGGCCAACACCCTCACCGCCGTGGCGAACGCCGGCCTCCTGGCCTATGCGCTGCGCCGGAAATTCCCCAAGCTCGATTACTCAAAATTGGGCAACGACACCGTTCGCATGCTGGCCGCCGCCGCGGCCGCAGGGCTTGTCGCCTGGGGTTTGGCTCATCTCTGGCAGGCCACGATCGGAGCGGACACCCTCCTCCGTCGCACTGGGGCGGTGTTTCTTCCTGCGCTGGCGGCGAGCGCCCTGTATTTTTCCGGGCTCTGGTTCGGGAAGGTCACAGCGGCACAGGAAATCCTGACCGCCGCAGGACGTGCCCTCGGACGTCTCAGGAAACGCCCAGGATCCGATGGAACGGGGGCAGGAAAAGGCCTTCATGAGAACAATTGAACGAGAAAAACGGTTGACGCAGAAGAGCTTCCCGGATAACACAACTGGCAGTCGAACCGCCTCGAGGCGGGCGCAGGTTGAGGGCAATCTCAAACAGATTTTGGACTTAATGAAAAGCACGTTTCAGACCAAGTGGTTACCCGTGGTCGTCGGCCTTGGGTTCATTGCTCAGACAGCGGGCGCAGCGACGCCGGTTCCGACGCTGGTTTATGACAACACGACCACTCCGCTGAACGCGTATTTCGCGACTCAGACGGAAGCGGGCGACCAGATCAGCCCCCCAGGAGGCGGTTGGATCGCCGACACGTTCAGCTTCGAGTATTTCGCGAGCGGACTGTCGGGCAACGAAACCGCCAAGGTGAGGTTCTACGCCAACGACGGCCCTTCCATCACTGGAACCGTGGGCGGCGACACCCCCTCGACCGTTCTTTACGAGAGCCCTTCCTTCAAGCTGATCAACGGCAACATCCCGGTGACGGTCACCGATCTGGCGTCGTTGAATGTCCTCCTCCCGAAGTCGTTCACGTGGACGGTTTCTCCGTCGGGCGTTGACGGCTCCGAGATCTTCGGACTCAAGCTCTACAATCCCCCGATCGTCGGCTCCAGCTTGGACGACGTCTGGCAGTCGGTCGGTGGCGATTGGCAGCTCAAGCAGGTCGCCGGCCACGTGGCCAACCTCGGTGCCCAGCTGATCGCGGTTCCGGAGCCGGGCTCCATGACTCTTCTCGGGTTGGGCGCTGCTGCGCTCTTCCTCCGCCGCCGCCAAGTTGCCGCCTAAGGCCGACTTCAGGGCGGTGCATGATCGACTTGAACGCGGGCTTAAAAGCCCGCGTTTTTTGTTTATTGCCGTCCCCGACTGAGCAAGGTTAATTCCCCGATGTTCAAGCAGACGCCGCTTTCGAACACAGCAACGCCGTACCGCGAGAGCCACTGGTCGCCCCGGCAGAATCGCAGGGTTCAGCAGGCTGGGGCCACCGCCGCGTTGGTGGCCGCTGCCGCCGCGGGCACCTGCCTCGGGGAATTCGATGCGGAGAAATACTTCGTCTACAATTTCGGCGATATTTCCCTGCGACCACGACTCGAGGTCTCCGAGGTCTACAGCAGCAACCTGTTCTACGCCGAAACCGATCAGGTCAGCGACCTCACCAGTTATCTGCGTCCCGGATTCGGCGTTCTCTACGGCGACTCCCAAGAGGACTTCGTCTCTCTCAGCTACGCCACCGACATCGCCGTCCACGCCACCCGCAACGACCTCGACTACATAGGGCACATCGTCGGGCAGGAAACCCGGCTCAAGCGAGCACGCACGACCTTCCAGGCTCAGGACAACTTCACGATCAGCCGAACCACCCTCGGCGGATCTTTTTCCTACATCCAGAAGCCGGTCGGGGTCAATTCGCTGAGCGACGATTGGAAGATCGACTACAATCTCACCCCCAAGACGCTTGTGGAAGCGGGGGTGCAGTTCGGCATGGTCGATTATGACGCGGCGGACCTGGGCGACTATCGTCTCTACGATTACAAGAGCATCACCGGGACCACCAAGATCGGCTACATGCCGTCGGAGAAGGTCGTTCTTTTTCCCCAGTTCTCGTATAGCCGCACCTTTCTCTCTCCGAACAGCCCGAAATACGGGCAATCACCCGACCTGAGCGCGCTGAGCTTCAGCCTGGGCGCCCAGGGGGAATTCACACCGAAGCTGAGCGGCACCGTCAGCGCCGGTTACGAGATCCGAGAATACGAGGACAACACCCAGGTCCCCGATGGCTGGATCGCCAACCTCGAACTCCGCTGGCAGGCGCGCCCCAAGACGACCGTCTCCCTCGGTTTCCGGCATTGGATCCAGGTTACCCGGGACTCCGCCGGCAGCTCTTCCATCGCCGACCGCCCCTCGATTTCCATCAGTCAGCAACTCGGCACACAGGGACGATGGACCGTCTCCGCCACGGGTTACTATCAGATGGATGACTACAACGTGGAGTATCTCGTAGGGAAAGAGAGGATCACCCGATCCGACGACCTGCTGGGATTCGGGTTCCGCTCAAGCTACCGTTGGACGGCCTGGTTGACGTGCACCGCAGCCTATGATTTCTCCAGTTATCGCGACAACTTACCGAGCGTCCCAGACTATGACGTCCATCTTATCTCGCTGCTCGCAACGGCCGGCTTTTAAGCACTTCACCTCCTGGGCCGCGGCCCTGCTGCTGGGTATGAACGCGGCCCTCGCCGCGGACGCCCCAACGCCCACCAGTCCTCCGAAGGCCTCCAGCGTACAGCCGCTGAAACCCTCGGACACCTACAAGTTCCAGGCCCAGGACACACTCCTGATCGAGGTGGTGAATGAACCGTCGATCACCGCCAAGGAATTCCGGGTTTCGGCGGACGGCGAGATTTCCTATCCGTACATCGGGACGTTGAAGGTCGTCGGCAGAACCCCTGTCGACGTACAGACGGAGGTGAAGAAACTGCTTGAAGACGATTACCTCGTCAGCGCCCAGGTCATCGTCCAGGTGAAGGAGTATCGCAAAAACCTCGTGTCGGTCATCGGCCAGGTCAACAAACCGGGCCAGGTGGAGATCCCTCCGGAACGTAAGCTTTCTGTCATCGAGGCGATCAGCAACGCCCAAGGATATACGCGCCTCGCCCGCAAAGGTGATATCGAGGTCAGTCGTCCCGGCCAGAAGCCACTGCGCTGCAGCGACGAGGAACAGAGAAACAGCCCCGAGAAGGTCATCTACCTCGAACCCGGCGACATCGTCTACGTCTCCGAGTCGCGAATCTGATTGGGTCTTATCCGATCCGTTCCGCATCGCATCGCTCTTGTTCCCAACCCCACCGCAACGTCACGACCGCTCCAGATATGGATTCGTCCGACAACTCCCGCAGCGGCCTGATCAGTGCCGAGGCCAAGGTCCATTTCCGCCATTACTGGCAGATCGTCCTCGAACGCCGATGGCTCGTCATCATCGGCTTCTTCCTCTGCCTCCTCGGGACCACGCTGTACCTCCTCCGCGCTCCCAAGATCTACCGGGCCACGGCGATCATCCAGATCGACCGCGAATCCGACGGCGTTTTCTCCCAGCGTGAAATCGTCCTCACGTCCGGCCGTGAGCAGGACTATCTCCTCACCCAGTACCGCAATCTCCAAAGTCCCACCCTGCTCCGCCGCCTGGCCAACACCTTGGAACTCGAGAAACTTCCTGAGTACTCACGAAGTCTCGACCCCGTGCAACGCGTCCGCAGCCAGATCGAGATCTTCCCGGTCCGCCTCACCCGACTGGTCGAGGTCCGGGTCGAGCATCAGAATCCACGGCTCGCCACCAACATTGCCGACACCTTGGCGACGACCTTCGTGGAGGACAACATGGAGCTCCGTCGCAGTCGCTCCCTCGAGGCCGCGAAGTGGATGAACCTCGAGGTCGAGGACAAGGAAAAAGAAGTCCGGGCAGCCGACGAGGCTCTTCAGGAGTACAAAAAGTCCCACAACATGGTCTCGCTCGGGGCCAGCGAAAACATCGTTCTCCAGGCCTTGACCCAGGCGCAATCCGATCTGGCCCGCGCCCAAAGCACCGCGGCGGAGGCAAGACAGGTCGCCCAGGAAGTCGCGAGGATCTCCAAGGAAGGCACCTCGCTCGACACCATCCCCGACATCTCCCAAAGCGCCACTGTCAAGGAGCTGAAGGTCAACCTCGTCATGAGGGAGAGCAACCTCCAGTCCCTCCTGACCCGCTACAAGGACAAGTGGCCCGCCGTCATTGCAGCCCGCTCGGAAGTCAAATCCGCCCGGCAGTCCTTCGACGAGGAATGCCACAAGATCTATGAGTCCATCCAGACCCGCGCCCAGATCGCCTCTGCCACCGAGCGGAAAATGGAGGAACTCCTCAAGACACGACAGGAAGCCCTGACCGAGCTGAACCAGCTTCGCATCACCTATGATGTCCTGCAGCGCAAGGCCGACCAGCTGAAGACGCTCCACATCAGCCTGCTCGCGCGCATCCAGGAAACGCAGGTTTCCGCCAAGAACTCGGTCAACAACATGCTGGTCAAGGACCACCCCGAGCTCCCCATCCTGCCCGTCAAACCCAAGGTCACGATCGTCCTCATCCTCGGCGTCGTAGGCGGCCTCGCGATCGGCCTCGGACTGGCCTTCTTCGTCAATTACCTCGACGATTCCATCAAGAGCCAGGACGACATCGAGACGGTCCTTGGGCTCCCGTTCCTCGGCTACGTCCCCAACATCAAAGGGGGCAACCTCCACGAGCGCGACCTTCATTCCCACCTCCACCCGCGCTCCTCCGCCGCCGAGAGCTTCCGCACGCTCCGCGCCTCCATCTCCCTCGCCGCCCGTGCCGACAAAATGCGCGTGTTCGGCTTCACGAGCTCCATCCCCTCCGAGGGAAAATCGCTCTGCGCCTCCAATTTCGCCATCGTCACGGCGCAAGGCGGGCTCAAGACCGTCCTTGTCGACGCCGATCTCCGGCGCCCATCCGTTCACAAAGCGTTCCAGATCCACGCCCCCGTCGGCCTCGCTGCCTACCTCCAGGGTACCACCGACCGAATCGAAGACATCATCCACAAGTCGGACTCCCCAAACCTCGACGTCATCGTCTGCGGCCCGGTCCCCTCCAACCCTTCCGAACTGCTCGAGGTCCCGCGGATGGACAAGCTCCTCGCCGAACTGCGCCAACGCTACGACCGCGTCATCCTCGACTGCCCGCCGATCAGCGCGGTCAGCGATCCGCTCGTGCTCGGCTCCAAGGCCGACGGCGTGCTGTTCGTCATGAAGTTCAAGAAGATCCGTCGCGAACACGCCCGCCGCTCCGTCCAGCGCGTGCAGGACGCGGGCATCCAGATCGTCGGCGTGCTCCTCAACGATATCGACTTCGAGGGCCGCGATTCCTACTACTACTCCTACTATTACTACCAGAATCAGTACTACTCACACTACCGGACTGAGCCTACCGCAAAGAAGGCCCCGCCCGTGAAGCCGACTTCCACGACCCAGTCGTGATCTGGTCATGAGTAACCCGCGTCGAGGGGTCCGTTGCTGACCACTCGACGCGGGTTTTTGGTTTCTTGCCGACTCCCGATTTCCGGCCAACTGGATCACCGCCCCGATCGCAGGCGGAAGAGTTGGTCGACGGATTCCGCGGGAACCCGAACGAGGTGCCGGTTCTCGACGCGCTCAGGCATGGCCGGAACGACAGACCACGCCGCCGCGGAAGGAGCCGACGAAGCTGATTCCAGGACAAACCCCGAGTTCGGGGCAGGCCATGAAAGCTCGAGCCCACGAGCGGTTCTCATGACCGTCAGCGTTGGAGGTTCGGAAAGCTTCATGACGAACCCGTCCGCACGCCCGCCACCGTAGCTCGACTGCGCCACGTTCGTACCACTCACCGGGAAGAAAACTGAACGGGCACGTCCGGCCAGATACGTGTTCCCCGCCGAATCCACGGCAACGCCGTACGCGATGTCGTCACCGCCACCGCCATAAAAGGTGGCATCCAGCGACCCCGAAGGATCCAGCCTCGCCACGAGGATGTCGGCTCCACCTGCGTTGGTTGCCTGCAGCGAGGTGTTTGTCGAGACGCCCGTCATGATCGACGAGAACGTCGTACCCACGAAATGCACTGAACCGCCGCGATCCGCCGCGACATCCCAAATCCCATCCTCATACGGTCCTCCAAGGAAGGTCGCGTACTGGAATGCCTGGCCGTCTGGGGACAACCGCAGCGCAAATCCATCGCCGCCCCCGGCATTCGTGGACTGCACACCGCCGAGCACGGGGAAATCATCCGAGAACGTCTGTCCCACGACCCACACCGCGCCGTTGGTATCCGTCGTTGCGCGGTAGGCATAATCGGTCGCAGACCCGCCAATATAGGTGGAATAGGCCAGCGAACCGTCGGCCGCACGGTAACCCGCCACGAACGCATCGGCGCTTCCCGCATTGGTCGATTGCAACGCCAGTCGCACAGGGAAATTCGTCGACTCGGTAAAGCCCACGACGTGGATCAGGCCGGTCGCAGCATCGAGAGCCACGCCTTCCGCCGAGTCCCGGGCGCTGCCGCCGATATAGGTTCCCATCAGGAGCGTCGAGCAATCGGCCGAAAAACGGGCCAGAAAACCGTCCTTGTTGCCGCCATAGACGGCCTGCACCGCACCCGCGCTGACCGGGAGATTCGAGGAGGTCGTACTTCCCACCGCCGCGATGGTGCCATCGCCAAGGACCGCGACATCAAGGACCTGATCCTCGCCATCGCCGCCATAGAGCGTGGAGGCCACGATCCCGGACCCGTCCGACTTGAGGCGCGTCACAAAGCCGGCCAACGGAAGGCGTCGGGTGAATCGATTCGTCACCCCGGGAACCGACTTGAGGAACGCACCGGCCGTGACCGGGAAATTTGTCGACGTGGTGAATCCGCCCACCACCGGCTCATCACCCGCCGCCAGCGCCACACTGAACGCGGTCTCCAGATCCGATCCCCCGAGGTAGGTCATCCACTCAAAGGCCGAGCCGTCCGGAGCCAGCTTCGCCACAAAAGCGTCTCCCGCCACATCCGCCAAGCCGCCCTGGTACTTGCCCTGGAAAGCATTGGTGGAACCGATCGCCACATTCGCGAACGAGACGGACTCGGTTTCACCCACGACGTACGCGGCACCGTCAGCGTTCACCGCGATGTCCCAACATTCGTCAAACCCCAGGCCACCGAAATAGGTCGCGTAGCTCAAGACCGGGTCAATGACGAGGGCGCGGGTCACGTCATGCTCGCCCACCGAGAATCCCACCGAGCCGTCCTCGTGGGTCACATAGGCCACAGCAACCGGAACCCGACCCTGCGAGCCTTCCTGATACGCCACCGGCCGACGCTGGATCAACTCACCCTTCCCCGTGTCCAGAAGGAGCCGGCCATCCGCATCCACACGGCTCGCCTTGATGCCGTCGAACCGCAGCCGGGCGACATCCGATGACCGCCCCGGGCCGACAATGAAATCGTACTCTAGCTCCCGCCCATTCCCATAGAAGGCCACGTCCACGCCAGGGTACACATCCTTGTAACGAACCCGCCCATGCGAGGTCAGGTTCCGCTGCCAACGCGATGGATCCGATCCGATCAGCCGATGAATCCGCCCCGAAAGCGGCACCTCCGTCACAACACCACCCGACGTGCTGGCGCCCTCGAATCGAACCTGGACCACCTGCAGCGCATCCCCCGCATCCCGTGCGTCTGCCAGGCCAGCCGATCTTGCCGTCCCCGACACCCCGCCACGT
>CAIMTB010000580.1 GCA_903844265.1 uncultured Verrucomicrobiota bacterium
AGGACGGCGCGCAGCGGAGTGCGCGCCCTACCGTCAACAAATTGTGGATGCGCCGGCCGGACAGGATCAGGCATCATCGACTAGAAGGAACCCATGAAATCCACCCGTCCCAATTCCGGTCTTCGTCCCGGTTTTCTGGTTGCTGTTGCTGTCGGTCTGGGAGTGGTCGGGGTGATTCTCTTGCGCTCGGGGCCTCAGCCCCAGCCAGCAGCGGTTGCGCCTGCAGAGGTGGCTGAGGCGGCCCCGCCCGCTTCTGGAGGGGTGGTCGTCTCCGGCTCGCGAATCATGGCGCGGCTCTCCGGTGCGGACGTGTCGCTGCCGGGGCCACACGTCACCCCGGGTCCGGTGGTCGAGGAAGTACCCGGGGCACAGCCGTGGTGGGTGGAGCAACGCATCAGCCCGGAACTGCAAGTCATCGCCCGGGAGGCGCTCGACCGGGCGAGGAATGATCTCTTCCGCTTTGGCGTGGTGCACGGGTCCTACGCGATGCTTGGAGATTCCGGGGCTGCGGTCGGGGGGGCTCCGCCGTCCCTTGACCCCTCGACCGGACGGGCGGTCGGAGGTCAGCCCGCGACACGGGTCACCAATGGCGTCCAGGCCTACCGCGACTCCGATCGCATCCGGAACAATCTGGTGAAGGAACTCCAGCAGGTCCGGCGCGAGGCGATTCTGCGCGCGCGGCAGGCGGAGTCCAAGGCGGCGGGGGGGCAGTAAGCCGGGGAATCCGTCGTCAGGGCTCGGACTCTTGAAATGGGAAGGCCCATGCCGCGAGGTTTGCGGCATGGGCGCATGGGCGGGAGGGATGGGATCAGGCGGCCTCGGGGACGGCTTCGCGCTGTTCGATCCAACGGCGGAGTTTGACGAGGGCGATGTTCTGCAGCTGGCGGATGCGTTCGCGCGTGAGGCTGAACATCTCGCCGACTTCCTCGAGCGTCTTCTCGGAGCCTCCCTCGAGCGCGAAGCGCTGGCGGAGGATCGTCAATTCGCGGTCATTGAGCCGGTCGAGGAGTTCGCGGACCAGGTCGGCGCGGGTCCTCTGGTCCAGGTCCTGATAGGCCGTTGTCGAACGCTCATCCGCGACCACCTCGGACACCGTGCTGCTGTCGTCGTCGCCGAGTTGGGCGTCGAGGGAGATCGTGGTGAGCATGGCGCGGCGCATCTTCCGGATGCGGTTGATCGGCAGGCCCATCTCGTCCGAGATTTCCTCGTCGGAGGGTTCGCGGCCCATCTCATTGTGAAGCTGGGAATGGATGCGCCAGAAGTGGGCGATGCGGTCGCGGAGGTGGATTGGGATCCGGATCGTCCGGGACTGGTTCGCGACGGCCCTCTTGATGGCCTGCTTGATCCACCAGGAACTGTAGGTGGAGAACTTGGCGCCTTTGGTCGGGTCGAAGTAATCGACCGCCTTCATGAGCCCGATGTTGCCCTCGTTGACCAGGTCGAGCAGGGGAACCCCGTGGTGCTCGTAGTCGCGGGCGATCTTCACGCACAGGCGGAGGTTGGCCCGGATCATGTGTTCGCGGGCTTTCTTGTCTCCGCGCTGGATCCTGCCGGCGAGCGTGACCTCCTCCTCCGGGGTGAGGAGCGGGACCTCGGTGATCTCACGCAGGTATTGCTCGAGAGGGGATCGGACGCCGTATTCGCGGATGGGGGACTCGAGCGCCTGAGTGGCGGGCAGGGCGGAGGTGGGGGGCTCGGGGAGCGACACCACGTTGGCGGCGGTTGGGGTCTTGGCTGGCGCGAGGGCGGCGGCGGCCAGGCGGGCAGGGATGGAGGTGGCGACCTTTTTCCGGCGCGCGGCACGGGCGGGCGGGGGCGGCGTTGGGGTCAGGGCGCTCCGGCGTTTGCGGGGCGTGGTCTTGGATCGAGCGTTTTTCATGTCCAATGCGTACAGCCTTCCATGGTGATTCAGATAAACAAGACTTAAATTCTCCTGTTTAAGTCCACTGACTAGACACTGTCTCGATTCCTGGTGCTCAAATTGGGCAGTCATGCCCTTGAGTAGGGCTACCGTTGCCTACTGTCTTGATATTGTCAAAGAGAAGATAACAACAGTTAGACACCTCCCTGCACCCGCGCGGCGGGCCGCCTGCGGGCGTGGGGGGTATCCCGGATTTCGGAAGGGGACGGAGGAGGGAGGCGGGATGGAGTGGAGACGGCTGTTTTTTTTGAGGAATCCAATACAGGGACAGGTCTTCGTTTGGGTTCGTTGCCGTGCGAGGTGGCTGTTTTAATTTGATGTTGTTCATTATTTGTCTAATTTAGCGCTGTGGTTTCGTTGCAGTATCCGATCCAGGTAGTGGCCCGGTTGACGGGG
Source organism: uncultured Verrucomicrobiota bacterium (assembly GCA_903844265.1). GTDB lineage: Bacteria > Verrucomicrobiota > Verrucomicrobiia > Limisphaerales > CAIMTB01 > CAIMTB01. The sequence goes on from CAIMTB010000580.1 coordinate 2,318, forward strand.
TTGAGTCCTCACGTCATTCGTGTCTGGGAAAAGCGTTACGGGGTGGTGGTGCCGCACCGGACGGCGACGAGGCGGCGCTTGTACACGGAGAAGGACATCGATCGCCTGAAGTGTTTGGCGAAGGCGACGGAGGCGGGGCACAGCATCGGGTTGATCGCGAAGTTGAAGGACACGGAGCTTTCCCGTCTGTCGGGGGAGAACGGTGTTTCGGTGGCGAACAATGGGGGTGGGGCATTGGACGGGGGTTCCCCTGGCGGGAATGGGCGGGTTTCGTCCCCGGCCGCGGCGCCGTCGGAGCGGGTGATGGCTGGCCGCGACATCGAGTCGGGACTGGTCTTGGCGGCGTTGAACGCGACGCGGGAATTTTCCGGTTCTGAGCTGAATTCGGTGCTGGAGCGCGGGGCTTTGCAGTTTGGTTTGAACGGCGTGTTGCAGCGGGTGGTGTGTCCGTTCGCGCGCGGGGTGGGGGAACTCTGGCAGAGGGGCGAAATGACGTCGGCCCACGAGCATTTCGCCTCGGGTCAGATCCGGGATTTCCTGGCGCGGACGACGCGGGTCTACGGGAATGTGGAGGGGGCCCCGCGGGCGATCGTGGCGACCCCGGCGGGCCAGATCCACGAACTGGGGGCGGTGATCGTGGCGGCTGCGGCGGCCCATGCGGGTTGGCGGGTAATCTACCTGGGGGTGAGCCTGCCGGCTGCGGAGATTGCCGGGGCTGCGTTGCAGAATGGCGCCCGGGCGGTCCTGCTGAGCCTGGTTTATCCGGCCGACGATCGTCAGATCCCCGGGGAACTTCTGCAGTTGCGGCGTTATCTTTCGCCGGGTACGGCGATCATTTGTGGGGGGCGGTCAGCGGGCGGGTATGCGGAAACGCTGCGGGAGATATCGGCCGTCATGCCGGAGGATCTGGCGGGATTGACTTCGTTGCTTGCCAGCCTGCGGTCGGAAGGTCTGGGAAACACGGCCCAGGAAGCGGTGCGATAGACGGTGCCGGGATGTGGCACGGAACAGTCGTATTGCCAGTTGGCCTCTGGTTTGGCAGAAACCGTTCCCCGATGACGCACCGTACGAAATTCCTCTGGTTGGCTTGTGTGCCGTTCCTGTTTGCGGGATGCACCACTCGTCAGAATCCGCCCAAGGAGGTGCTTGTACGGCACCATTTCGCGGGGTTGGGCATGATTGCCGCGAGTCCGGATCTCACGCAGGCGCGCGAGGTTTTTCGTCTGCCGGAATCGCAGGCGGTGCTGGCGGATGTGGCACGCCGGTTGGCGGTGGACCTGCCGACGTGGTTCGGTGGGGCGCGGTTGGGCACGAATGACGCCGGTCCGCTGGTGCCAGTGGTTCGTTCGCTGCTGGACGCGGAGAGTTATCTCGAGGTGAGGACGGGTGGGGGGCATGTCACCGGTTGGGCCCTTTCGGTGCGTCTCGAACCTGCGGCGGCAGCGATCGTCGGGTCGGAGCTGCGCCGGGTGCTGCGGGCGCCCGCGGCGGCGAAACCGGGTGAAGCCTTCGAGATGGCCGTGGCGCCGGGGAAGGGCGCGGCGAGGTTCGCGGTGGACGGTGGCTGGGCGTCGATCGGGAATGGGGCGGGTGCCTTCGATGATTTTCGTGCGGCCATCCGGAGCAGTGGACGGCCGGGGCCCGCGTCGGCGACGAACGCGTTTCTTCAAGTGGAGGCGAACATCGCCGGGATCGCGGGGATGCTGAATCTTCGGGAGAAGCCTCCCGGGCCGGTGGATCAGTGGCCCCTGCTGCAGGTCAGCGTGGAGCCGAGGAACGGCCGGTTCCGCACCTTGGCCACGATGGCGTTTGCGAGGCCGCTGAATCTCCCGCACGACGCCTGGCAACTGCCGACGAACGTGCTGCAGGATCCGTTGGTGGGATTCACCGCTGTGCAGGGCGCGGACACGTGGATCGGTCGGCTGGGGCTTTTCGCGGAGCTCGGAGTTCCCGAATGGCCGAAGCAGCTGTTCCTCTGGTCGATGGCGGGTGATCCGTGGCGGCAGTATTTCGCGGCCCCGATCCAGGCGCCGACCAACCTGATGGCGCAGGTGTCGCTCACACTGCCGGTGAGGGCGGTGACGAACATGCTGTGGAGCGGTTCGGTGTTTTCGCTGCGGATCACGAATCAGGCGACCCGTGTGGAGATGCGGGGGCTGCCGTATTTCGCGCCGTTCATGGAGGCGCAGAAGGTGGGGGATCACGAGCAGTTGTTCGGCGGGCTTTTCCCGCTGCCGACGGGGCCTGGGCGCCCGGCTCCGGAGGGGTTGTTGTCGCGGATCGCGGGGCGGACGAACCTGGTGCTGTACGACTGGGAAACCACG